>JBGPOV010000106.1:0-12538 GCA_041488255.1 Gammaproteobacteria bacterium | reverse complement strand
CTCAGACCGACGGCAGCTACCAGCCCGGGTGGTATCGCGGCGACCGCTGGGACTTGGACAACGTGAGCGGTTTCTCTACGTCTCTGGCCGGCTCGTTCGAATCCGCGATTGCCTCCGCATCCACGGCGCCCGGTGAGTCCTCTGGCAGCAGCGGCGGCGGCGGTTCGTCGGGTGGCGGTTCATCGGGCGGCGGAGGTGGCGGGGGAGGCGGCGGCGGTTGGTAGGCTGACGAAGCCGCGCAGAAGAAGCACCAGCGCGCCGAGTACACGCTTCGCTTCGTGGACGCCCTCTATCCGAGGTGCGAAGCCCCCGCGACGTCCACGCCGATTACGCTCATCGGCTGACCGCGCTTGCTCCCCGTCCTACCCCTTCTACCTGTAAGCGATAGCAGGCGCTAACCCGACTATGCCGTCGTCAAGGTTGCTTCCCCGGTTGCCGAGTGGATTTCCCCCTCGCGTAATCGATCTGTAAGTCCGCGCACCGTAGGATGTACCCTCTTTGTTTCACCGTCGGGCTGCAGAGCTGTCCTTTCTGTACGTTCTGTGCCACTCTGCGTTGCTTCCTGCTACGAAAAAGGGGCCGCGGTAGCAGGAGCTCATGACGCGCACACAGCGGCTTTACTAAAAACCTTGACAGGAGATTCTGATGAGACCGTTGAAAGCAAGCGCGATACTCGCGCTTAGCCTGCTCTTCATCTTCGCTTTCGGAGGGCTTGCGCAGGCGCAAGGCGCCAAGACCGGAAAGCCCCGAGGCGTTGCCACGTTCTATGGCATGGGGAAGGTGACGGAACACGCCCCCGACGTGGTGGTTTGGACCGGCACATTCCCGGGACAGAGCGTGACCGACGCTGGCCAGGGCGTCTTGCACTTCGGGGCCTGGGACTGCACCGGTGAGGTGGTGTATCGAAGCGGAAAGGTCTCGTTTGGGGGTGGATTTTGTTCGGTCACAGACAAAGACGGCGACAAGATCAACCTGCGCTGGCAAGTTGATGAGCCGGATGCCAACCCCGCCAAGTTCAAAACCAAAGGCACCTATCTCTCTGGAAGCGGGAAGTACGCTGGCATTCAAGGCGGGTACAACTTCATCTGCGAATCCATTGGTAACACCAGCCACTTCATCTGCCCGATCGTGGGCGGGGAATATCAGCTACCCTGAGGAGGAATCATGAAAAAATCGATTGCTACGCTTTGCGCTCTAATCCTTGTTGGCCTCGCAGCCGAATCATGGGCAGGGCCAGCCGAGGAAGTGGCTCAGATCAACGGACCGCGAGGCAAGATGTTCGAGGAGGGGACCGCGGAGGCCTTGACGGCGGCCTTCGCCGATAACGCCGTGCTCACGTCCTCGCTGTCAGGGTTCCGAATCGAAGGCAAGGAGGCGATCCGAGCGTATTTCGTCGAGCTGTTCCAACTGTACCCTGGGCGCCGCCTCTTCACGCGGCAGCCGAGCACGCGCGTATACAACGACGACCTGCTCATTCAGAACGTCTATAACGCACTCTACTTGACCGATCAGAAGGGCCAGGTCACGCAACTCACGCTCCGCGCTACCCTGGTTTGGGCGAAGGTCGGCGGACACTGGCAGATCGTGGAGCAGCACGTCTCGCGCCTTCCGGTCCTGCACTAGCTAGTGGACTGTAACTGAGCTTTCAGGAGGAACACTGAATACTCCCCCTCTCCGGTAGAAATAAAGTCCCTCTCCCCCGGGAGAGGCAGCAGATATATGATCCCTCTCCCCTTGGGAGAGGGTAGGGTGAGGGCCGGGTAAGGGCAGCGTCGCGAGACGCCTGGGAGAGGGGAGGGAGAGGGCCGGGTGAGGGGTCATGCAACGCGCTACTACAGAACCAACTGTTGCAGTCCACTAGTCGCTTGGGCAGGGGCTGCGAGCAGTGAACTGCGGAGCTGATCTCAGAAAGCATTCCGCAGGAGTTGGCCCGTGGTGGTACGGATCTCGTTACGAAGTCACGTCTTTCAGGGAGGAAGTCATGGAACTCTTTGGTTCGGTATCGCGGCGTCTGGCGGCTGGCCTCATCTTGTCCGTTGCTCTGTGTGCCTTCGCATACGCGGACGACCTCGATGGCACCTGGCGGTTAGTGATGCGCAAGCTTCCGGATGGCACGGTACAGACGCCGCCGACGGTGCAAGGGATGGGCACCACCAAGAATGGAGTGAACCAGCTTATCGTGTTCTGGCCAACCCCGGACGGGAAACCGGCGTCGATATCGCAGATCTCCAAATGGGAGTGGTTCGACACGGAGGTTGCCGCGACCCCGGTGCTTGTAATCTTCGACGACGGGAGCGGAAAGCCGCCAGTCTACGCGGTGGGGGGCGAAACCAAACGCGTACCGTTTACGAAGCAGGGCGGACGTGTGTCCTACCAGCATCCCATCAATGCGCCATTCATCGTGTATGAAGGGGACAAGTTGACAGCGACTCTCGAAGGCGTGTTCGTCGACTACTGGGAGAGAGTGAAGTGAGACGGTGCCAATAGGAGCGGGTGCCCTGTTTACCCGCTTCGCGTAAAGCGCATGACGGACCGCAAGAGAAGACATCGGCGGCCTTGAGGGAGTTCTTCGGGCTGCCCGTGCGAAACGGCACGGCGCGCCTCGAGCCGACGGCGGAGGGAAAGCGCGCGATTGGGACCGTAAACGGGCAGGACTTTGTGACGGTCGAAGTCAAGTCAACCGCGGAGTGTGGGCCCGGTCCGGTTACCCTCAACTATGCAAGCCCAAAGGGCCTTATCCAGATCCCGGCTGCGGGAGAGGTATGCAAAGCGGAACCAGTCTCCGCTGAAGTTCACGCGCGTGCTGGTGACCCGTTTGCCGCCTTCCGGCCCGTGAAGCTGCTGTGGGCCATAGAGGTTAAGAACGGGAGTTTTTCGGCCTCACGCCCGCAACCGTACTCTCAATAGTGCAATCCATGCTTTGGTGCGGGCAGCCCGTGGGCTCCCCCGCACCTTGAGTCCCTGACGCCTGACTGAGGAGGATTCCTCGGATTGCGCTGCTGTCGCACCAGGGCGCATCCACAGCATCACGCCACTCGGCGTACCCCCGCGGGCGCCGCCATCTTGATGCCTCCACCTGTGCGCGCGATCGCGCGGTTCACCGCCGACAGCACCGCCATCAGCGACGCGGTCACGATGTTGACGTGGAGCGCCACGCCGAAGCACGAGCCCGGCATGCCGCCGCCACCCACCTCGACGAACGCCACCGCGCGCGCATCGCTGCCTGTGCCGATCGCGCGCTCCTCGTAGCCCTGGATGTTGAAGGGCACGCCGAGCGCGTGCACGAAGGCGTCCAGCGGGCCGTTGCCGCTGCCCTCGAGCTGGCGCTCTTCGCCGTCGACGCGCAGGCGCACCTGGATGCTCTGCACGTTCGGGCGCGCGGGGTCTTCCGACAGATGATGGGAGACGTACTCGAGCGGTGAGCGTTCTTGGAGGTACTCCTGCCGGAACAGGCCCCAGATCTCCTCGGACGTCATCTCCGTCCCGCTCGCATCGGTTGCCTTCTGCACGGCCTGGCTGAACTCGATCTGCAACCGCCGTGGCAACGCAATGCCGTAGTCGCGCTCGAGCAGGAAGGCGACGCCGCCCTTGCCCGATTGGCTGTTGACCCGGATCACCGACTCGTAGGTGCGGCCCACGTCGACCGGATCGATGGGCAAGTAAGGCACTTCCCACAGCGCGTCCGGCTGCTGTGCGGCGAAGCCCTTCTTGATCGCGTCCTGGTGCGAACCCGAGAACGCCGTGAACACCAGGTCGCCGACGTAGGGGTGGCGGGGATGGATCGGGAGCTGATTGCAGTACTCCACCGTGCGCGCAACGTCGTTGATGTCGGAGAAATCCAGTCCGGGGTGAATTCCCTGCGTGTAGAGGTTGAGCGCAAGTGTCACCAGGTCCACGTTTCCGGTGCGCTCGCCGTTGCCAAACAGGCAGCCCTCGACGCGGTCGGCGCCAGCCATGAGCGCGAGCTCCGCCGCCGCCACGCCGGTGCCACGGTCGTTGTGCGGATGGAGCGAGAGGACGACGCTGTCGCGCCGGCTCAGCTTGCGGTGCATCCACTCGATCTGGTCGGCGTAGATGTTGGGCGTGGCCAGTTCCACTGTCGCGGGCAGGTTGATGATAGCTTTGCGCTGCGGCGTGGGCTGCCATACGTCCAGCACCGCGTCGCACACGTCGCGGGAGAACTCCAGCTCGGTGCCGGTGAAGGTCTCGGGGCTGTACTCGAAGCGCCAGGCCGTCTCCGGCCGCTCGTCGGCCACCTGCTTGATGAGCCGCGCCGCGCGTACCGCGATGTCCATCACGCCCTTGCGGTCCTGCGCAAAGACCACGCGCCGGAACACGGGCGAGGTCGCGTTGTAGACATGCATGATGGCCCGCTTGGCACCGCGCAGGCTTTCGAAGCTGCGCAGGATCAGGTCCTCGCGTGCCTGGGTCAGCACCTGGATCGTGACGTCATCGGGGACGGCGTCGGCTTCGATCAAGTGGCGCACGAAGGCGAAGTCGGTCTGCGAGGCCGAGGGGAACGCGACCTCGATCTCCTTGAGACCGACCCGGACCAGCGTGTCGAACATGCGGCGCTTGCGCTCGCCGTTCATCGGCTCGATCAGAGCCTGGTTGCCGTCGCGCAGATCGGAGCTGCACCACACGGGCACCTGCGTGATCGTGCGCGAGGGCCAGGTCCGATCGGTCAGCGCGATCGGCGTGAAGGCTCGGTACTTCTTGGACGGGTCGGTCAACATCGTCGTCTCCTGTGCGTGCCGGACAAAGATCAGGTCCCTCTCCCCGGGAGAGGGTCGAGCCTGCCCCGGACTTGATCCGGGGGTGAGGGCGGGGTTGTCGTTGGGCCTGGCGCAAGGCGAGGAAAACCTCTCCTCGGCGGCGCCGCGGAAAGACAACTACAAAATGTGAGGGAGGTTAGTGTGCGCGCGGTGCGCGCAGCAGCAGACCCAGGCCCAGAAGGGCGAGGGAGAGGATCGTGCGAGTCTGCAGCAAGCGAAGCATGCCGCGACTGTAGCCGGGGTGGGTGGTGGGTGTCAAGCGCGCTGTGGCGGCCGAAGCTCGCGGTCCCTCACCCCCGCCCCTCTCCCGCGGGGGGAGAGGGGTGAACTCCGGTGACCTCAAGGCGGCTCACGAGTCGATCAGGGCCTTCGAGGCGCTGACCCGACAAGACCCCGCCTCTACCGAGGTGATCCGAGCCGGTGGCGCTCAGTGTTCGCCGGGGGACTCGAGCAGCTCGGGAAGGATGGCCTGCCACAACTCGGTCACGTAGAACGTGCGGTGGCCGATGGTTTTCCCGCCAGCGGGGATGAGCATGTAGCGCCCATGGCGCACGCGCGCGATTTCCCGCTCCATGATGCCCAGCTCAGGCGGGTTAACCTCGTCATCGGCGGAATTGACCGCCACGACCTCGGCGCGGATCTTTTCCAGTCCCGGCCCTGGGTCATAAACCCTGGAGGCGTCCCACTGATACAGATAGTCGTTAGCGTCGGTAGTCGCCAGCCGCTCGCGCACCCACTCGTCCATCAGCTTGTCGGCGTCGGCGGCGGTGGGCGCCCGGCGCTGAAGTTTCTCGGCGCTCGCGGTGCCGATGAAATTGATCTGCAGCGCCGTCGTCAACCCGCGCGGCTGCTTGTCGTAATCCCCGTTGCGCCACTCTGGGTCGTTCCGGATCGCGTCCATGATCAATCGGCGCTGCATGCGGTTGCGCCCCGCGATCGGTGCGGGCAGGCAGGCCATGGGCAGCAGCGCATCCATGAAGTACGGATACGTCTCGGCCCACAACCAGGCGTGCATGCAGCCCATGGAAGCGCCGAGGATGAGCCGCAGATGGTTCACGCGGAGCTTGTCCAGGACCAACCGATACTGGGCACGAACCATGTCCTCGTAGGTGTAGTGCGGGAAGCGCGCGCGCAGGCCGTCGCTGGGCTTGCTCGATTTTCCCGCGCCGATGCTGTCGGGCAGGATCAGGTAATAGCGCTTCGCGTCGAGCGGCTGCCCGGGCCCGAACAGCGTGCCGGCGAACTGCTCCGTCAAAAAGACACCACCTCTTCCGCCCGTGCCGTGAAGGATGAGCACGGCGTTGGTCACACGGCCGGTCTCGTCGAGCGCCGGCGATCCGACCGTCGTGTAGTGGAGCTTGAGCTCGGGCAGGACCTCTCCGCTCGCGAAGGCGAAGTCGCGGATGGCGTAGTCGCCCTCCGCGGGCGCGGGATACGAAGCCGCCTGCGCGAGCTGCACGCAGGACACGAGCAGCCATGCAGCCAGGAGTGCTCTGAACACGGTCAACCTCGGTGGTTACTGAGCCTTGCATAATCGGTTGACATCTTCCTCCACCGCGCCCGCGGAGGGCTGAGCAGGTTCCATCGGCCGTGGCCGATGGATGCGACCCCGGAGTGGGATGCAGCGCGCTGGATCGCCGCGTGCTAATACGCGCCTGTGCGGTCGCATCCCCAAAGGGGCCCCTGCTCCACGCTCCGGCGCGCCCCTCCCCCGCTCGCGGGGGAGGGCGTGGGAGGGGGCGAGGGGCTCCGGACGTGACCTGGTTACGCAAAGGCCGATAAGGCGGATGCGTCAGTCTAGCATCGCAGCGCGATGGTCAGCTTCGCGCATGGCGCACAGACGTTACCTTCACACGGTGCGCTTGGCCACGAGATGTGGATGTGGGCCGTCGATGAGCTGGTGGTCCACGAGGACCATCTTCGTCACCTCGCGCCGGCTGACCTTCCCCTGCGGGTTGCGCGGAAGCGCTTCGACCGCGACGTAGACCCGGGGGCGTTTGTGCTTCGAGAGCTGCGCGACCCGGTGCTCGGCTTCGCTGCGCCAGTCGCCGGTCACCCTCTCGGCAACCGCGACGATCACCTCACCCCAGTACTCCGAAGGCAGAGACGTTACGCAGATCTGCTCGCACCACGGGATCCCGCTGACGATTGCTTCAATCTCCTCGGGAAGGACCTTGTAGCCCCCGGTCTCGATGACGTCGGCCAGGCGACCCGCGAGCCAGAGCCGGCCACGCAGGTCGATGCGGCCGAGGTCGCCAGTCTGGTGCCATCCCCCCGCTTCGAGGGGGTGAAAGCCGGACGCGTCGATATGGCCAAGGTACATGTGCCGGGCGCGCAGCCACACTTCCCCGGTCGCCTCGGCGGGCAGCGAGTTGCCGTCCTCGCCGCGCACCGAGATCTCGACTCCGCTGGCAGGCCAGCCGACACAGCCACCCCCGCTCACCCCTTCCTCGGTGAAATGCCGATGCGTGTCGGCGGGCAGAAGCACGGTGATGGGATTCACGCACTCGGTCTTGCCGTAGGTGACACGCACCACTGGCCCGAACATCGCGAACGCCTTGTCGTACAGCAGCGGCGTGAGCGTCTGGGTACCTGTGAACACGCAGCGTACACCCGAAAAACGGCGCGTCTCGAAAGCATCGGCAAGCTTGGCAATGACCGTCGGTGGTGCGAATACGGCGGCGACGTCCCCCCGCTCCAGAACAACGCCCGCCTGCTCGGTATCCACCCCATCGAGCAGGATGACCTCCCCGCCGTAGTCAAGCCATGCAAACGTGAGCAGGGATGCGCCGTGCGTGAAAGGCGTCATGAGCAGGATGCGTGCGCCCGGCGCTGGGACGAACGGCAACGTGGATTTCAGCAGGATGTGCGCGAGCCAACGCCGTCCATGGCTGCAGATGACGCCCTTGGGTCGGCCGGTCGTACCCGAAGTGAACGAGATCCGACCCCAGGTATCCGCCGGCACGGGCGGGCGCTCTATATTCCCGTCAGTCGGTCGGAGCTTCTCGACTGCGATGACCTCTAAGCCCATCGCTCGCAGCGACGCCTCGCGCAGCTTGGTCGTCACAACCAGAGGGAACTTGGCGAGGCGCGCGCTCCACTCGATCTCGGTGTCCGTGTAGGCCCAATTGAGCGGCGTCTCGGCTGCCCCCGAAAGCGTGATGCCATAGGACGCCCAGACCGCGGCGAGCCCATTCGGGAGCAGCGTGGCGACCGGCTGCCCCAGTTCGATGCCCGCGCCGATAAAATATGCTGTTAGCCCGTGCGCTCGGCGGCAGAGTTCGCGATAGCTCAAACTGGCGCCCTGCCCATCCGTGATTGCGGGGGCTTCGCCGAAGCGTGCGGCGAGCGACCGCAAGTCGGAGGACCAGGGCACGCCGGAGACGGCCGCCGTCATCGTCTTACCCCATCAGCGCCCGTGGAAGCCACAGTGAGATCGCCGGAACATAAGTGATCAGAAGCAGCAGCCACAGCATCAGTATGAGCGGTTTCGCGACGCTGTAGAAGTTCGAGTAGCCAAGGTCGGTTCATTCGCCGAGCACTTTCACCTTCAACCGTTCTTCCATGCGGGCGGTTATCGCGCTCTCCACGGCCCCTCCCATGACCGAGTGCACCTGCAACGATCTTATGCTCACCTGGTCTGCATACCACGCAAGGCGTAATATCGTTGGTGCGCATCGGTGCTCGGCAGTCAAGCAGCCGGTGTAACGTGGCATACCCGGCAAAGCGATGCCCGACACATCATCAACCATGCCGCTGTCCGAAGTCGTCGTGATCGAGATCGGTCATAGTGTTGCCGCGCCGTATGCGGGTCAGATCCTGGGCGACCTCGGCGCCGAGGTGATCAAAGTCGAGAAGCAGGCGATCCGCGCTTTATCGACAACCCGCAGCGCGTGCGGCATCAAAGCGAGCTCTACGCCATGATCGAGAGGATCATGACCACGCGCACAACCGCCGACTGGATAGCCGTGCTGGATGCCGAGGGTGTGCCGTGCGCGCCGGTGCAGAACGTCCGCGAAATGGTCGAGCATCCGCAGACCCAGGCGCTCGGCCTGTTGCAGCCAATGCCTCGCGGCACCATGCAGCTGCTCGGCTTGCCCGTCAGCTTCGACGGCGAGCACCCCGAGGCGCGGCTCGCACCACCGGCGATCGGTGAACACACAACGCTCGTCTTCCGCGGACCCGAGGAGTAGACCCCGTGACTCTGCCAGCCTACGCAACGCTCAAGACCGAGATCCCCGAACCGCACGTGCTCGCGGTCACTCTCAATCGCCCGGAGGTGCTCAACGCGCTCAACACGCAAATGGGACACGATCTGCTCGACCTCTGGTCTCGGCTGATCGCCGATCCCGGGGATGCACGTTGCGTGATTCTCACTGGTGCGGGCGATCGGGCCTTCTGCGCGGGCGCCGACCTCAAGGAGCGCAAGGGGATGACGCAGGAGATCTGGCGCGCGCAGCATGAAGTCTTCGAGCGCGCCTACTGGTCGTTGATGGACGTTCCTGTCCCGGTGATCGCCGCGGCCAATGGCCACGCCTACGGGGGAGGCCTCGAGACGGTCCTGGCGTGCGATTTCGCTTACGCCGTGCGTTCCGCGCGCTTTGCCCTCACCGAGGTGACGCTTGGCATCATGCCAGGCGGCGGCGGTACGCAGAACCTCCCGCGGGCAGTGGGCGAGCGCCGCGCCAAGGAGATCATCCTGACCGGTAAGCCCTTCAGCGCCGACCAGGCCTGCGAGTGGGGCATCCTCAACCAGGTTTGCGAACCCGGTCGACTCCTGCCTGCCGTGCTCGAGACGGCGCGCAGCATCGTTGGCAACGCGCCGCTTTCGGTCCGGCAGGCGAAGAAGTCGATCCACTTCGGATTGCAAATGGAACTGCGGACAGCATTTCGGTTCGAAATCGAAGCCTACAATCAGCTGGTTGGCACAGAGGATCGCTTGGAGGGGGTACGTGCGTTCAATGAAAAGCGCAGGCCGATGTTTCGCGGGCGATGACGCACCGACTAGGACTTGCTCGGAGCAACGCTCGCTATGATCCGGAGGGAAGGATGAAGAGCATCGATGTGACGGTTCGGGAAGTCGGGCTGCGCGATGGCCTGCAGATGGTATCCACCTTCCTGCCCACGCAACGCAAGCTCGAGTGGATCGAGGCTGAGGCTGCTGCAGGGGTGCCGGAGATCGAGGTCACGTCCTATGTGCCGCCCAAGCTGATCCCGCAGTTTGCCGACGCGGAGGAGGTCACGCGCCATGCGCTGGTCATTCCTGGGCTCACGGTGACGGCGCTGATTCCAAACTTGAAAGGCGCCGAGCGCGGCATTGCACTTGGTGTGCACAAGCTCAACTTCGTCATGTCGGTGAGTCGCACGCACAACCTCAAAAACGTGCGTCGCGAGCGCGAGGACTCGGTGCAAGACTTTCGCCGCATCCTGGCCCTGCGTGACGCGCAGCCCGGAGATCGCCGCCCGGTCGTAGCCGGCGGACTCTCCACAGCACTGGGCTGCTCCTACGAGGGCCGGATTTCCGTCGACGAAGTGCGCAAATATGCAGCGCTGCTGGCGGAGGCCGGCGCCGATGAAGTCGTGGTTGCAGATACCGTCGGCTACGGCGATCCGCACCAGGTGCGAACGGTGTTCAAAGCGGTCATGGAGGAGGCAGGAGATGTACCCGTGGCGGCGCATTTCCATGACACGCGCGGCACGGGGCTGGCCAACGTCACCGCCGCTCTCGAGGTCGGCGTTCGGAGGTTCGATGCGTCCCTCGCCGGCTTGGGCGGTTGCCCGTTTGCTCCGGGAGCGAGCGGGAACATCGTCATGGACGACCTGTGCTTCATGCTCGACTCGATGGGGCTTCGCACGGGCGTCGACTTGGAACGGCTGCTGTCCGTGCGCAAGATCCTCGCGCAGGCTCTGCCGGAGGTCCACTTGTACGGCGCGGTGGCGCGCGCTGGGCTGCCCCGTCACTATCGCACAACCGGCGAGCCGGCCCGGGCCTCCGCGTGACCACGGATCAGGAGCTGCGATGGGACACCCACTCGAAACCCCGCCGCAAGGCGCGAACCTGACCCTGACCCTGGGCGAGGACTATCCCGAGATTCGCGAAAGCGTAAAACGGATCTGCGCTGGTTATCCGGGCGCCTACTGGCGCGCTCTGGAAGAGCGCGAGGCCTACCCGACCGAGTTCGTCAACGCGCTGACCAAAGCCGGTTACCTAGCTGCGCTTATCCCGGAGGAATACGGCGGCGCGGGACTACCTCTTCGCGCGGCTTCGGTCATCCTGGAGGAGATCCACGCCTCGGGCTGCAACGCGGGAGCCTGCCACGCCCAGATGTACATCATGGGGACGTTGCTCCGGCACGGCAGTCCGGAGCAGAAAGCCAGGTACCTGCCCAAGATCGCGAGCGGCGAGCTGCGTTTGCAGGCCTTCGGCGTCACCGAACCGACCACTGGAACCGATACCACCAAGCTCAAGACCCGAGCCGTGCGCGAAGGAGGCCATTACGTCATCCATGGCCAGAAGGTCTGGACCTCGCGCGCACTCCACTCCGACTTGATGCTGCTCCTGGCGAGGACGACACCGGTCGAGCGGCTGAAGCGCAAGACCGAGGGTCTATCCGTCTTCCTGGTCGATATCCGCGAATGCCGCGGCAAGGGGCTCGAGATCCGTCCGCTCCCGGCGATGATCAACCACAACACGACGGAAGTGTTCTTCGAGGGTGCGCGCGTGCCTGCGGAGAACCTTATCGGCGAGGAAGGCAACGGCTTTCGATACATCCTTGACGGCATGAACGCCGAGCGCATCCTCGTCTCGGCCGAGTCGCTCGGGGACGCGCGCTGGTTCATCCGCAGAGCCTCGGCCTATGCGGGCGAGCGCGTCGTGTTCGATCGTCCGATCGGGCAGAATCAGGGAATCCAGTTCCCGATCGCGCGCGCCCATGCCGAGACGCAGGCCGCTGATCTGATGCTTCGGAAGGCCGCGGCGGTGTTCCAGATGGGGCTGCCCTGCGGGCCCGAGGCCAACATGGCGCGGCTGCTGACGGCCGATGCCGCCTGGAACGCCGCCGAGGCCTGCATCCAGACCCACGGTGGATTCGGATTTGCGCGGGAGTACGACGTGGAGCGCAAATGGCGTGAAGCGCGGCTCGCGCGTATCGCTCCGATCTCGACCAATCTGATCCTCGCCTACATCGCCGAGCACGTGCTCGGCATGCCACGCTCGTACTAGGAGCGCAAGTTATGTATCAAGACCTCGCTTGGCGGGTTACCGTTGTCCTCGTCATCGCCATTCTTCTCCTGTTCGCCTGGATCGCGCTGGGAGCATCGCAGCGCAGCGACTACGAGCGCATCCGCGGCCGCGCCGCGCGCGCACGCTTCATAGTGTTTTGGGGGCTGGTCCTGTTGTGCACACCTATCATCGTCTACTCTTTGGCCGATCTGCCCTATCCGCAGCGACACTTGCAGTCGGGCAGCGCGGAGGTGATCACGGCAACCGGTCATCAGTGGCGCTGGGAGCTGAGCAAGAACCAGGTGGTCGTCGGCAAGCCGGTCGAGTTTCACGTCGGCACCGGCGATGTCACCCACGGGTTCGGCATCTACGACCCTCAGCTTCGCCTGGTCGCGCAGACGCAGGCGATGCCGGGATATACAAACGTGCTGCGCCATACTTTCCTGCAGCCGGGTCACTATAAGATCCTGTGTCTCGAGTACTGCGGGCTCGCGCATCACGCGATGATGGCCGAGCTCACCGTGGTGGCTTCGGAGTGAGG
>JBGPOV010000105.1:0-12541 GCA_041488255.1 Gammaproteobacteria bacterium | reverse complement strand
GCGACATCAGTACCTCTAGCGCTCCTGCGCGGTGGATGCTCGAGGGGTAGTTGCCTTGTCTGCGCGTCGGCGTATGCTGTTGGTGATCTTGACCGTGTTGCCGGCTGCCGACCTCTTGTGGCTGCCGGCGTGGCTCAATACCGGTCTTATCGAGGTTCGCCCAATGGCCTAACAAGGCGCAGCGATCGCGCCCCCTCCCTGTCCCTCCCCCGCGAGCGAGGCAGACTGGGGTGGGGGTCCGGCTGCAGAGAATGCACATGGTTCAGAAGCAACCCG
This sequence comes from Gammaproteobacteria bacterium, assembly GCA_041488255.1. Taxonomy (GTDB): domain Bacteria; phylum Pseudomonadota; class Gammaproteobacteria; order Burkholderiales; family SHXO01; genus SHXO01. The sequence continues at coordinate 12,265 of JBGPOV010000105.1, read as the reverse complement.
ACGCTTACAAGCAAGAACGCGAGACGCGCCGCCGCGCGTACATGAGCGCACCCAGCCTGAAGGAGCAGTTTCCTGAAGTCGAGCAGCTCGTGCTGGAGCTGACCTTCGCCGACTCCCGCGGCTCGAGTCGACATTCGCCACAGACACACATCTTTGGTCCGGCGGCCAGAGGGTATTTCGAGATTCCTTGCCCGTTTTCGTCTTGCACGAGTGGGGGCTTCAATCTGAGCCTCGTCATCTCGGACCTGCTGTCCCGCCGGCGGCGCACGGTGTCAGGCAAGTTGATTTGTCAAGGGTGGCAGGACCGCGGCCGCGTCGGGGAGCATCGTTGTCTGTTGGAGCTCCGGTACCGAGTGAGCGCCTCCTACGAGACTCTGGTGGATGCATCCCGCGCGAGGCTCGAGCGCCCCGACAAATTGGCAGCGCCCCGCTGAGTTTCGAACTCGCCTCCCCAAGCGGGACTCCGTTTCCGCGCCATGTTCCAGATCCGGGATATCGATCACATCGTTCTGCGCGTAAGCGATCTCGAGCGGATGATCGAGTTCTACTGCGAGGTGCTGGGCTGCAGCGTGCAGTGGCGCCGTCCTGAGCTGGGGCTGGTGCATCTGCGAGCCGGCAACGCGATGATCGATCTCGTGCCGGTAGACGGCCAGCTCGGCAGGCATGGTGGCGCCGCGCCCGGGAAGGAAGGCCGCAACATGGATCACGTCTGCCTGCGGGTGCATCCCTTCGACGTCGACCAGATCGTGCAGCATGTCGAGTCACACCAGGCGCGAGTGGGCGAGATTCGGCCCCGCTTCGGCGCGGAGGGAGAAGGCGTGTCGATCTACGTCTACGACCCCGAGGACAACCTCGTCGAGCTGAAGGGCGCCAAGGAATAATCGAAGGTCCAGGCTGCGCCATGCAAGCTGGAGGCTTGCAGATATGAGACCGCCGAGAGGGCGTTCATTGTTGGCACTGGTGGCGCTCTCCCTGGCCCTGTTCTCACTGGCCGCGGAGAAGAGCTATGGTCCCGGGGTCACCGACACCGAGATCAAGATCGGGCAGACGGCGCCTTACAGCGGACCGGTGTCCGTGTACGGCACCACGGGCAAAGCCATGTCCGCGTATTTCGCCAAGCTGAACGATGAAGGTGGGATCAACGGCCGCAAGGTCCGCCTGCTCAGCCTCGACGACGCGTTCAGCCCGCCCAAGACCGTGGAGCAAACCCGCAAGCTTGTCGAGCAGGACAACGTTCTGCTGATCTTCGGAACCATCGGCACGCCCGGCAATTCGGCGATCTACAAATACCTCAACGCGCAGCGCGTCCCGCAACTGTTCATCGTCAGCGGAAATCCGAAGTTCGGTGATCCGAAGAATTTCCCATGGACCATGCCGCTGCACTACAGCTTCGACCTGGAGGGCGCGGTCTACGCGAAATACTTGCTGACCCATAGCCCGGGCGCGCGGATCGCAGTCCTCTACCAGCACGACGACTTCGGGAAGAGCCTGTTGACGGCGTTCAGACGCGCACTCGGTGAGAAAGCCGGCGCGATGATCGTGGCCGAGGCCACCTATGAGCTGACCGACCCGACCGTGGACCAGCAGATCATCAGCCTGCAGGCCTCCGGAGCGGACACACTGGTGGATTTCTCCACGACTAAGGCGGCGGCCCAGGCCATCCGCAAGGTATACGAGATCGGGTGGAGGCCGTTGCACATCATCACCTACCCGGCCTCGTCGATTGCCACCACCTTGCGTTCGGCCGGGCTCGAAAGATCGGTCGGGCTGGTGACTGCGACATTCCTGAAAGATCTGAACGACCCGAGATGGGCCTCCGACCCGGATGTGCTGGGCTATCGGGCGTGGTTCAAGAAATACTATCCCGAAGGAGACATCCTGGATCAGTACAACGTCCAGGGCTATATCACTGCCGAGGCCATGGCGCATGTCCTGAAGCAGTGCGGCGACGACCTGTCACGAGACAATGTGATGCGGCGCGCGTCCAGCCTGGACCGTGTCCCGCTTCCTATGCTCTTCCCAGGGATCGAGCTGACCACCAGCGCCTCCGACTATTTCCCCATCAAGCAGCTCCAGCTGGTGCGGTTCGATGGGAGCCGCTGGGTACCGTTCGGGGAACTCAGGGGACAGTAGCGCCATCTACTATAGAGGCCACGTAAGTATCAGCAGGTGGTTCAGCCAAAGACCTCACCCACCACGACCTTGACCCCGGGCAACGCCTGCACCGAGACAACCTCACCGGGGCCGAACTCGAGCCTTCGGACGTAATCCTTCCCGTCGGACTCTCGGTAGACCTCGATGAGCGTCGCATTCACGTTCACGATCCACACCTCGGGGATAGCCGCGCGGGCATACAGGCTGCGCTTAGTGTCCCGATCATAGGCTAGGGTGGTATCGGAGACCTCGATCAACAGTAGGACATCCTTCGCCTCGGGCACGGCTGCCGACGCACCGTCCGCGCCGGGCCTCAGTATCGCGATGTCAGGCTGTGGCTCGGAATACGGCGGCAGCTTCACGGGGTTCTGGATCGAGACAACACCTAATTCGCCCACCGCACTAACCAGCATTCGGGTGAGTCGGTTCACCAACCCCATATGTGGCCCACCGATCGGTGCCATCTCGATCAACTCCCCTTCGATCAACTCGACCCGACTGTCCTCGTTCAGGACACCCGCCTCGCCTAACTTCTCGAAGTCCTCGACCGTGAGCTTGTACCGCGTTGGCGTGAATACCGCACTCATGACTTCTACTCCGCTCAATGCCGCTAAACTTGGCTAGTTTACCTCGAAGCCAATGCTACGTATCTGTTTCGCGCAAGAAGGCGTCGACCCGTTGGGTCAGCGCCTCGGGCGCATCCAGATCGACCATGTGACCGGCCGCTGCGATGACCTCGACGCGCGTCTTGCCCGCGATCCCGCTCGCGAAGCGCGCACGATAGCTCGCCGGCACCACGCGGTCGGCGGCGCCCCAGACGAGCAGCGTGTCACACCGGATGCGGCCGAGGCGCCCCGCCAGTCCCGTATCACCGAGTGGCCATAGCAACCGTGCCGCCGCTTCCTGCGCGCGTGTGGTGATGACCGCCCACTCGACCGGATCGGCATGCTCGGCGATGGCGGTATGCGAGACGTATCTCTCGGGATCGGCGCACAGCAGTTGTGGAAGCGTGCCCTTTCGCTGGGCGAACGGATCGGCGCTCGGCTCGTTCTCGTCGAACAGGCCCAGCGCTGAGACCAGGACGAGCCGATCGACGAGGTTGGGCCAGATCGCCGCCGCGTCGGCCGCGAGCGCCGAGCCGAGCGACACCCCCATCAAATCGCAGCGCGCGAGACCCGCGCCGGCGATCAGGTCGTGCGTGGCGAGCAGCCAGTCGAGCTGGGTGTAGAGCGGCCCGATTGCGGCGGTTCCGGGAAAGCCGGGCAGCGAGGGCGCAATCACGCGGCGGCGTGCGGCGAGGCGTTCGAGGCATTCTGTCCAGCGCGGCAGGCCGCCGAAGCCGGCCAGGAAGACGAGCGGCCTGCCGTCCCCTTTGTCCCACACGCGGCACGGCTGCCCGTTGACCGCGACCGTGTAGCTTCGCGGTCCCGCGTTGAGCGCTGGGCTCATGCGACTGCCGCTGCGGCCGGCGCTTTCAAACGCTGCGGCCACCAGTGGTCCTCCCACTGGTCCTCGAACAGGTCCGCGATCTGCGGCGTCACGCGCTCGGCGAACAGGCGCGTGTTGTAGCGGGCGAGCGCCTTGCCCATGTTGCCGAACTGGAGCAGCAGCATGAGCTGCCCGATGTTCAAGTCCGTCGCGATCTGGCGCAGCCGCGCGGCCACTTCGTCCGGCTCGCCCGCAACCACGTAACCGCGCTCCAGGATCTGCTCGAATGCAGGCGCGCGGTCTTGGAACTGGGCCACGCCCTGGACCGGTCGCGTCTGCGCGGCCGCGGCGCGTACCGACGACTCGGTCGTATAGCCCGGCGGCGATGTATAGCGTGGATCGACGCGCAGGCAGCGCCCGTAGAAGTACTCGGCCGGCTCGCGGTAGAGCTTCATCGCCTCGGTGTGCGTCTCGGCCACGCCGACGAACTGCAGGTAGCCCGCCTGAAACGGATTGCGACTGCGCCCCTCGCGCTCCATCTCCTGCCAATACCCGGCGAGCACGCCACGGCTCGCCTCGAAGCCGAAGTAGGATAGCGCTGCAAAGACATAGCTTTCGCGAGCGCACATCGCCCACGTCTCGCGCGCGCCGCCGCCGGGGATCCAGATGGGCGGGTGCGGGCGCTGGATCGGCCGCGGCCAGATGTTCACGTAGCGAAGCTTGGTGAACCGCCCGTTGAACGCGAACGGGTCGGGCTCGCTCCAGGCACGCAGGATGAGGCGGCGCGCCTCGTCGTACTTCTCGCGCAGCGTGCTCGGGTTCTGCCCGTAGGCGAAGGTAGTGTCCATCGGCGTGCCGAGAGGAAACCCCGCGATCAGACGCCCGCCGGAGATGCAGTCGATCATCGCCATCTCCTCGGCGACGCGCAGCGGCGGGTTGTAGAGCGCCAGCGAGTTGCCCATGACGCAGAGCGCGGCGTCTTTGGTCCCGCGCGCGAGCGCCGCGGCGATGAGGTTCGGGGACGGCATCAGCCCGTAGCCGTTGGCGTGGTGCTCGTTCACGCACACGCCGTCGAAGCCCACCTCCGCCGCGTACTCGAGCTCGTCGATGAAGTCGTTGTACAGCGTGTGGGCGCGCTCCGGATCGAACAGCCGCGAGTCGATGTCCACCCACACGGACGCATGCTTATCCCGGAAGTCCTCGGGCAGATCGGTGTACGGCATGAGATGAAACCACAGCAGGTTCATGGGCCGACACCTCCGCCGCAGCAGAACAGGAAACCGTAGTCTACCAAGACTCCAGGCTTATCGATCCCCTCCCCCGCACGCGGGGGAAGCTGGGGTGGGGGAACCTCAGGCCGTCATCTACCGCGTGCCGCGAAGACTGCGGCGAGCGTGAACACGATGAAAGCCATCAACGCCCACTCCGAACCCGCGATCCCGACGATGGCCCAACGCGCTTTCTCGCATTCGCCGGAGCCCATGAACAATTTCGGCAGCACGTCGGCGAGAGGCAGAGAGCGGACCAGCGAGTCGATGTGGACTCCGATTTGGGCGAAGTTGAGCGGGACGCGATGCGGCCAGGACTGGTGCGCGGCCACCACCGAGCCAGCCAACGAGGTGAGGACGATACATACGCTCATCACGATGCGGATGATCTTCCCGGTCCCGGTGATTAATGCGAGCACAGCGAATAGTCCGGCGAACACCAGCGCATAGCGGACCAGCACCTGGGGGCCGCAGGGCTGCAGATGCAGAGCATATTGAAAGTACGCACCGAGTCCGAGCAGCAGCCCGCTGGCGAGCAGGACGAACAGGTAAATCAGCCGAGTGAGCATAGGCGAGGCCCCTAGTGTGCGGCGGTGGGCCAGCTGTTGCAAACTTCATGCTAGGTTCGCTGCATCCATCGCCAGGAAATAAGTCCCCTCTCCCTCCGGGAGAGGGTAGGGTGAGGGCCGGGTGAGGGGCGGGTGAGAGCCGGGCCTTTTGACGCCGTTAGCGGCTCATCAACTCGCCGAAGCGCACCCAGCTCTTGCCGTCGAATCTCGCCAGCACCTCCTCCTCGACTGGATAAAAGTCGGTCGGGCTGGTGTTGATCTTGATGCCCGGGAGCAACATTGGTAGCTCTAGATCCTTCACGTTGGCCGCCTGGCGCATGACGTTCTCCCGTGTCAGGTCGTCCCCGCACTGTTTCAAGACCTGCACCAGGGTCTGCGCCACGGAGTAGCCGTAGAACGTCCCACCGTCGCGGGGGTTGCCGTCCGGGACATACTTGCTCATGAAGGCCAGGAAGTCCTTCAGGCCTGGATCATTCTTCCACGCCGGATCGGCCGGGTCCTTGAGGTAGGCGGTCGTGATCAGCCCTACGGATTTTTCGAGCCCGGCGGGCTCGAGTACGGTTGCGATGTTGGCGGAAACGTTGTTGAGCAGCTGCAGCGGTTTCCAGTCGATATCGTATGCCTTGCGGATCGCTTGCGCTGCGAACTTGGGCGTGGTGACGTTGAAGAACACGTCGGCGCCCGACGCCTTCAGAGACACGATCTGTGAATCGATCGTGGGATCGCTGGTTTCATAGGACAGTTCCGCCACGATCATGCTGGCGGCCTTGCTGCCCAACCCATCCTTGAAGCCCTTCAGGTAATCCTTCCCGTAGTCGTCGTTCTGAAACAGGATGCCGATCTTGGCGTTGGGGTGGTTCTTCAGGATGTAGGCTGCGTAGATCCTGGATTCGGTCTGATAGTTGGGCTGCCACCCGATGGTCCAGGGGAAGTGCTGGGGATCGCCCCATTTCGTCGCGCCCGTGGCCACGAAGAGCTGCGGCACCTTCTTCGCGTTCATGTACCTGTGGATGGCGGTGTTCGGGGGCGTGCCCAGCGTCTGGAACGTGAACAGCACCTCCTCCTCTTCCACCAGCTTGCGTATCTGCTCCACCGTGCGCGGCGGGCTGTACCCGTCGTCCAGCGAGATCAAGTTGATCTTGCGCCCGTTGATGCCACCCTGCTCGTTGATCATCCGGAAATACCCCTGTTCGGTGCGACCGATGATCCCGTACGCGGAGAGCGACCCGCTGTAGGGCATGGTCTGGCCGATCTTGATCTCGGTGTCGCTGGCGCCCGGGCCGTATCTCTTCTCGGCCAGCGCCACACCCGATCCCAGCGCCACAGAAAGCGCCACTACCACAAGCAATCTCAAGATCGCGAGCATCGTCTCCTCCTTTGATTCGTTCTTGGACCACCCTCTGCGAGGGCGTGCGGCTACCCCGCAAGCCACCGCAGGCTAGATCATAACCCGGGCCGCACCAAATCGCCGTCCCAACGCGTGTGGCGGGCTATGATAGCGAGCTGTGGCCTGGCACGCTTAAGCGGGCATGCCGGTTGCATTCGAATGCCGAATCCCGTGAGGGGAATCCAGTGAGGGGGCGGCATGTGGATCATCGGTTAACGCTCAGTCCCCACGAAAATGCTAACAGGTTTCCCTGCAGGCGCAACCTCAGCTTGCTAATCGACAGCCGGGCTTGCTTGGTTGGACTATTTGGCGACTGGAGCGAGTCGGCGTGCGGAGTCGGCTCGGCCTCGCCTATTCGTTCCCAGAACCTGGGGTTCTCGCAAAATGCACGGGTTGCGTCGGCCGATGCCCGCGCCGATCTGCATGTACGGAGTGAAGCAACTACCTAGCGAGACTAACAGTCTCCGACTACGGTCGCAACCTCGGTGCACCACGCTGTGGAAAAATCATGTCCATGGGTTCAAGGCGGCATAGCGATCTTCAACCTTCGAGAGGCCCTTCACTATAGGAGAAGAAAGGATGCCCTCAAGGACATCAACCGTAGAATCAGTAATCCCCAAGATATGCCCGAAGGAAGCGCACCTAACGTCGTGGTCCTTGCGAAATTCGTAGGTCAGCCCATGAGCACTGAAAGGGGCGCGATCTGATCCTCGATGAATCCCATTGTCGTGCATTGAGTTTCTGATATCAGTAATGACTTCAAGAATGCGCTTCGCGCGCTTGGGATCGGCCAGCGTGACCTTCGCGAGCAAGGCCGTCGAGTTTTGTCCGAACCCACTCTTTCCTGGCTCCTCCCCAAACGCCCTGAGTAGATTTTGAAATAGTGCATCGAGTTTGAAGTGAAAGAGCGTTAACGAGCTTAGGCGCCACGCAGTTGCCGCCACGGTCACCAGTTGGTCCTGTGTTTTCCCAGCGAAGGTCCCAAAGTTGGTGAAAGAGTCCAGCACCTGGTCCGGATTGCGGGATCTAACGATGGCATGTACTGTGAGGCCAAAGCCGAAGAACACTTCCTGCATTCCATAAAGTGGCACCTGTCGGCCATCAGATTCGGGCACCGCAAGTCCGCTACGAACGTGTTGGAGTTTTTGCAAGACCTCCCGAAAGCCGCTGAGGAGATCATCAAAGGTGAACCTGTCTGAGAGTTTTCCATAGTCCATGTCCGCCCTCCCGAATGGCGGGGCCGGTCAGGGTTAGCCGACATCGGCAAGTTGCTCTGCCAAGACTCGTTTGCCCACGGCAAGGCAGGCGGTACGAGTCGAATTCTGAAGATCACCAAAAATCTCAAGCGCTCGACTTCCAGGCTCGACATTTAGATCAAGCGTTGTCGGGTGATGGCATGCGATATACCAAAGCTGTAACACCGATTCTTCCATCGAGAGTGGCCCGAAGTTTCCGAGATTCATTACCGACCAAAACGCGACAGACTCTGTCTCCACCGGGTCGAAGTCAAAGACGGCTGACGGGTCATTGCGCGCATGCTTCAGAAAGTTTTGCTGTTCGCGCATGATCTGGAAATACTTCGTAGCAGTGATCTTGTTTGCCTCTTGCGCGAGTTTGTCCCATGAACTATCGGGGTGCTCATGTTCGACCAGATCAGAAATGATAACTGAGGCGGCCCCAACTAGAGTATGCACTGCGACGGGATCACCGTTGTCAAACAGCATTTGGATCGCGACGCGCAATTGTCGACGCGCGGCTTCGAGTTTAGTGAGTTGTATCCGACCGTCCATTCTGTTTGCCCCCTATTTGGCCTATGCTACCCAACGCTTCGGCCACGGTGACATCCCCAACGATCTCGGCGATGGCTGTTGCAAGGAAGAGCGCGGCGGCAGTGCCTGGGTTCATGAACCTTGAAATCTCGTCAACGGCCATGCTACTGCCATTGGGGCGAGCAGCGCCAAGGCTCGCATCATCTCGATCTGCTCGTCGATCAGGCAGGGCTTCATTAGTCATTCCTTGACCAGATACCCCAGAGGTACGGGCGGAGGTATGCCCCAATCATTAGCCCCGGGTTGCAAGGTTGGGTCGAGTTGCTTGCCTGTGAACACATCGAACTTCCAATCGCAGGAATGGACTTGATGCGCGGTGCGACCCGTGATCTTTATCGTGCAAGGCTTGCCCTCCAGTATGTAGGTGACCATATCGCCGACTTTCAGGTGCTCGAACATTGCCCTTACCTCCGCTCAATCCTGCTCGCCGTTCCCACTAAGAGCAACGTGGAACCCTCTCACGCAGGCCTCGCCGCTGGCAGGCTGCGCCCTTCCCGGAGCAACACCGCGAGTTCGTCCGGCGGCAGCGGCTTCGAGAACAGATAGCCTTGCACCATGCCGCAGCCGTGGGCGCGCAAAAAGGCAAGCTGCTCCTCCGTCTCTACACCCTCGGCGAGGACCTTGATGCGGAGGCTGCGGGCCAGCCCGATGATGGCGCGCACGATGGCCCCGCCGTCTGCGTCGGAGGTGATCCCGCGTACGAACGACCGGGGAATATGGAGCGTATCAATGAGAAGGCGCTTTAAGTAGCTCAAGCTCGAATACCCGGTGCCGAAGTTGTCGACCGCTAGTTGCACGCCGATCCGGTGTATCTCCGACATGATGCCGATGGCTGACTCGGCGTCTGGGATCATCGCACTTTCTGTCAACTCAAGTTCCAGGTATTTGGGCTCCAGGCCGGTATCGGCGAGAACCTTCTGGACCTTGCAGGCGAGGTCCTGCTGGCCAAACTGGACGGCCGAGACATTCACCGCAACCCGCCGCCGCGCCAGCCCCTGGTCCTGCCAGGCCCTGTTCTGGGCGCAGGCGGTATGCAGGACCCAGTCGCCAATCGGCACAATCAGGCCCGTTTCCTCGGCGACCGAGATAAAGTGGCGCGGCAAAATCATCCCTCGTTCCGGGTGCTGCCAGCGTATGAGGGCCTCGACCCCGATCACCTGCCCGGTTCTCAGATCGACCTTGGGCTGATAGTGGAGGCGGAACTCGTCGCGCTCTAGCGCACGACCCAGCTCCGCTTCAACGGATAGACCTTCAAGGGCCGACGCGTTCGTTTCATGGGTCTGGTCGCGGTCCAAGGTGCTGTCCTTGCAGCAGTGCCAGCGGGTGATCAGCCCCTCCCTCGGAAGGGAAAGAAGCTTGGATTGAAGATGGAGAGCGATGGCACGAAGCCTGTAGTGCCTCCGGGTGAATCCCGTTGATTCCAAATATCATACGCCCTCCCGGGCACCACTCCGACCGTTGTAGAGCCCCTGGCCAAGATCACTGAGAAAAGAAGGGTGCAGGGTGATTCGGCCCTCCGTCCCGCGCTCAAGAGTGCCTCGTCATGCAGCGACTCTGCCTGCGCTGGATCCATAATCTCCTCCAGTTTTGGCTGGAAGGGACCGTTTAGGAACCCATGTGGATCATCGGTCTTCTGCTCGGCCTGGTCATAGGTGGGGCAATCAACGGCTTCGAAGGCGCGATCCTGGGCGCGCTGATCGGCTGGGCGATCGGCTACGGCTTCAGCCAGCTGGTGCGGAGCCATGACGCGAAGGTGAAGGGGGCTGGGGTCGAGTCGCGGCTGGCGAGTGTAGAAGCTGCGCTGCGGGCGCTGGATGATCGGCTGTCCGCGCTCGAAGGCAAATCGCGCGTAGGGGCCCCAACGGCGCCACTGGAGCACGAGCGGAGGTTGGTGTCTGCCCAACTCGCCATATCACCCGCGTCCCCGGTAACGGCCGAGCCGAAGCCAATTGAGCCGACGCCGGCTTCAGCGGAGCTCGGCGCGACGCAGCCGGCAGCGCTAGCCGCATCGCCGGAGCAACCTGCGGAACCGGTGTCGCCGAGCGCACCACAGCCGCCGACGCTGCCGCCTCGTCCGCCCAAAGCGCCACGCGAACCGTCCTTCATCTGGCGCTGGTTCATGGGCGGCAACACGTTGGTCCGCGCAGGCGTAGTGGTGCTGTTCTTCGGCATCGCCTTTCTACTTAAGTACGCCTATGAGCACACGCGCATCCCCATCGAGCTGCGGCTGACCGGCGTGGCGATCGCTGCCGTCGTGTTACTGGCGATCGGCTGGCACCTGCGGCTCAAGCGTCCCGGTTACGCGTTGGCGCTCCAGGGCGGTGGCGTTGGCATGCTGTATCTCACCGTCTTCGCGGCTTTCCGGCTCTACCAGCTCCTGCCGCCCGAGGCGGCGCTGGTACTCCTCTTCCTCATCGCGTCCCTGTCCGCGGCGCTGGCCGTGATGCAGGATGCGCAGTCGCTGGCTGTGCTGGGCGCCAGCGGCGGCTTTCTCGCGCCGATCCTTGCCTCCACCGGCGGCGGCAGCCACGTCATGCTGTTCAGCTATTACGTCATGCTCAACGTCGGCATCGTCGGCATCGCCTGGTACAAGGCGTGGCGGCCGCTCAACCTGCTGGGGTTCTTGTTTACCTTCGGCATCGGCACGCTGTGGGGGAGCCGGTTCTACCGCCCTGCGCTGCTCGAGAGCACCGAACCGTTCCTGGTGATCTTCTTCCTGATGTATCTCGCGATCCCGGTGCTGTTCTCGCGCCGGCGCGCTCGTCCCGACGCTGCGCTCGGCGCGCAGGAAGTGCAGAACTACGTCGACGGCACCCTGGTGTTCGGCACGCCGCTCGTCGCCTTTGGACTGCAGACGCAGCTGGTGCGCGAGCTCGAGTACGGCTCGGCCTGGAGCGCACTCGCGCTCAGCTTCGTGTACCTGGTCGTGGCTCGCTGGCTCTGGTCACGGCACCGCGACGAGCTGCGCCTGCTGGTGGAGTCCTTCCTCGCGCTCGGCGTCGTGTTCGGCACGCTGGCGATCCCGCTCGCACTGGATGGCCGCTGGACCTCGGCCGCCTGGGCGCTCGAGGGCGCAGCGATCTTATGGGCGGGCGTGCGCCAACACCGCTGGCTGGCACGAAGCTTCGGGTTGTTCCTGCAGATCGCGGCTGGTTTCGCTTTCCTCACCACTGTGGGCCGCACCCACGGCGACATCCCGGTTCTCAACAGCGTCTACCTCGGCTGTGCGTTCATCAGCATCGCCGGCTTCTTCTCCAGCTGGTACCTGGAGCGCAACCGGGAACGTCTGCGCAGCTGGGAGCCCGGCCTCGCGGTTGCGATCTTCGTGTGGGCGCTGCTGTGGTGGATCGGCGGGGGTGCGCACGAGATCAACGCGCACGTGAGCGGCGCTTACCAGACCCGCGCGGGGCTGTTGTTCACCGCCGGCTCGTGCTTGGCCTTCAGCCTGCTGTGGAAGGCGCTGAGCTGGCGCCTGGCCCGCTACCCCGCGCTTGCGTTGCTGCCGGCCATGATGCTGCTCGCGTTAGACGACGCAGCGGACCGCAGGCATCCGCTGGCCCATTTGGGCGCGATGGCCTGGCCGGCCGCGTTCGCCGCGCACCTCTGGCTGTTGCGCCGGCATGACGATGC
>JBGPOV010000104.1:0-12612 GCA_041488255.1 Gammaproteobacteria bacterium | reverse complement strand
GTGAAGCTCGTGGGCGCGCTCGAGCTGCCACAGACACCGCGCCCTCGGTGTCCCCGCGTGGGCCGCGGGAGTCAGATCTGGCTTGGCGCCGCCGGACGCTGCCAGATCGATGTGAAGGACGTTGTTTCGTGCTGCAGAGGCAAGCGGAGAAAAATTCAGCGCAGGAAGAGCTGGTAGACGGTGAGCAGGATCTCGAACACGATCAAGGCGACGATATACCATTCGACGCGCAACGAGTGCTTGCTGCTCAGCAGTTCCACCAGGGTGTGCGCGGTGCGCGAGATGAGGTTGAGCTTGCGCTCGAGCGCCGTGTGCCGCTCCCGGATCTCGAACTCGTCCTCCAGCCTTGCGAACAGCCCTTCCAGAGCGGGGTTGTCCCACAGAACCTCGGGCTTCTCCGTGATCTCGGCACGCCCCACCATGCGCTGCTCCACCAGCAACATGGAGCCGATCTTCTTCGACAGATCCTTGCTGTGCCCGCGAATCCGGCCGGACTTGTCCAGCTCCACGGCCAGCGGCTCGATGCGGTCGAACTCCCCCGCCACTTTGCTTTCGTACAGTGAGAGCAATGCGCTCTTGCTGAGGACATCGGCGATCACCTGGAGGCGCTCGACAGCGGCATCTTCGAGGTACACCACGCCGCCTACCACCCCTTCCCGGCCGCCCGGTTCGATACGCACCTCCAGTTCCTCCGTCTCCGGCATGGGGTAGGGATTCGCCGCCAGAGGCCGCAGGAAACCGAGAAACGCCACCTGCTCCATCGGCGCGACGTCAAAGAAGACCACCACGCCGTAGCGGTGCAACGTCGCAGCCCCGCCTCCCTTGACGCTGACGGTGAGCGGGTTGGTGGCCAACGCGTCTGCCGTACTCCAGGCCTTCAGGTCTATGCGCTCGCCCACCAGCATGGCGCGGGCCTTGAAGGCCTTTTCCTGAATGGCGGATGGAGTGGTCATGGCAATGCAGCCTGGTAGAGCGAGCCTGTCGGATGGGCCAATGTCTCTGCGTTTGCTCGCAAGGACCGAGTCCTGCACCTCAAGGGACAAGGTTGTGGGCCTCTTGCGGCATCATAATTGGTGTGTCGCGTTAACGCTGCTGCTATCATGCGATCGGAGCCGCCGGACAGCATCGGTGGATCTTGGTTGAGGGGCAGCACTATGAAGATCGACAGCACCGAGTTCGGCAGCATCATCATCGACGGCGAGACCTACCTCCACGATGTCGTCGTCCGATTGTCCGGAAAGATCGACAAGCGCAAGAAAAAACTGTCGAAGAAGGTCTTCGGCACTTCGCACGTCATGTCGCTGCCCGAGGCCGAGTTCGTCTACGAGAAGGGCAGCGACCTGCTGATTCTGGGGACAGGCCAGTACGACAATGTGCGCCTGTCGCCTGAAGCAGCGGATTTCTTCGCGCGCAAGGGCTGTGAGGTTCTCGCCGAGCCGACGCCTCATGCGATCGCCGCTTTCAACCGGGCCAAAGGACATAAGATAGGCCTGTTTCACGTCACCTGCTGATGCTGCACTCGGTTCTGGTGCGCCGGTCGAGGCGGCGCTCGGCCGCCGGCCTGCCTAAGAATCGGATCAGCAGGCAACCAGCGCCAACGAATACTCGTGATGCAGCCCTCCCAGAACCGACTCGTGAAGCATTCTCCGACACGCAGGCGGCGAAAAGATCTATGTCTTCGTCGATCCGCCTCGAGGAGAGATCCATCGGTTCCATCCGACGTCGCCTGCAATAGCTCGCCCATCGTCCCATTTGTAACGCGCGGAAGCGTATGGACCCGGACATCTTGCCCAAGCTTGAGCGACGCCTCGGTCTGGTGCATGCGCGACAGCGCTTGGGGATCGAGTCCGATCATGAGGCGCAGATCTTCGGCCAGGGCCTCAACTTCTTTCATATCGAGAACTGGTACTCCGGCCATTCACTGATCCGCGATGCGCTGCGGCTGAGCGGGCTCTATTGGCGCGGCCGGCGCAATGCCGAACGCGTCGAGCTGCGGCACAATATCGTGCGATCGACGACGCTGCCGCCGCGGTTCGACGGCCTCGTCATGCTCCACCTCAGCGACCTGCATGTGGAGATGAACGAGGGCGCGATGCGGCGCCTCGTAGATCTGGTCGATGGGCTTACCTACGATCTGTGTGTCCTGACCGGGGACTATCGCGCCAAGACCTTCGGGCCGTTCGATGCCACCCTCGACGGGCTGGCGCGGCTGCGGCGTCATCTCAAAGACCCGATCTACGGCGTCCTTGGCAATCACGATTCGATCCGCATGGTGCCGGCACTGGAGGAGATGGGCATCCGCATGCTGCTCAACGAATCAGATGCGATCTGGCGCGGCGATCAGCGCATCCATCTCGCTGGGATCGACGACGCCCATTACTACCGCGTCGACAACATCGAAAAGGCAGCGACGCGGATCCCGCACGAGGAATTCTCGATCCTGCTGTCGCATACGCCAGAGATCTACCGCCAGGCGGCTCATGCCGGTTTCAATCTCATGCTGAGCGGCCACACCCATGGCGGACAGATCTGCCTGCCCGGCTCAATCCCGATCACCTTGGATTCGCGTCTGCCGCGGCGTTTCGGATCGGGTGCCTGGCGCTATCACCGCATGCAAGGCTACACTTCAGTGGGCGCCGGGTCGTGCATCGTTCCAGTGCGGCTCAACTGCCCGCCCGAGATCACCCTCCATCACCTGCAGCGCGCTGATTCCTCGGCGCTAATAGGGCCGCTCACGCAGGCGTAAGCGATAGAGCAGGCGGGAGAGGATCACCTCGCCGACAAAGAAGACTGCAACCCCTGCGGCGATATCCGCAGCGCTCAACGTCAGCGCCCCGCGGCAGGCGAGCAGTGGCAAGAGCGATTCCGGAATCTGGTCGAGACCGGTGGCTCGGCTGCTCGGCGGGAGGTCGAGCCGTCGCTTGACAAAGCTCGAGAGCAGATCGCCGGCCATCGCGGCGCCTGCCACGACGGCCCCGATCCTCGCATCCAGACCTACGAGCGGGGCACCCGCCGCGCTCAGGAGCAGCGAGAGCGCGATGCCGCGGATCGTCTTCGAGGCACCGAGCAAGGGCCGGCCGTCGAGGAATTTGATCCCGGCATCGAGCGGCCAGGCAAAGCGCCGGCCGAAAATTTTCTTGGCGACGACCGGCGTGCCGTTCGCCAGCGCGAGCAAGATCATGAGTTGAAGGATGAGGAGCGGGTGCATGGGGCTCAGCGCGGGCACAATGGGCGAGGACTTCGGATAAATGGGCGAAGAACAGCCGGATCTACCTTATCCCGGTCCGTGGCGCGGTGCTGCGCTAGGTGCGGTCAACACCGCAAGGATCGACCGCTTTCTGGCGGAGCGCCGTCTGGCGACTCCCTGTGTTGTCATCGATCTTGCCCCCAGCGTCGCTGGGTGTACATCGACTCCGGACGCTTACAACGGTCTGCCCGAGACCTTAGGCGAGCGGATGCAATACAGAATCCGGACGCCGCATGACGGGAGGCCGTGTGAGCAGGTGATTCTCGCGGGTCCGACCTGCGACAGCATGGACGTGATCTATCAAAGTTCGAACTATGAGCTGCCGCTCGAGTTAGCGGTCGGCGATCGGATCGATTTTCTCTCGGCTGGCGCTTACAGCGCCAGCTATGCCTCGGTTGAGTTTAATGGCTTCCTTCCGATCCGAAGCTACTGCATCTAGCGCCACTCCTAGCCATCCGCAGACGACTCGTCTGCGTTTCGACCATCCGGCCCCTGGGGCGCGGATCGCTCGGCGAACGGGCCGCGGGCAAGCCACTTGCGAAATTCTTCGAGGCCGAACATGCCGGCGGCGAAAGGGATGACGAACAGCCACACCGCCCATACAACAGGTGACGTACCGACGAGCAAGTTCCCCCACGGCGTATAGTCGATCACCAGGACCAGCGCGATCTCCAAGGCCACGCCCCACAAGATCAGCGGATTGCCGAGCAGGCCTGTCGAAAACACCGATCGCGAGGCGCTCCGGCACAAGAACACGTTCACGATCTGCATGACGATGATGGCACTCAAGCAAGCGGTGGTCGCTTGCAGATACAACGGGTCCTGGGGCGCAAGCTCCTGGCCGAATTTCCAGCCCCCTGCGTGGAGCACGAAGAAGAAGGCCGCCATCGCGGCAGCCGCCTCGATGGGCCCGAGGAACAGGTAGGCGCGTCGCGCCAGCGGCCAGTTCATCAGCCCCTCGCCTCTGGGCCGAGGGGGGCGCTGCATCACCCGCGGGGCAGGCCGTTCGACGCCCAGACCTAGCGCGGTCAACGAATCGGTCCCCATGTCGATCGCCAGCGCCTGGATAGGCGTCAGCGCGAGCGGAATCCTGAACAGGGCGAAGCCGAGAAATGGAAACAGCTCCGCGACATTGTGCACGAGGACGTAAGTGAGAAACTTCCGAATGTTTTCATAGACAGCGCGTCCTTCCTCGATGGCGTTCACGATGCTCGCGAAATTGTCGTCGAGCAGGACCATGTCTGCCGCCGCTTTGGCTACGTCCGTGCCCGCGATCCCCATCGCGATGCCGATGTGCGCGCTCTTGAGCGCTGGCGCGTCGTTCACGCCATCGCCCGTGACGGCCACGATCTGGTTCTTGTTCTTCAGCGCCTCAACGATGCGCCCTTTCTGGTCCGCGCTGACCCTGGCAAAGATGACGTCGGGCGTGTCGAGGGTCAGCATCAGCTGGGTTTCCGAGAGACTGCGCATCTGTTCGCCCGTGATCACGGCTGCATTGTCCGCGCTGGCGAGCCCGATCTCCCGGGCGATCGCCTTGGCGGTGCGCGGGTGGTCGCCGGTGACCATGATTACCCGGATTCCCGCCTCGCGGCACCTGCGCAGCGCTTCCGGCACCTCGGGCCTGGGCGGGTCTTCCAGGCCGACCAGCCCGGCGAACACGAGATCCTGTTCCAGGCCCTCGCGCTTCCATCGGCGCCCCACTAAACGGTAAGCAAACGCGAGGACCCGCAGGCCCTGCTCGGCCATCCTTTCGTGGGCTGCGAGGATCTGCTCCTGCAGCCCGTGGTCGAGCGGACGCGGCTCGCCATCCAGCAGAACTCGGCTGCACAGCGGCAGAACGGATTCGAGCGCGCCCTTGCAGTACAGTGTGGGACCCTCCGGCATCTCATGCACGGTCGACAGCCGCATGCGGTCAGCGTCGAAGGGGATTTCGTCCAGCCGAGGGCAGGCGGATGGCCCGGACAAGATTTGTTGCGCCATTTCCACCAGCGCAATCTCCATCGGGTCGCCCAGGAGGGCCTTGCCGCTTCGCTCCCCCGTTTCTCTGAGGTCGTGACACAACTGGGCCGTGAGGAAGAAACCCCGGTAGGACTGTGCGAACGCGTGGCCTGGTCCGATTGCAGCCGGAGAATACACCGCGCCCCCGAGGAACAGCTGTCTGACCGTCATGCGGTTCTGAGTGAGCGTCCCGGTCTTGTCGGTGCAGATCACCGTGGTCGAGCCGAGCGCCTCGACCGACGGGAGGTAGCGGATGAGAACGCTCCGCCGCGCCATGCGTTGGGTGGCGAGCACCAGCGACAGGGTCAGCGTCGGCAGCAGCCCTTCGGGGACCATCGCGACGATGATGCCGATGGCGAAGATGAAGTCCTTCCAGAATGCAACACCGGTCACCCAGCCGATGGCGAAGAAAAGCAGCCCGATCAGGATCGCGAGAAGCGCGATCAACCGGCTCAACCGGGCCAGTTCCTTTCTCAACGGCGACACGGCTTCGCCGGCCGTCTGGGTGAGCGCGCGATCTTGCCGAACTCGGTGTGCATGCCAGTGGCGAAGACGACCGCCTTCGCCTGGCCCGACACGATCGAGGTGCCGGCCAGCAGGATGTTCTTGCCGCGGATCGGCTCATCGGCGTCGGAAGCCCGTGCGTCCCGCACCAGCGGCACCGATTCGCCCGTGACCGCAGCGTTGTTGACCCGAACGTCGAACGCCTCGACTAGCCTGCAATCCGCAGGGATGTTATCGCCTTGCTCGAGCACAACGATGTCGCCTGGAACCACCTGCTCCGCCGATCCCAGCATGACCTTGCCGTCGCGCGTGAGCTTCACCTGTTGCGGCAGCAGTCTTCGCAGCGCGGCCAAGGTCTTTTCGACCCGATATTCCTGCCAGAAGGAGAACACACCGCTCACCAGAATCACCGTCACGATGGCGTAGCCGATCTTCGCCATGCCTTCCCCGGGCTCCATCCATTCGGCCATGAACGCAAGCCCGGCCGCAGCCCACAGGATGAGTGAAAAGAACTGAATAAATTCCCTGACAAAGCGCAGCCAGGGAGACGCGCGGACGATCTCCTGCACCTGGTTGGGGCCGTGCTCGCGCAGGCGGCGCTCGGCTTCGACCGATGACAATCCCAGCGGAATGCTCTGGAGGCTGGCGATGGCTTCGTCGGCCGAGAGTTGATGGATCTTCATATCAGCTTCGCCGAAGGCGCCGGCTGCCGCAATAGGATGAAGGCGGACGCATGAAGCGCAATTGATCCTCGTCAATGCGCGGGCGCGCTGGCTGTCCTAAGCTGTGCGCAAGAACTAAAGGGCTTCCCGCCGCTGCCCAGGAGGAACGAAATGCAACGAGCGAAAAGCATGCATCCACGCCAGTCAACAGGGACGGCGCCGAGCAGCGAAGCCATGCCCGATATGCCCTTCGAAGAAGGCGCCCATGACGCGCTGGACCCGGACCTGCGCCATCGCATGATGAGCGAAGTGGCCTATCATCTGTACGCGCAACGCGGCTACGAAGACGGCTATGATGTGGACGACTGGTTGCAGGCGGAGGCCGAGATCGAACACGTCATCCTGAACCCGGACCGCGGCAAGGCCACGGACGAGGCCTGGGAACCGCTTTCGCCCCAGTAGCACGCAGAGCTCGAATCGAAAACAACCCGGACAGAATCGCCCGGCCTGTGCCGCAAGACAGCCGGGAGCAGCGTTTGCTCGACATCGTCTGCGGTCTCGCGGCCGAGTTGCGCCGCCAGGACCGGCCCGCCGTGGCGCTCGATAGCAGCCTGGAGCGGGATCTGGGACTCGACAGCCTGTCGCGGGTCGAGCTGTTGCTGCGGATCGGGCGCAGCTTCGGTGTGTCCCTGCCGGAGCAGGCTCTGGTTTCGGCGGAGACTCCGCGTGACCTGCTGCTGCTCTTGGAGCATGCGGCACCACCGCCAACGCCCGGCGATCGCGCACCGCGCCCGCTGACCCAGGGTCCGAGCGCCTTCCCAACGCAGGCGCGAACGCTGGTGGAAGTCCTCGACTGGCATGTCTCCGTGCATCCGAGCAAGCTCCACGTTCAGGTGTACGGCGAGGGCGAGGCGGTCGAAGACGTCACCTACCTTGGCCTGAAGGAAGGTGCACAGGCGGTGGCGGCTGGTCTCGCCGCACACGGCGTGGAGCCCGGTCAGACCGTGGCGATCATGCTGCCGACGGGAAAAGACTACCTGTTCAGCTTCTTCGGCATCCTGATCGCAGGAGCGATCCCGGTGCCGATTTATCCACCGGGCAGGCTGTCGCAAATCGAGGATCACCTGCGGCGCCACGCTGGCATCCTGGCCAACAGCCGGGCCCGGTTGCTCGTTACCGTCCCCGAGGCCGAGCCGGTTGCCCGGCTGCTGCGCGCCCAGGTCGATTCCCTGCGCGGCGCAGTCACGGTGCCGGAGCTCGCGGCTCGCGCCGCAGGGCCCTACCACATTGCGCGCGCGGCTTCCGATCTGGCTTTCCTGCAATACACGTCGGGCAGCACCGGAAATCCGAAAGGGGTATCACTGACTCACGCCAACCTGCTGGCCAACATCCACGCCATGGGAACAGCCATTCGAGTGCGAGAGCAGGATGTGTTCGTGAGTTGGCTGCCTCTGTATCACGACATGGGCCTGATCGGAGCCTGGCTGGGAAGCCTGTGCTACGGCATGCCGCTCGCCCTGATGTCTCCGCTGGCCTTCTTGGCGTGGCCCGCCCGCTGGCTGTGGGCCATTCACCGGCTTCGAGGCACGTTATCAGCGGCGCCCAACTTCGCCTATGACCTGTGTGCGCGCAAGCTCCGGGATCGGGACCTGGAGGGCCTCGACCTTTCCAGCTGGCGCGTCGCCTTCAACGGCGCCGAGCCCGTGAGCGCCGACACCCTGGAACAGTTCGCCAGTCGCTTCGGCGCGTACGGGCTGCGCCGCGAGGCGATCACCCCGGTGTACGGGCTGGCGGAGTGCTCGGTGGGGCTGGCTTTCCCGCCGCTCGATCGCGGCCCGCTCATCGACGTGATCGAGCGCGAGGCTCTCATGCGCAGCGGCAAGGCGGTCCCGGCTGGAACGGGCGAGCGTGGTGTGCTGCGCGTTGTGTCTTGTGGCCATCCGCTGCCCGGGCACGAGATCCGGATCGTCGACGGCGCCGGAAGAGAGGTCGGCGATCGCGTCGATGGCCGGCTCGAGTTCAGAGGGCCCTCCGCGACCAGCGGCTACTTCCGCAACCCCGAGCAGACGCGCAAGCTGTTTCGCGGCGAGTGGCTGGACTCCGGCGACTTCGGCTACACCGTGAACGGGGAGGTCTACATCACCGGGCGCGTCAAGGACGTCATCATCCGGGGCGGCCGCAACATCTACCCCTACGACCTGGAGGAGGCGGCCGGCGCTATCCCCGGCATCCGAAAGGGCTGCGTGGCGGTGTTCGGCAGCCCGGATCCCGTGAGCGGGACCGAGCGGCTCGTGGTGCTGGCGGAAACGCGGGAGACCGGCCCGGCGGCGCGCGAACGCTTGCTGCATGCGATCAACGCTGCGGCGGTGGATCTTCTGGGCGTGGCCGCGGACGACATAGTGCTGGTCCCGCCCCACACGGTGCTCAAAACTTCCAGCGGCAAGATCAGACGCGCGGCCAGCCGGGAGTATTACGAACGGCGCGGCACGCGACCGCGTCCCGCGCCGGTCTGGCTGCAGTTCCTGCGGCTTGCCTCGGCCGCCCTGCTGCCCGAGCTGCGTCGAAGCCTGCGCGGAATCGTCGCTCTCTTGTATGCAGGTTACGCCTGGAGCATGCTGTTCCTGGTCGCCGTCCCGCTTTGGATCCTGGTCGCCGCGGCGCGTCGGCCGGCCTTGTCTCGCACCGCATGTCACGCGGCGGCGAAGCTGCTCTCCAGGCTGACCGGTATCCGCGTAACTGTGACCGGCCTGGAGAATCTT
The DNA here is from genome assembly GCA_041488255.1 of Gammaproteobacteria bacterium. Taxonomy (GTDB): domain Bacteria; phylum Pseudomonadota; class Gammaproteobacteria; order Burkholderiales; family SHXO01; genus SHXO01. The sequence continues at coordinate 3,442 of JBGPOV010000104.1, read as the reverse complement.
CCCACCACTGCTCACGTACTGGCGTCCAACCACGCGAGCTATATCGACGCCATCGTGCTCGGGGCAGCGCTGCCGCCCGGGGGCGGGTACGTGTACGTGGCCAAGCGCGAGTTCGCGCGCCAATGGATCCCCCGGCTGTTTCTCGAAGGACTGGAAGTGGTTTTCGTGGAGCGGTTCGACGCCAAGCGAGGGGTGGAAGACGTGGTGCGCGTGGAAGAGGCCGCGCGCGGCGGCGCCTCACCGGTTTTTTTCCCCGAGGGCACCTTCGATCGGCAGCCCGGACTACGGGAGTTCCGCCTGGGAGCGTTTCTGGTTTCCACTCGCGCCGGCCTGCCGGTAGTGCCGGTTGGGATTCGCGGCGCTCGCTCCATCCTGCGCGGGGCGACTTGGTTTCCGCGCTTCGGCGCGGCCGCCGTCGCGATCGGCGCTCCCATCGCGCCGGAAGGAAACGACTGGACAGCTGCCGTCAAGCTGCGCGATCAGGTCCGCGCCGAGATCCTGCGCCTGTCCGGGGAACCAGATCGCCTGGGCTAGCAGCTTGGGTTTTGCATCACCCTGCTAGTGTGGGGAATCATCCGCGCTTCGGATCAATTCCGTCCGGCGCAAAGGCGGAGGCGACCAACCCGGGCGCTGCGTCAGTTCGGAATCTACGATGACCAGATACAACCCCGGCCAGCGAGTCGGCTCCCGATCGGGGCGCAACACCCACATGTTTTTGCCCTCGGCCACGGCGCGTTCGTAATCGGCGTCCAGTATCCCGTAATGGTCGATGAAGACATTCAGCGCCGCAGGGATCCGGATGCAGCCTTTGGACTGTCGGCTGCCTATGCGCGGCTCGAGCATATCCGGGTCGGTGGAGTGCATCTGGAGCCGCATGAAGCTTTCCCCGAAGCTCCCCCAGCCCCTCACGGCCTCCTGCCAGCCGAAATCGTATACCCGCATCCCTTTTCGACCGTAGCCTCGGATGCCGTACTCGTTTCTTGTTCCTTCGGCGCGGAAGTCGAGATTGGCAGTTGCGTGGTCGAAGACGCCGGTGGGGGTCTCGAAGTGCTCGAACTCCCCCGGCTTGCCGGTTGAGGCAGGAGAGGCTCCAATGAAGTGGAAGTCACCCTCCGGGGACTTCCAGAAGATCATCACCGCCTGAACATTGGGGTCCCGGTCCACGAGCACGAAGAACTGGGAAGTGAGTCTCGCAAGGCCGGCGCTGGCAAGCGCCTTCGACAGGAGCACGGCGTAGCGCTGCTTCTCCTCCGCTGGCATCTCCAACCGCCGGTCGACCTGCTCCACGAAGATCCGCGCCAGTTCGGTCCCGGAATCGAAGGCACGAGCGCTCGGCAAGAGTAGCAGCAGCGCGAAAGCGGCGGGCAACAGACGGCTGGTCATCGCATCGTCTAGGCGCGGTCCCGCATCCGGCCCCCGATTGGGCCGGCCACGCCTTACCAGCGAGATTCGCGCTAATCCGGTTTGGGGGTTGCCGCCCGCACCCCCGCCTTCTCGTCACTCGTCGATGTGGCGGGCTTGAACAGATGGATGAAAGGACACGGGTCGAGCTTACAGCCATGCTTAAGCGCGCATTCTTGCGCGGTCTGGTCCAGCTCGACGTACTGCTTGCACAAAGCGCAATAATGCAGTGGGGAATTGAACATCTTCTCACTCCCGAGTTGGAATACCGCGGACGCTTGAATCTTAGATGCAGGCGCAGCAGGTGGGTTGACGCAGGTCAATGAGCACGCCGATTCGGCCCGCTTTTTGAACCAACAAAGCGGCGTCCGGGACGCTCGGCGGACGAGCCATGAGCCGCCGTCATTCGAGGGCGGTAGCAGCTTGCTCGCGGTCCACTTCTTCGGCCAGCGCCTTGAGGGCGTTGGAGACGGTTACGGGATAAGGTGGCGCGGGCTCCAGCGACCGCAGCGCCTCGGGCAGGCGCACCAGCTCGTCGCGGGCTCGGCTGCGCGCCTGCTCCAGCGTTTCCAAACCGGGCAAACGGCGTCCACTGCGCATCACGGGCTTGAGTAGCGGTTCACCCGGGTGCCCATCCCCGTCCAGCGTGAGCAGATCGCCGCACATGCGCTCATCGCTGCCGTATCCACGATACACCTGTTTGCGGCCCGGCCAGGTGGCCTTGCCTTCAGAGCGTTTGCGCCGCGCGCGGCCGGCATATTCCTGCAGCTTGTAGGCGCAGTCGAAGGTCGGTACATCGTAGGACGTGTCCATTCCGCTGCCAATGCCGAAGCCGTCGATCGGCGCGCGCTTGACCGAGAGCAGCTCGCGCAACGCGAACTCGTCGATCCCGCCGCTCACGAAGATCTTCACACCGTGCAGGCCGCCGTCATCGAAGATACGGCGCACTCTGCGCGCGTGCTCAGCGAGGTCGCCGCTGTCCAGGCGCACCGCGCGGATTCTGATGCCGTCGCGCGCCAGCCTGGGTGCCAGCTGCACCACCTTGTGCGCAGCAGCTTCGGTGTCGTAGGTGTCGATCAGGAAGGTGATGTTGTCGGGATGGCTGCGAGCGAAGTTCTCGAATGCCTCCATCTCGCTGTCGTGCGCTTGGATGAAGGAGTGCGCCATGGTCCCGAAGATGGGCACCCCATGCATTGCGCCGGCTAGCACCGTCGCAGTGCCCGACATGCCAGCAAGATAGGTGGCGCGCGCCGCCAGCAGCCCGGCCTCCGCCCCGTGCGCCCGGCGCAAACCGAAGTCCACCAGCAGCTTGTCCGGCGCGTGGATCACGGCCCGCGCTGCTTTGCTCGCGATCATGGTCTGGAAGTGCATCAGGTTCATCAGCCGCGTCTCGACCAGCTGCGCTTCTGGCAGCGGCGCGACGATGCGGATGATGGGCTCGTTGGCGAACAGCACCCTGCCCTCCGGCATAGCGTCGACATCGCCGGTGAAGCGCAGCCGCGCGAGCTGGTCGATGAACTTGGGCGTAAAGCAGTTCTGGCGCGCGAGCCATTCCAGTTCCTCGGCGGTAAAGTGCAGGCCTTCGAGGAACTCCACCGTCTGCTCGAGGCCGGCAGCGAGAAGAAAGTTGCGCTGCTTGGGCGGCAGCCGGCGGAAGAACAGCTCGAACACGGCGCTGTCGGTCATGCCACGCTCGTAGTAGGTCTGGAGCATGGTGAGCTGATACAGGTCGGTGAGCAGGGCGCTGGCACCGGGATCGCGGTGCCGCAGGGCTTCCATGGCAGAAGTCTCACTGGCTGCGTGCTGATCGGCGGATCATAGCATGACGTCCTGGCGTCCCAGCCGTCAGCCGAGCAGCACCACCGGGCAGCTGACCCGTTCGAGGAGCGCGCGGAACTCCCGTCTCTGTCTCGGGAACGCGCTGCTGCCCAGCACCAGCACATCGCAGGCCGCGAGGCGCGCCGCGTCCGCCAGAGCTCCCACGCTGGTATCGGTCAAGTGCAGAAGGCGGGTGTCGGCTCGCACAGCTGGCATGTTCTTT
>JBGPOV010000103.1:0-12686 GCA_041488255.1 Gammaproteobacteria bacterium | reverse complement strand
GGCGCACCGTCCGGGAGCGCCTGGTGCAGGCAGCCGAAGACCACATCGGGCAGCACGTGCCCGATCACATGGCGAATCGCCACTGCGCAGGGCCGCGGCGCGTTCAAGATCGATCCCTCCGGCGCGCTGACCGTAATCGGCGCGAGCGAGCCGGCATTGTTCGGGATGGCTGGTGCGACCAGACACTTCACGCCGAAGCAGGTGTAAGCGGTCGTGTAGAGCACGGGCACGTTAATGCCGAAGCTGCTCACGGGCGAGGTTCCGGTGAAATCGACGTGAATGCCAACTTCGGAGATGGTGAGCGCAGCCTTCAGCTCGATCGGAAGGTCGTAGCCATCGATGGTCACCGAGTTGCGGTAGGTGCCGAAAGGCAGCTTGCCGATCTGCTGCAGCGTCGCAGCCTGCGAATGTTCGAAGATGTGATCGGCCAGCGCCTCGATACTGTCGATGCCGAACTCGCCCATCATCTCGTGCAGCCGCGCGGAACCCTTGTCGTTGCAGGCCATCAGAGAGAACAGATCGCCTTCGACCTGCACCGGTTCGCGCACATTCGCCCGGACGATTCCCAGCAGGTCCTCATTCGCCTGCCCGCCGCGCGCGAGCGGCATGATGGGCACGCACAATCCCTCCTCGTACACTTGCCGGCCATCGGGCCCGAAACCTCGCCCGCCGATATCCACCACGTGCACGGTCGAGGCGAACAGCGCCACAGGCCGCTGGTTGTGAAACGTCGGCGACACCAGCGTGAAGTCGTGCAGGTGGCCAGTGCCGAGCCATGGGTCGTTGGTGAGGTAGTGATCGCCCGCGCGCATCTGCGCCACCGGATAGCGCGCGAGGAAATGCCCGACCGCCACCGCCATCGAATTGACGTGCCCCGGCGTGCCGGTGACGGCCTGCGCGAGCATGCGGCCCTCGAGATCGAACACGCCGGCGGAGAGGTCGCCCGCCTCGCGCACGCTGGCACTGAACGCGGTGCGCACGAGCGTCTGGGCCTGCTCCTCGACGACGGCGATCAATCGGTTCCACATCACCTGGGCGCGGATGCGGGCCAGCGCAGAGTCGGCGTTCATGTCGGCTTCTCCTTCTGACGGGTTTGCGTCTGCTCGAGAATGAGATAACCGAGCGCGTTGACCGTGACCTCGAAATTCGGTGCCACCACCGTCGTGGTTTCGTCCTCGACAACGAGTGCGGGGCCTTCGACGCACGCGCCGGGCTTCAGATCCGCCCGACAAAACACGAGCGCCTCCAGGAAGTCGCCGAGCCCCGGATCGAACACGCGGCGCCGCCCGCTCGGCGCCGGCGCCGTGTGTTTGGATGGCGGTGCTGCCGGTGTCGGCGGCTCGACTCGGGTGCTCACACTGAGCGCCCAGCTCAGCACCTCCGCCTCGAGGTCCGGGATGATGCGCCCGAACTGCACCCGGTACTCGCGCTCGAAGGCTTCCTGCAGCCGCTGTCGATCGGCGAGCTCGAGCGGGGCTGCGTCGAGGGGAACGGCAATCTCATGTCCTTGACCGATGTAACGCATATAGGCAGTGCGTGATTCTACGAGCGGTGTCACGCCCGCGCTTTTCTCGACCACAGCGTAGGCCTCTGCCCGCATGGCCTCGATATGAGCGTTCACCTTGGCCGGATCGAGCTCACGCACACGCTGGTAGAGGCTGCGCGCGACCTCGTAGGAGACCGGTGCCGTCAACATGCCAACGGCCGAGCCCACACCCGCGCCGGTGGGCACGACGATGCGTTTTATTCCCAACTTGTCTGCGACGCGCGCGGCGTGCAATGGAGCCGCACCGCCGAACGCCACCAACGTACGCTCATCGAGACTCATGCCGCGCTCGACCGCGTGCACGCGTGCGGCGCTCGCCATGTTCTCATCGACCATCTCATTGATGGCGAGCGCCGCCAGCGGCGTGGTCAGCGCAAGCGGCTTGCCGACGGAGCGATCGATCGCCACACTGGCGCCGCTCGCGTCCAGCGCAAAGCTGCCTCCGGCGAAAGCGCCGGGATCGATCCGACCGAGCACGAGATCGGCATCCGTGACGGTCGGCGCTTGACCGCCTTGACCATAACAGGCGGGTCCGGGCACGGCGCCGGCACTGTCCGGGCCCACCGCCACGCGCTTGAGCGCATCGACTCTGGCGATGGAGCCGCCGCCCGCCCCGATCTCGACCATCTCGATCACGGGAATGCGCAACGGTAGCCCGCTGCCCTTGAGGAAACGGTAGGCGCGTGCGACCTCGAAGGCGCGCGAGGTCTGGGGCCGGCCCCGGTCGATCAAGCAGATCTTGGCGGTCGTGCCGCCCATGTCGAACGACAGTACGCGTTCGAGCCCGCACTCGAGCGCAATGCGGCTCGCCAGGATTGCGCCGCCGGCGGGGCCCGACTCGACCAGCCGGACCGGGAACCGCCTGGCCACCTCGAGACCGATGACGCCGCCGCCCGAGGTCATGAGCAGGAGCTGCCCGGCGAAGCCGGCTTCACGCAACGCGCGATCGAGCCGATCGAGATAGCCGGCCATCAGCGGTTGTACATAGGCGTTGGCACACGCGGTCGACAACCGCTCGTACTCGCGCAGCTCGGGCGACACCTCCGAAGAGAGGCTCACCCGCAACTTGGGCAAGTGTTGGAGCAGGATCTCCCGAATGCGCTGCTCGTGTGCCAGGTCGGCGTAGCTATGCAGCAGCCCGACCGCGACGCTGCCGACACCCTCCTGCTCGAGCATGGGGACCAGCGCATGCACGGCGCGCTCGTCGAGCGCGCACAACACCTCGCCGCGCGCGCTCACGCGCTCGGGTACGGTGTAGCGCCGGTAGCGCGGCACCAGCGGCTCAGGCTTCTCGAGATAGATGTCGTACTGCTCGAAGCGGTGCTCGTAGCCGATCTCGACCGAGTCGCGGAAGCCTTCCGTAGTGATCAATGCAGTGACCGCGCCTTTACGTTCGATCAGCGCGTTCGTGGCGAGCGTGGTGCCGTGGATGATCAGGCCGATATCGCGGAGCCTGCAGCCGGCCTTGGGGACCGCTACCATCACGGCTTCCATGACCCCGCGCTCGGGGGCCTCGGGCGTGGTCAATACCTTGACGGTCACGCGGCCTTTGAGGGTGTCGAGCGCTACATCGGTGAAAGTTCCACCGATGTCGACGGCCAGTCGAACTGTGCGCGCTGACGCCATAGACCTCCCCGCGTTGCGCGCCAAGCGTACACGGTTTCACGGGACGAGGTCCGCGGTCCACCTTGGCGGTGGATGCGAGGGCGGGGACCTATGCCGCCAGAAGGTCGATCAGCTCCGGGGCTCTTAGGCGAGGCGCAGTCGCGGGTTCGACTGCCCTCTGCTGGGCGACTGCGCGTCCTTCGACGCGGAAGGTACCGTTTGGACTGCCGTAGCGCACGGCGCGTCCACGCGCTCTCAAGGGAACGTGGTGCGCCGGGCCGCCTCACGGAATCTCGTACTCCCACTCCAGGACGTCCCACATCACCTGGTCGCTTACGTTGGTGAGGTAGAAGTTCCCCTTGCCCTTGATGCCTGCATAGCGGCCTGAGCCGCCCATCAGGACAACGATCCCCTCGGAGCCACTCGCCGTCGGCTTGCCCTCGCAGCGCGCAAACACCTTTCCGTCTGGCATGGTGAAGCTCTTGAAGCAGCTGCCTCCCATGCTGTCAGCCTTCCAGATCACCTGATAGTGCGCCTTGTCCAAGAACGGCTGGCGCTGGTCGTTGAACACAAGTCCGTCCATCTCGCCTTGCATCTGCGTGCCGCCGGGGTGGCCGTCCAGCGCTTTGATCTGCTGGAACTGGGTGTTCACCAGCACGGCTAGACCGCGGAACTTGCCCTTTTCCCCGGCCAAAGCCTGTGCCGGCAGCAGCACTGCGCCGGCAAGGCAAAGCGCTGCTGCCAGGGCGGGACCGGCTTTGCCCAGGTGCTCGTCTTTTCGCGCCAGGTGCTCGATATGTGGTGTTGGTGACATGGTTTCCTCCTTCGCTCAGTGGTCTTGCTCGCCGGCGCTCGACTGCTCCGGACGATCCTCGGCCCTCACAGTCGGCGCCTCCAACAGCGCCCACAGCTCGTCACGGAAGGCAAAGGCTTGCCGAGCCTTTGCACCCACCCGCTCCACCGTTCCGTGCAGTACCCCGGGCGCGGTGTCGCTTCGGCGATAGATGCGCAGGATGTAGGTGTCCATTGAGCCCCTTCGCGGCCAGCTCCGGCGCCTGCGCACAGCCTATGCCCGGGAAGTGCACAGTTACTCTACAGATGGAGAACGCCGGCCTGGGGGACCGGGAAGGCGATTGGCTCAGGCGGGCGATGACTCGGCTGCGCCCATCTCCCGCAGGGCGCGGTAGAGCGCGTCGCTTTCGCCGGTGGGCGCGATGCCCAGGACCACCGACAGGATCTGCCGCAGGCGCCGGTACACGGCCAGGCCCTCGGCCGGCCTGCCCAGCGCGCGGTAGCAGCGCATGAGGCCTTGGTAAAGCTCCTCCGCCAGCTCCTCGGTCTCTACGCCGCGCGCATATACAGCGGCTGCATCCGCCCATGCGCAACCGGCCTCCAGCCGCGCGGCGGTGCGTTGGAGATGCGCGGCGAACCGGGTTCGCAGGCGCTCGCGCAGGGGCACGGTCCAGGGCTGGTCCGAGTCGCCGGAAAGGAACGGTCCACGATACAGCGTCAGCAGCCTGGCGTCCGGCGCGCGAGCGGCGCCATCGGCGCTCAACCGCTCGAATACCTGCGCGTCCCACCAGCAGCACTCCGGGTTCAGGCTGATTCGCTCGTCGCTGACGGTGATCGCGTCCTGGCTGCCCAGGAGCGTGCGCAGCCGCGCGAGGCACACGCCCAGCGCGCGCCAACTTGCGTCGCCGTCCTCGTCCGGCCAGATTGCGTCGGTCACGCGGCGCGCCGGCACGTCGCGTCCGCCGAAGGCGAGCAACGCCTTGAGCACCAGCAGCTGCTTACGCGGCGCCTTATGCGGGAACTCGAGCAGCTGCCCGTTGCGCAGGATCTCGAAGCACCCCAGCGTGTAGATCTTCACCGGCCACGGCCACGCCTCGTCATCCTGCGATGCAGGTCTCAGCCCGAAACGCCGGATCAAGGAGCGCACGTACTCCTGCTCGATGCCCGCCGACAGCGCCTCGCTGCACATGGCGGACAGAACGCGCCCGAACAGGCGCCCGTCTCTCCACAGTCCATCCACGTGCCTGGCGAGTCTGATAGCGTCGGCAAGCAGCAGGTGGCAGCGCGCAACATTGCCTTCCTGCTTTGCCAGATAGGCCTCGATTACGCGCAACTCCGGCTCCCAATATGCGAGGCACGTGCCGCCGATGAGGCTATAGCAGCGCTGCACATGGTCGCGCGCTTCCTCGAAGCGCCCGGCCTCGGCCAGCGCCTCAGCCGTATACGATTGCGCCAGCACCTCTAGAAAGACCATTCCGGTCGCTGTCGCCGATTCGATTGTCCGCGTTGACTCGAGAAGCGCCTGCTCGATGTTCCCCCGGCAAAGGGCGAGGCGCAAGCGCGCTTGCGACGCTTGAAACAGGTCCGAGGGTCGCGAAGATTGCATCGCCTCGGTGAGCAGGCGGGTCAGGTCCTCCCCCCGCTCCCAGTCTCGCAGGCCCAAGAGTGCCCACTGCAGATGGGCGTTCAAGATGATGCTGGCGCCGCGCAGCCCCTTGAAGCCATGAGCTTCCATGATCTCGTTGGCACGCAGCGTCGGAGCCTCTGCCTCGGCGTAACGGCCGCAAGCGCACAGGAAATAGTTCAGGCGGCAGTACCACCACACACGGTTGAGCGGCGTGACCTCCGCACGCTCGATTAGCGCCTGCACCCTCGCGACGGTCCTTCGTCCGCGCTCGAGATGGTTGCCGAGATTGCAGTAAGTGAGCAGCAAAGTCGCGCCCGCGACCTTGCGGTTCACGTCGAGGTCGGAGTCGAGCAGCGTTTCGATCCGGTCGGCGCACACCGGCAACAGAACGTGGCCCGGCCGCCGGTACAGCGTCGCGATGAGCATGCTGCAACAGATGTCGAGCTCGACTGCGGCGGACGGGTAGCGCGGGCGCGCCAGCATGAGCTCTTCCATCACGTCGATCCACGGGTCGAGCGGTTTCCATGTCGACCACTCGAAGAAGTAGCTGGCAACGATGCTCGATGCCGCACGGAGCTGCCCGATGAGGTCGCCATGCTGCTTCAACTGCCGGAACGCGCGCTCGAGATGAAGCCGCGCCTCCTCCTGATCGACCGGCATCAGCGAGCTGCCCAACCAGAACTCGAGCCACGGCGTCGTGTTCTGGCACCCGCCCGGCAGACTGAGGATCCATTCGCGCAGCGTCTGCCCGCGGCCGCTGGCGAGCAGGTCCTCCGCCCGCTCTACAACCAGCCGGCTTGCGGCGTCCCAGTCTTGCGCCTCGCGGTAGAGGGCGAATGCGTCTTCGTACTGGCGCGCTGCGGCGAGAAGGGCGGCCGCTCGGCGTGCTGCGTCCTTGCGCTGCTCGTCGGACAGGCGCTGCTGCGCCTGCGCGCACAGAAAACCCCGAAACAGCGCGTGGTACCAGTACGTCGGCTCCGCGCCGGGGCGCCGATGGGTGAACAGCCGGCGCCGATAGAGATCTTCGAGGATCGTACCGGCCTGCGCATTGCCGGTCAGCGCTGCGGCCACGCTCACGGGAACAGCGGGCAGGGTGGCGGTCTGCATCAGGAACTGCCGGGTGGACTCTGGAAGCCGGGCGAAGGCCTGCGCCGCGAAGTAACCGAACAGTGCGTCGTGGCCGCGCTGCGGCGTACCCGCGGTTGCGGTGTTCGCCGGCGCCTGCTCCAGCAGCAAGGTCAGCCCCGCCGCCCACCCGTCCGACTGCGCATGCAGCGCGCCGACGCGCTCCGTGCTGCGGTGGCCCCGGGCAGCGGCGATGGCCTGCGCCTCCTCGAGCGTCAGCCTGAGATCTTCCCAGTCGAGCAAGGCGACGGCCTCGTTAGCGATCAGGCGCGCGTAGCAGTCTGGTGGATCGCGGCGGGTGACCAAGACCAGCGCAAGGCCCTCAGGCACTTCATGGACCGCGTCGGAGACGATCTGGTGAAAGTCGTCATCTGCCGCCACCTCCTGGTAGTTGTCCAGCACCAGGGTCGCGCCCGTGGGGAGCCTGGAAAACAGCTCGCGAAAGAAGCGCCGGGCAAAGCCCGGTACGTCCGCCAGGTACTCAGGGGTGAGCGCGGGCAGCGGCGGTCGTCCTTTGCGGATGAAGAGCTGTCCGGCCTGCCTCAGGTAGTGGAAGAACGTCGCGAGATCAGCATCGCCGGCGTCGACCTGGTACCAGATGCCTTTGACCCCGCGGGAATCCAGCCAACTCGCGACGAGCGTGGTCTTGCCGGCGCCCGGCGGACCGACAACGCAGATGGCCGGGTGCTTGTCGCGCGCATTGTCCAGCAGCGCAAACAGCCGCTCCCGCGCCACTGCGTTGTGCAGGCGCGGGCGCGTGAGCTTGGCGAGCTGAGTGGGCGTGCGTGGCACTCCCTCCTCCCGGAAAAGGGCCAGCGTGTGGGCCATTCTATGCCACCCGCTGCACGCCGAGTGGGGCAGACTCAGGGTCGGGTCAGACTACAGGTCAAGGAGAGCTAGGACCGCGAAATCCTGCCGCCCCGGCGACATCATGCGTATCCGCAGCTTTGCCGGACTGGCCAAATGTCCTATAATGAACAGACAATTGTATGCGCGAGGAAATCATGACGGAAACTTCGGTGGTCGCGATCATGGGAGGCAGCCGCGTGCTGGGCAAGCGTGTACGAACACTGATCGACCTGGCCGAACTCATCCAGTCGGGCATGCCCCGCAGCGCGGCTCAGCATTTGCGTGAGCGCCTCAACCTCACCGAATCCGAGCTCGCAGAGGGCATGGGGATCAGCACCAAAACGCTGCAGCGGATCGCCAAGGGACCGCGCGCCCGCTTGACACCAGCGCAGGGCGACCGGCTCTACCGCCTCGCACGTCTCGTGGCGCTCGCCGAGGGGGTCTTCGAAGACGCGGAGCGCGCCTACCAATGGCTGCGTGAGCCGCAGCGCGGCTTGGGCAATCGGGTCCCGCTGGCGCTCATGCGCACCGAGGCTGGCGCTCGTGAAGTGGAGGATCTCCTGGGCCGAATCGAGTACGGCGTGTTCAGCTGACAGTGCCGTTGTCTCTATGGCGTCTCGTGAAGGCGGCGCATGCCGCGACGGCGTTCGATGGTGAGGGAGCCCGACGCTACGGTGGGCGCTGGAGCGAGCGCGGAACCTCCGTAGTCTATCTCGGTGGAACGCTATCGCTCGCTGCGCTGGAAACCTTCGTTCACCTGACCGCCGCTGATGCGCGGCTGGTCTTCGCGGCGAGCGAGGTGATTGTCCCCGATGGTGTAGCTATCGCTGAGCTGCAATCTGAGCGGCTTCCTCGCAACTGGCGAGCAGAGCCGCCACCCGAGGAAACCCGGGGGATCGGGACCGAATGGGTCAGGGAAGGCGAGAGCTTACTGCTGCGCGTGCCTTCGGTTATCGTGCCGCGCGAAATGAACTACTTGCTCAATCCAGCGCACGCGGATTTCCGTCGCTTGAGTATCCGGCCGTCGCAACCGTTTGGCTTCGATGAAAGGATGTGGAAGTAGAGTCAAGGATTGCCGATGTAGTCGCGCTTGCCGATCTCCACGCCGTTATGGCGCAGGATGTCGTAGGCGGTTGTGACGTGGAAGTAGAAGTTCGGGTGAGCGAAACCGAGCAGATACTGCATGCCCGTGTACTTCACGTCCTGGCCGCGGATCTTGAGCACGATCTCCCGGTCTTCTGTGCCGTCGACCTGTGCCGGCTTGATGGTGCCGATGAACTCCATGGTCTTGGCGATGCGCGCCTTCAGTTCGGCCAACGTGCGCTCGGTGTCTTCGTACTTGGGAATATCGACACCGGCGAGCCGCGCCACCGCGCCCTTTGCCGTGTCGCACGCGATCTGCACCTGGTGCGCCATCGTAAGCATATCGGGATACAGGCGATAACTGGTGAGCACCGTGGGATCGACCTTCTTCGCGTCCACGTGCGCCTGTGCTTTGTCGAGGATCGCGGAAAGGTTCTTCAAGATATTGACGAAGCGCGGCGCGCTCGCCTGATACATCGAGATGCTCATTTGGACTCCACTAGAAGTTGACAGGTCGGGAGGAGCATTCTAGCCGGCATTTCACACCCTGTCGCGCGGTAGCCAGTTCGCTGCTCGAGTGGGGACGATCTGAGGCGACGCCGCTACCAGCTGTTGCGCAGCTCGCGCAGCTTGAGGAACACCGTCCTCGGTTCCGGGTCGTCAGGCAGATCGGGAAACGCGGCGCGCAGCTTGGCGATGACGGTGGGACTGTGCAGACGGAAGAAGGTGTTTATTTCCTTCTCGAGCGCCAATGTGGTTACCAACGCCCGGTTGGGATCCTGATCGCGCACCTGCCCGAGCATCTGCTGCGCCTTCTTGTTGTCGGGCTCACGATCTAGCGTAAAGCCCAGATTGTTGGCGATGTAGTCGTGGCCCGGGTACACCAGGGTGTCGTCCGGTAGCTTGGCCAGCTGATTGGCAAACGTCTGATACAGTTCGTTCGGGTGACCGCCGTTGTGGCAGTTGCCGGCACCTGCATTGAATAGGGTATCTCCGCAAAACAGCGCGGGCGTGTCGGTGTGCGACAGCAGGCATACGTGACTCATGGTATGCCCAGGGGTATCGAGAGCTTCGAGCTCGACGGTCTTGCCGACCCTGATAATGTCCCCGGCGCCAAGCGCGCGATCAATCCCCGCAATACGCTGACCGGCATTCTTGTGCGCCAGCAGCTTGGCGCCGGTAGCAGCGATCATGGCGCGATTGCCGCCAGTGTGATCGCCGTGCTCGTGCGTATTCAGAATCTGAGCAATCTCCCAGCCATGCTTCTTGGCCGCGGCCAGGCACTTCTGATGATCCAGCGGATCGATCGCAAGGGCTTCGCCCGTTTCCGGGCAGACGATCAAGTAATTGAAGTTACGATACGCGTTCGCGGTCCAGATCTGTTCGACGATCACGGGGGTTCCTTCGGCTTCTTGCTCAGCGCTTGAGGGGGAAGAACGACACCGGCTGCATCAGGCGGTTCTCCTGGTTCTCCAGCGCGCCGAGCTTCGCGCTCTCCTCGGTGTAGGCGATCCACTCCGGGTCGGCCTGCATCGCAGCGCGCCGGCGTGCGCGATCCGCGGCATCCTCATAGGCCCAGATGTGGATGTACTGGTTGACGTTGCCGGTCTCGGTCACGAGGTAGGCGAAGGGCTCGCCGAGGTGGCGGGTCTGCGGCCCCTTGCCGAGGCGCTCGTAAAGCGCGAGGTGCTTCTTGATCGTTCCGGGGCGGCAGGTATAGGTACGCACATCGAGCAGCATGTTTTCCTCCTGGAGGTGATTGTTACCGGGCGGGCTGCAGCCCGCTGCGGAGTCGGTAGTTTAGTAGCATTTTTGAACTTGATTGCCAATGAAGCTCAGCCGACCTCAGGACGCCCTCCCCCGCTTGCGGGGGAAGGCGGGGATGGGGGAAATTCGTTTCGGCCCCTATTCTCAGGCCTGCGTCACTGTACAAGCACCCTTATAGGTCGAGATCCCCCCTGTCCAGCGAGCAGAACAGCCGGTAGACGCCGATGTGTGGGCCCGGGCCGAGCGCCTCTCGCAGGGCTGCAGCGACCGCGTGCGCTTCCTGCTCGGCGGCCGTCTCGACCAGGGCGGCGGCGCTGACGCGCTTGTCTGGTCCGCGCAGCTGTTGCTCGGCCGACAGGCCCGCTGGTGCATCGGCGCGAGTTGGCGTCCAGAGTTCAGCCCTGAGCACGTCCTCACGCGACGCCATCTCGCGCAAACGGGGCTCCAACCCGCTACCTGGCTGCGCGTCGAAGCGAACGCTGACCGCGAACGCGCCCCGCAGCAGCCCCCACCGGGCCGCACGGGTGAGAAGCGCGCGCGTCGCGTTGGTGAATATCCCGGACATGATGCGTTGGGTGAGTGCAGTGGGGTTGTTGACCCGCGCCACGTAGGCCTCGGAGAACAGGACCTCGGGGGTGGCGGTCTCGTAGAAGGTGAAGTACTCCGGCTCGCCCTCGATCACCCGGTAGCGCCAGCCCGCGCGGAAGCCCGGTATGGAGACCCGCTCGGGAAGGTGCTCGCCGCGATACCACGCTTCGTACTCGGGCTCTGCCCCTGCGCGGCGGTCATTCCAGATCGCCAGAATGCCGCGCGCGGCCCGCTTCGTCGGTTCCATGGATAGGTCCTCGGTGGTGCTGGCCGGTCGTCGCTGCCGGCCATCCGACAGAATGATACCGGCGCACGCCTCTCCGCGCACTCGACGTGGCCTACCGGGGATAGGCCACATGGCCAGACCCGTCGATGCTATCTTGTTTTGAAGCCGAAGAGATGCAAACTGAGGAAGAGGATGAGAGCCGCGTTGCAACGCGAGTGGGCCGCATGCCCTCAGCAGGTTTAGCTGCTTATGTGTGTGCTACCGACTTACCACTCGGTCTCCGCTGCGGCAGATTTCGACAAACATTCCTAACATCTGCAGCGCTGACTCCGGCAGTTGGTCTTCCGGGGTCCGCTTGACGTAGTCGAACCCGTAGAAAATCGAATCCTCGAGGAACGCCTTACCTTCGGGCGTGTCGTGTTCGTCTGCAAAGACCGGGATGCCGTCGATCCCGAACAGTTTTCCGTGCTCCATCAGCTCGAGGATGTGTTCGAGCGTGAGGGGCACGAGCCGACGGGAGTGGCCCATCGACGCGTGCGCGCCGCCGATGATGGCGTTGCGCGCCCAACTGTCGCAGACAGTATCCTTGCTCAGTTCGCTGGCGTGCACCGTTACAGCCGCGAGCAGAGCCGCAACACATAGAAGAAATTTCACTTTGCCTTCTCCTGTCAACGCGACGGGGTCCGGCCCCGCCGACTCCGTTGAACTAGAGGCGCGCAAGATACGCGCCAGCGGCAAATCCGCTAGAGATGGCGTTTATCCTCCTATAAGGGTCCTCATACGTTCTGATCCCCGCGGCTCATTGAAGGCGTGGCGCCAGTGCTGTCCCGGGTGGAGTATAGTCATCCAGCATGCCCCCCTCCTCCCGAAGCGAAGCCCAGCAGCGCGCCGACGCCATCCGTGTGTTCCAGACCGAGCTTGAGCGTTTGGAGCGCGAAGGCGTGCTCGCGCTGGGCGAGGACCAGCGCCGTGCGATCGCGCAGTATCACACCGGACTGCTCGCCCAGTACGCGCAAGCATTCGACATCGACCGCGATGTGCAGGCAAAGCAATTGTCGCTGGGGATGCGGATCGCCTCATTCCTGGGCGCGCTGGCGTTGGCGGCGAGCGTCTTCTTTCTCTTCTACCAGTTCTGGGGCCTGTTCTCCACCACCGCGCAGGTGACGATCCTGCTGGTCGTAGCGCTCGGCACGCTGACCGGCACGGTATGGATCCAGGGCCGGGATGCGACCGGCTACTTCACCAAGCTCGCCGCCATGGTCGCGTTCGCGTGCTTCGTTCTCAACGTCGTCATGCTCGGGCAGATTTTCAATATCACGCCCTCTGACAAGGCCCTGGTGCCCTGGGCTCTGTTCGCATTGCTGCTGGCGTATGCCTGCGACCTTCGGCTGCTGTTGGCGGCCGGGATTCTCTGCCTCGTTGCCTTCGTTTCCGCGCGCACCGGGACCTGGAGCGGAATGTACTGGCTGCACTTCGGC
>JBGPOV010000102.1:0-12972 GCA_041488255.1 Gammaproteobacteria bacterium | reverse complement strand
GTTCCGGCTCGTCCGCGAGCACGCGCGTCGCGGCCATTCCGGCCACGATCAATGCGGCAAGATTTCTCAAGGCGGTCTGCTCCCTGCGATTGCACATGCCCGCCGCATGCGCGGTTGGATCGCATGGGGAACGCTGGGAGAGCTGCTTGGCCGGGTCGACGTTCGTCCTGGACCACCGCCACCCGCGGGTTCCTCACATGATCCAGGCCGGTCTTCGGACTCGTGGGCCTTGGGCGTGTCGCCTTCCCGTGAGCTTGCTCACAGTGGCATGGAAGACACGCCCGCACCCACCTACCGCTGCGGGGGCAGTGCAGGACTTGCGCCGCCGCTAAGCCAAGCCAAAAAAGGCAGCGCGCACCTGCTTCCCGATTATCCTTTCCGCCAGAACGGCGTACAGGCACCTGGACCCGATAAGCATATCCGCGATCCGGTGGGTGTGCAACCGCCATGGCTTGGCTTCCCCTGCACCGCCCAGAGGTTCAATGGCAGCGCCTGACGAGTGTCGCACTGCCAGGCTGCCGTTCGACGGGCGCTCTGGCAGAATCTCGGGTTCAATGGGGACATAGCTTGGGGCTAAGGAGCATCGCCATGCGCTGTCCAACACGTCTGCGCCTCGTCGCCACCTTGCTGCTGGCCGCAGGCCTGGTGTGCTCCCACGCCCAGGACCGCTTCGCCTCCGAACGCCAGCACTTGGTGCGCGAGATCGAGCGCACGCAGCTCGCGGTGAGCGGCGAGACCGGGCAGCGCGCGCTCGATCCCAAGGTCATGGCGGTCATGGGCAGGGTTGAGCGCCATCGATTCGTGGGCGAGGGCCTTCAGAGCGAGGCCTACGATAACCGCCCACTGCCCATCGGCCACGGACAGACGATCTCGCAGCCCTACATCGTGGCGCTGATGACCGACCTTATGCAGACCAAATCCGGCCACCGTGTGTTGGAGCTGGGGACGGGCTCGGGTTATCAGGCGGCCGTGTTGGCCGAGCTGGTGCGGGAGGTCTACACCATGGAGATCATCGAGCCGCTCGGCAAGCAGGCGGCGGAGCGGCTGGCACAGCTCGGCTATCGCAACGTGCAGGTCAAGGTCGCCGACGGCTACTACGGCTGGCCGGAGCACGCGCCCTTTGACTCCATCATCGTGACCGCTGCAGCGAGCCACGTCCCGCCGGCGCTGGTGAAGCAGCTCAAGCCGGGCGGCCGCCTGGTCGTGCCGGTGGGCACCAGCTTCCTCACGCAGTATCTCCTGCTGATCGAGAAGCAGGCCGACGGTTCGGTGACGACCAGGCAGATCCTGCCGGTTGCCTTTGTGCCGCTCACAGGCAGCCACTAATTTAGTGGACTGTAACAGGTGGTTCGGTAGTGGCGCCTTGTATCACCCCTCACCCTACCCTCTCCCAGAGGGAGAGGGACCTTATGTCTGCTGGGGAGAGGGGGAGTACACAGTGTTCCTCCCGAAATCTCAGTTACAGTCCACTAGTGCACTGTAACGACGAGTTCGGAAGTACCACATGTAGGTCTCCCTCTCCCCTCGCGGGAGAGGGCCGGGGTGAGGGGCCAACTCGCGCGGCAGCGTCGAAGCACGCCTTGCCCCCGGCGCGGCTGCGTTTCGCGCTGTCGCTCGTTTCGGCCGCCGCGCTCGCCTACGAAATCCTGCTCACGCGCCTGTTCTCCATCGTCCAGTGGCACCACTTCGCCTACATGATGATCAGCGTGGCGCTGCTCGGGTACGGGGCCGCCGGCGCCTTCGTCACGCTGCTGCAGGATTGGCTGGCGCGCCGCTTCGAAGCCGCCTTCGCCCTGTGCGCAGCGCTGTTCGGGCTGAGCGCGGCAGGCTGCTACTTGTTGGCCCAGGCAGTGCCCTTCAACGCGCTGGAGCTTCTGTGGGACCTCAAGCAGCCGTTGTGGCTGCTGGTCGTCTATCTGCTGCTGTTCCTCCCGTTCTTCTTTGCGGCCATCTGCGTGTGCTTGATGTTGACGCGCTACGCGGACCTAGCGGGACGAATCTACAGCTTCGACATTCTGGGCGCCGCGGCCGGCTGCCTGCTCGTGATTCTCGGCTTGTTCGCGCTGGCTCCGCTCACCGTGCTCGGCGGCGTCAGTGCGACCGCGCTCGCCGCCGGCGCGCTCGGCTGCGTGCGACGCACGTTGCGATCCTCCATGGCCGCTGCGGCTTCGCTTGTCGCTGCCGGGGTTGTCCTGTGGGCATTGCATGGGCCATTTGGAAGACCGCAGCTATCACCCTATAAAGACCTGTCCCAGACCCTCGAGGTGATGGGCACGCGGGTGTTGGCCGAAACCTCCAGTCCGCTCGGCTGGCTGACGGTGGTGGAAAGCCCGCAGGTCCCGTTTCGCTATGCGCCGGGCCTGAGCCTGAACGCCCCGGGTGAGCCGCCGGAGCAGCTTGCGCTGTTCACCGATGGCGCGGGCATGAACGCGATAGTTCGTTTCGACGGGGCACGCCAACCGCTCGCCTATCTCGACTACATGACTTCGGCGCTGCCCTATCACCTCGTGGAGCACCCGCACGCGCTCGTTCTCGGCGCCGGCTCCGGCGTCGACGTGCTGCAGGCGCTGTACGCCGGGGCGACAGCGGTCGATGCCGTGGAGCTCAATGCGCAGGTGGTGCGATTGGTCGAGGAGCGTTTCGCATCGTTCTCCGGCCGGCCCTACAAGCAGCCCGGCGTGACGTTGCATATCGGCGAGGCACGCGGTTTCCTGGCGGCAAGCCGGCAGCGCTACGACGTGATCCAGCTCGCGCTGCTGGACGCCTTCGGCGCCTCCTCGGCCGGCCTGTACGCGCTGTCGGAGAGCTACCTGTATACGGTGGAGGCGCTCGAAAGTGCCCTAAACCGCCTTGCACCCGGCGGCTATTTGTCCGTCACGCGCTGGGTCACGCTACCGCCGCGAGACACGCTCAAGCTGTTCGGCATGGCGGTGACGGCGCTGGAGCGCAGCGGCGTATCCGACCCCGGCCGCAATCTGGTGTTGATCCGCGGTTGGAAGACCGCGACGCTGCTCGTCAAGAACGGCGCGCTGACCGCGCGGGACATCGAGCGCGTACGCAGCTTCTGCCGCGAGCGCTCTTTCGACCTCGGCTGGTATCCGGGCATGCAGGTGCAGGAGGCCGAGCGCTACAACCGGCTGGACGAGCCCTACTTCTACGACGGCGCGGTGGCGCTGCTCGGAGCCCGGCGCGCAGAGTTCATCGATCGGTACAAGTTCTACATCGCGCCTGCCGTCGACGACCGCCCCTACTTCTTCCGCTTCTTCGAGTGGCGCACGCTGCCCGAGCTGCTGCGGTTGAAGGAGCGGGGCGGGCTGCCGCTGCTGGAATGGGGTTACCCGCTGCTCGCCGTCACGCTGGTGCAGTCGCTCCTGTTGGGACTGGTGCTGATTCTCCTGCCGCTGCGCATGCTGGCCAGACGGCCTTTCCAAGGTCCTGTTCGTCCCATGCGCGCGCTGGTCGCAGCCTACTTCGCAGCGATCGGCGTGGCGTTCATGTTCGTGGAGATCGCATTCATCCAGAAGTTCGTGCTGCTGCTCCACCACCCGCTCTACGCCGTGGCGGTCGCGCTGTTTGCGTTCCTTCTGTCGGCGGGGCTGGGCAGCCGCCGGTCGCAGCGGCTGTCGGATGCGGCAGTGCAGCGGCGGCAGGCCGTGGCTGCGCCAGTGGTCGCGATCATCGTCGCGACACTCGTCTATGCCGCGGTGCTGCCGAGGCTGCTGCCCCTGGTCGCCGCCCTGCCGGAGGCTGTACGCATCGCGCTTGCGCTCGCGCTCATCCTCCCCCTGGGCTTTGCCATGGGGATGCCGTTTCCTTTGGCTGTGCGCGCGGTCGCGGCGCTGGAGCGGGCGCTGGTGCCCTGGGCCTGGGGTGTGAATGCGTGCGCCTCGGTGGTCAGCGCGGTGCTGGCCACGCTGCTGGCGATCCATATCGGCTTTACACGGGTGCTGCTGATCGCTGCCGTCCTGTATGGTTTGGCCGTTTGGTTGTACCCCGGGCGGGGCGCTAAAACGGGCGCTTGAGCGGGTTTCGTCGCCTGCGCTGCACCGAGCTTGAGATAGAATGGAGCGGACACGCTTTTCGCAGGTGCGGAGATGATCGAAGGGCTTATCGAGCGATCCCGGCCGATGGTCCGGCGATGCCACAGGGCCAAGGGGTCGCGATGCAACGCAAGCTGCTGACGCTCGCCTCGACGCTGGCGGCGCGCGAGGAGTCGTTCGCGCTGGTTACCGTGGTGCGGCGCGAGCCGCCCAGCTCCGTGCGCGTCGGCGACGCTGCACTGGTGACCAGCGATGGAAACTTTCACGGCTGGGTGGGTGGCGGCTGCACCCAGTCGACCGTGCTGCGCGAAGCCCTGCGCGCGATCGCCGACGGCGAGCCGCGGTTGCTCAGCCTCTCGCCCGACCCCGCCAGCGAGCGGCGCCCCGGGCTGGTCGCCCTCCCGATAACCTGCGCCAGCGGAGGCACCGTGGATCTGTACGTTGAACCCGTCATCCCCGTTCCTCGGCTGGTGCTGTTCGGCACCTCACCCGCGGCGCGGGCGCTTGCGCGCATCGGCCACGCTATGGGCTACCGCGTTGACATCGTCGATCCCGACGCCGATGCGGCGGCTTTCCCGGAGGCAGAGCGCGTGCTGGCGGAAATTTCGCCGGAGACCGTACCGCTGGGCGCGTACGTCCTCGTGGCGACGATGAGCGAGCGCGACGCGGACGCGATCGAGGCGACCTTACGCGTCGCGCCGGCTTACCTCGGCGTAATCGCAAGCCGGATCCGGTTCGCGGAGCTGCGGGATATGCTGCTCCAGCGCGGCGTCTCCTCCAGCGCGCTGCAGCATGTCGCGGCGCCGGCTGGACTGGATATCGGTGCGCGAACTCCCGAGGAGATCGCGCTCAGCATCATGGCGCAGATGGTCGAGCGGCGGCGGCGCGCCGGCACAGATGCGCGTCGGGAGAAAGCGCCGTCGCCGGAGGGCGTTTCCGACCAACCCCGTGAGGCGATCGATCCGGTGTGCCGCATGACGGTGGCCGTCGCAGGCGCGCGGCATACCGCGGATGTCGAGGGCCGCCGGTACTACTTCTGCTGCGCGGGCTGCCGCGCGACGTTTCTGGCCGATCCCACACGCTACCGATCCGCCGGTGCGGTAGCGGACGCGTCGTGAAGGAGGAGATCCGCGCCACGCAGGCGGCGATGGAGCGCTTCGGCTACATCGCCGAGCCGGCCATCGCGACGGCCGTGTATCTCGCCACCGAGATGCGCAAGCCGCTGCTGGTCGAAGGCGAGGCCGGTGTGGGCAAGACCGAGATCGCGAAGGTCCTTGCACAGGTGCTGGATACCGAGCTCATCCGGCTCCAGTGTTACGAAGGTCTGGATACCAATACCGCGCTATACGAGTGGAACTATCAGCGCCAACTGCTGCGCCTGCGCATCGCGGAGCACGAAGGGCGCGAGTCGAAACAGCTCGAGGACCTTATCTTCGGACGCGAATACCTGCTGGAGCGTCCGTTGCTCAAGGCGATCACCCGCAGTGAAGGGCCGCCGGTGCTGCTGATCGACGAGGTCGATCGCGCCGACGACGGGTTCGAGGCGTTCCTGCTCGAGGTCCTGTCGGATTTCCAGGTCACGATACCGGAGCTGGGGACCATCCGGGCCCAGCACGTGCCCTACGTCGTTCTCACCTCGAACCGGACGCGGGAAATCGGCGACGCGCTGCGACGGCGCTGCCTGTACGTGTTCGTCGAGCACCCGACGCTGGACAAGGAGCTGCGGATTCTCCATAGCAAGGTGCCCGGCGTGGGCGAGGAGCTGGCCGGCGCGATCGCACGTTTCGTGCAGCGTCTACGCCAACGCGAACTGCGTAAGCTGCCGGGTGTGGCGGAGACGATCGACTGGGCCCAGGCGCTGCTGCGCCTGCACCAGGACCAGCTCGACGCGGAGGCCGTTCGCAACACGCTGGGCTGCCTGCTGAAAGACGAGCACGACATCAGAGCAACGGACGCAACCGCGGTCGCCGAGCTACTGGCTTACGCGTCGGAGAACT
Source organism: Gammaproteobacteria bacterium (assembly GCA_041488255.1). GTDB lineage: Bacteria > Pseudomonadota > Gammaproteobacteria > Burkholderiales > SHXO01 > SHXO01. Next base: position 6,935 of record JBGPOV010000102.1, on the reverse strand, counting down.
AACCCCCTCTCCCCAGCAGACATGAGGTCCCTCTCCCCGGGAGAGGCAGCAGATATATGATCCCTCTGCGGCAGAAATAAAGTCCCTCTCCCCCCGGGAGAGGGTAGGGTGAGGGGAGCGTCGCGAGAACGCCTGGGAGAGGCAGGCTGAGGGCCGGGTGAGGGGTACTCCCGAATCGGCTGTTACAGTCCACTAGCTTGCATCAGTCAGTTGGCAGCACCCCCACCCCGTCCCTCCCCCGCACGCGAAGGGATGGGGGCGGGGGAAGCGATCGCGGAGACGACGGCGTGAACGAGCCGAGCGGCGTCGTGGCGCAGCTGGCGAAGTTCGCCGGCGCCATGCGCGAACATGGGATCCGAGTGGGTCTCGGCGACGAGATCGACGCCGCCGCTGCGCTCATGCTCGTGGACCTGCTGGACCGCGACGAGGTCCAGCGAGGACTGCGCATCGCCCTGAAAGTGCCGCGCGACGCCTGGACGACGTTCGATAGGCTGTTCGACGAGTATTGGGGTGGACCCGTCGCGCGCACGCGCCCTCCTCCACGGCAGGGGCTGCCGCGCGACCACCGCGGGCCGATGCAGTGGCGATGGGATGGGCAGCGCGTGCGTCTGTCCCCCGCAGACGATTCGGGACTGCGCTCCGGTGACGACATGCCGGGATACACTCCGGAGGCGCTGCTCCGGCGCAAGCCCTTCGAGCAGTTCTCGGCAGCCGACGTCGCGGCCATGGAGCGGTTGCTGGCGCGCCTGGCCATCAAGCTCGCTGCGCGGAGGAGCCGGCGCCTGATTCCAACGCGGGGACGGGGACTTGTGGACCTGCGGCGCAGCTTCCGCCACGCGCTCGGGAGTGAGGGAGAGCTCTTGGACCTTGCGCGCCGTACGCGCGCGCTCGAGGAGCCGCGACTCGTCGTGTTGTACGACACCAGCGGTTCCATGGACCCCTACGCGCGTTTTCTGTTGGCGTTTGCGTTCGCGTTGCGCCGCGCGTTGAAGCGCACCGAGATCTTCGCTTTCAACACCGCGCTCGTCCGCATTACCCGTCTCATTGCTCCCGCCAAGGCCGCGCAGACGTTCGAGCGACTGGCCGCGGGCGTGCCGGACTGGTCGGGGGGGACGCGCATCGGCTCTTGTCTGACCGAGTTCGTTTCCCGATACCAGAATGAACTGGTCGACCGGAACACCACGGTGGTCCTGATCAGCGACGGCCTGGACCTAGGCGATGCGGCGCAGCTCGCACGCGCGATGCGCGAACTGCGCGCGCGCGCAGGCACCATCGTCTGGCTCAACCCGCTATTGGGCGATCCGCGCTATCAGCCCACCGCAGCTGGAATGCAGGCGGCGTTGCCCTTTGTGGACTACTTCGGACCTGCGCACAACCTGGAATCGCTCGAGAAGTTGCTGCGCTACGTGAAATGATAGTATCGTGTCCTAACTAGAGAGAGACCCGTTTAGTTGCAGTGCGGCGGCGCGAGTGCGTAGGCAAGACGCACGGCGCACCGGTTGCGCAATGCAACAAGTCTCCTTGTTAAGTGGTTGTAAGGTTCTTGCGGCGCTGCTCCAGCGCCGAAGGGAGGAACCGATGATTCCTGCGGCTTTTGACTATCACCGCCCGGGTTCGCTCGACGAGGCCGTCGGGCTGCTCGCGCGCCATGGCGACCAAGCAAAAGTCCTCTCGGGTGGAATGAGCCTGCTGCCATTGCTCAAGCTGCGCCTTGCTTCGTTCGCGCATCTCGTCGATATCGGACGTATTCCCGGGCTCGACTACATCAAGGAGGAGGGCGGGCTGCTCAAGATCGGCGGCGCCACGCGGCAGGTAGCGCTGGAGCGCTCGGAAATCATCCGCAGCCGCTACCCCATCCTGCTGGACACCGTCCTGATGATCGCCGATCCGCTGGTGCGCAACCGGGCGACGGTGGCGGGCAACGTGGCGAACGGCGATCCCGCGAACGATCACCCGGCGACCATGATCGCGCTTGGCGCGACCATCGTAGCTCGCGGCCCCAAGGGCGAGCGCACGATTCCGGTAAATCAGTTCTATCTAGGAATCTACACGACGGCCCTCGCGCCAGACGAGATCCTCACCGAGATCCGCATACCGACGCCTCCGGCGCGAAGCGGTGGCGCCTACCTCAAAGTCAAGCGCAAAGTCGGGGACTACGCGGCCGCCGCCGCGGCGGTGCAGTTGACGCTCGACAAGAACGGCGGCATCGAGCGGGCCGGAATCGCGCTTACCAATGCCGGGCCGACGCCGCTCGAGGCAACCGAGGCGCAACGTTACCTGGTCGGCAAGATGCCCGAGCCAACCGTGATCGCCGAAGCAGCGCGAATGGCAGCGGCGAAGGGTTCACCCAGCGCCGATCTGCGCGGGTCCGTCGAGTACAAGCGCGAAGTGGCCCGCGTTCTGGTGGCGCGTGCACTGCGCAAAGCAGTCGAGCGCGCGGGAGGGCAGTGATCATGGCAAAGCACCGCATTCAGGTGACCGTAAACGGGACCCCGCACCAAGCCGAGGTCGAGTCTCGCTTGCTCCTCGTCCATTGGATCCGCGAGACGCTGCGGCTGACGGGGACACACATCGGCTGTGACACGTCGCACTGTGGTGCCTGCACCGTCCTGCTGGACGATCAGCCAGTGAAGTCGTGCACCGTGCTTGCCGTCCAAGCGGATGGGAGCCAAATCAGGACGGTCGAGGGCCTCGAGCAAGGCGGCAAGCTGCACCCCGTTCAAGAAGGCTTCACCGAGAAGCATGGCCTCCAGTGCGGCTATTGCACGCCCGGGATGCTGATGACCAGCACCGCACTGCTGGAGCGGAACAAGAACCCCAGCGAGCAGGAGATCCGTACGGCCATCTCCGGGAACCTGTGCCGCTGCACCGGCTACGTCAACATCGTGAAGGCCGTTCAGTACGCGGCGGAGAAGATGCGCTAATGGACTGTACCAGTCCGCAGCATTCGCCCCCTCCCTCTCCCTCCCCCGCGAGCGGGGGAGGGCTGGGGTGGGGGATGCACTAGGAGGCAATCGATGACCCCCAAGACCGACGCCAAGATCTGCGGCATGGGCCACTCGATGAAGCGCAAGGAGGACCCGCGCTTCATTCGCGGCCAGGGCAACTACGTCGACGACATCCAGCTCCCGGGCATGCTGTACATGGACATCGTGCGCAGCCCCCATGCGCACGCGAAGATCAAGTCGATCAACAGCGAGGCCGCCCTGAAGATCCCGGGCGTGCTGGCAGTCATCACCGGCGAGACGCTCGCGAAGTACAACCTGCACTGGATGCCCACCATCTCTTCGGACACGCAGATGGTGCTGCCCACCGACCGGGTGATGTACCAGGCGCAGGAGGTGGCTGCGGTGATCGCCACCGAGCGCTACATCGCGGCCGACGGCGTCGAGGCGGTGGAGGTCGAATACGAGGCGCTCCCGCCGATCGTCGATCCCTTCAAGGCTCTCGCCCCCGGCGCGCCGGTGCTGCGCACCGACAAGAAGGACCAGAAGGACAACCTCGCCTTCCACTGGGAGGCCGGCGACCGCGCGGACACGGACAAGGCGCTCGCCGCGGCGGAGGTCGTGGTGAGCGAGAACATCTACCTCCCGCGCATACACGTCGCGTCAATGGAAACCTGCGGCTGCATCGCCGATTTCCATCCGGCCACCGGCAAGCTCACGGTCTACATGACCACGCAGGCGCCGCATGCGGTGCGGACGGTCTTCGCGCTCGTCGCCGGTCACGTCGGCCTGTCCGAGGAACGAATCCGCATCATCTCGCCCGACATCGGCGGCGGGTTCGGCGGCAAGGTGCCCGTATACCCCGGCTATGTCATCGCGGTGGCCGCCTCGGTGGTCATCGGCAAGCCGGTGAAGTGGATCGAAGACCGGATGGAGAACCTGCAAGCCGACTCCTTCGCGCGCGACTATCACATGAAGGTGGACCTGGGCGCCAAGAAGGACGGCACCATGACCGCGCTGCGGATCAAGACGGTGGCCGACCACGGCTACGCCAACGCGTCGGCGAACCCGTCGAAGTTCCCGGCCGGGCTATTCTCGATCTGCACCGGCTCCTACGACCTCAAGCACGCCTTCTGCGAGGTGGACGCGGCTTACACCAACAAGCCGCCCGGCGGCGTGGCCTATCGCTGCTCGTTCCGCGTCACCGAGGCAGTGCACGCCATCGAGCGCGCCACCGACGCGCTCGCGCAGAAGCTGAAGATGGACCCGGCCGAGCTGCGCATGAAGAACTTCATCAAGCCGGAGCAGTTTCCGTACAAGTCGGTGCTGGGCTGGGAGTACGACAGCGGCAACTACCATGTAGCGCTCAAGAAAGCGATGGACATCATCGGCTACGACGCGCTGCGCAAGGAGCAGCGCGCCAAGCGCGAGCGCGGTGAGCTGATGGGCATCGGCATCTGCAGCTTCACCGAGATCGTCGGCGCCGGACCCTCGAAGGACTTCGATATCCTCGGCCTCAAGATGTTCGACTCGGCCGAGATTCGCGTCCATCCGACGGGCAAGGCAATCGCGCGCTTCGGCACGAAGAGCCAGGGCCAGGGTCACGAGACCACGTATGCGCAGATCGTGGCGGAGGAACTGGGCATCCCGGCTTCCGACATCCAAGTGGAGGAAGGCGATACCGACACGGCGCCCTACGGGCTGGGCACGTATGCCAGCCGCTCCACGCCCACAGCGGGCGCTGCGGGTGCCATGGCGGCGCGCAAGATCCGAGACAAGGCGAAGAAGCTGGCCGCACACTTGCTCGAGGTGCGCGAGGACGACTTGGAGTGGGAAACCGGGAAGTTCTTCGTCAAGGGCGCGCCGCAGAAATCGAAGACCATCCAGGAGCTGGCATTTGCTGCATACACCAACCACCCGCCGGGAATGGAAGCGGGATTGGAAGCGGTCCACTACTACGACCCGCCCAACCTCACCTTCCCCTTCGGCAGCTACATCTGCGTGGTGGACATCGATCGCGGCACCGGCGAGGTCAAGGTGCGTCGCTTCGTCGCCGTGGACGACTGCGGCAACATCATCAACCCGATGATCGTGGACGGCCAGATCCACGGCGGGCTCACCCAGGGGCTCGCTCCGGCGCTGTTCGAGGAGATCAGCTACGACGAGAGCGGCAACATCACGGGGGGCAGCTTCATCGACTACTACGTGCCCACGGCGGTCGAGACCCCAAGCTGGGAAACCGATAAGACCATCACGCCGTCGCCGCACCATCCGCTCGGCGCCAAGGGCGTGGGCGAATCGGCGACGGTCGGAGCCCCGCCCGCGATCGCAAACGCTGTCGTGGACGCGCTCTCGCACCTCGGCGTCACACATATCGACATTCCGATCACCCCCGAGAAGGTGTGGCAGGTCTTGAAGGCGAAGGGGGTGGCGGAGTAGAAAGAAAACCCCCTCTCCACCACGCAATGGGGGAGAGGGTTGGGGTGAGGGGGATCGTTGCTCATCCGAGTTCCTCGAGAAGCCCGCGCGCGGCCTTGAGGTCGTGGGTCTCAAAACCCTCGGTGAACGATCCACAGACCGGCGCTAGCAGATCTCGCGCTTCGTCTCGGTCCCCTCGAGCCAGCAGCAGCCTTGCAAGTGTCGTGGCAGCGCGCAGGCTCTGCTCGGCGTCGTCGAGCTTGCCTTGCTGCTGAAACATCCAGCCCTTGAGCCGCAGGACTTCAGCCAGCCACACGCGCTCGTCCCAGCCCGGCCGTTACATCTGCGCGAGGGACTCCTCGATCAAGCCTAGCCCCTGTTCGATATCACCAGTCGGTGCGATCCCATTGGCCAGCACTGCCTTGCAATAGGGCGTCCACAGGCTCCCGCCCAATGTGCGCCACGTATCGATCCCAGCGCGCAACTGGGCGATGCCTTCAGAAGTCTGGCCGGCATGCACATAGGCTCCGCCTCTCCACAGCGGCGCGTGCACTTCGGAGAACAGGGGCATACCGTGCGCGGCCTAGTCTTCCCCCCTCCTCGACGGGCGCGAGTACTCGGTCCGGTTCGCCGCACAAGTCGAACACCAAGCTCCCGTGCGCCAGCACCCAACAGAGGTCAAACGGGTGGCGCGCCCGCGTCTAGCAAAAGCCGGGGGCTGACTCAGGCGCGCCCCGTCGCGCGAAATCTCACGTATTGAGAGGTTTCGCAACTCAAAAGGTGCCCATGCAACACGGGAATTTCGGTGTTCCTCGCGCCAACAAGCAAACTTGTTGGCCCGACCCTAAACAGGCACCTAAAACCCCTGTCTTCGCTGTTTCCGATTGCAGGATGCAGCACCTGCGCCCGCTCATCGGTATGTGATCCGTAAGCCCTATTGGGGTATGCTTTGTAGGTCGTTCCAGCCTGCTCGAATCGAGATCAACGTCAGAGTCTGTTCGGGTCTATTAATGGCGATTGCGTCGGTTTCCGTGGGATCGAAGCAGTACGCTATTCTGACCGTCATGCTCAGGTCACGGGTTTATGGTTCTCGATACTGAACCGGTTACGCCTGTCCCAGCCGTGAGCGATCCACTGAAGGTCTTCATCTCCTACGCCCACGAGGACGAGATTCACCGCGAGGCGCTCGGCAAGCACTTGCGGCCTTTGGAGCGCGAGAACCTCATCAGCATCTGGCATGACCGTAGGATCACCGGGGGGCGCGAATGGGCTGGCGCGATTGACTCCGCGCTAAAGGATGCTGACATCATCCTGCTGCTCATCAGCGCCGACTTCGTCGACTCGGACTACAGCAACGACGTTGAGTTGAAAGCCGCCCTGCGCATGCAAGAAGAAGGGCAGGCGCGCGTCGTGCCGGTAATTCTTCGCAGTGTCGATTGGCAGCGCTCCCTGTTCGCGAGGCTTAACGCCCTACCACCTGACGGGCGGCCGATCGTCGAAGCAGAGCATCCCGACCAGCAATTCACGGCCGTTGCAAAGGGTCTGCGCGACATCGTCAAGGAGATCCGGGAC
>JBGPOV010000101.1:0-13627 GCA_041488255.1 Gammaproteobacteria bacterium | reverse complement strand
GCGGATCTCGGCTAGGCTGACGACCGCCGCCAGCCCCACGATGGCGAAGTCCCCGTGGCGCATGGCGACCTCGGCAAAGCCATGGCGCTCGCCATCGCGCGCGAGCGGGAAGCGTACCTCCTCCACGATCTCGGTCGGCTGCCGCGCCGTGCAGAGCAGGCCCTGGAAAAACTCGTCGGCGTGAACCGTGCGCCGGCCGGAGCGCGAGCGCAGCACGACCTCTCCGCCGAGCACAGCGAGGCACAGCGGCAGCTCCGCGCTTGGGTCGGCGTGCGCGATCGAGCCGCACACTGTGCCGCGATTGCGCGTTTGGAAGTGGCCCACGTGCGGGAACGCCTGCGCCAGCACTGGGACCTCATCGGCAAGGCCGGGCCGCCGCTCTACCGCTGCCTGGGTGACCGCCGCGCGCACCGCCAGCACTCCGTCGTCCATGCGCACGGCGGCGAGATCCGCTGCCCGAGAGATGTCCACGATCACCTTGGGTTGCGCCACGCGCATATTGAGCATCGGCATGAGCGATTGACCGCCGGCAAGGATGCGCGCGTCGTCTCCGTACTCAGCCAGCATTGCGACCGCCTCGTCGGCGCTATCGACGCGGATGTAATCGAAGGACGGGGGCTTCATCGCAACATCCTTGGCAGGCCGCCGAAAGACCCCCTCTCGCTCGATGGGAGAGGGGGACTCGGCTTTGTGACACTTTTCACCGGTTTCCCAGTCTGCGGCGGATGCGCTGCCACAGGCTCGCCGGAAGCGCTCCGGCGCTCTCGATGCGATGCCCAGAGCGCTCGGCGACCTCCTTTCGCTCTGTGCGCGCCAGGCTCTCCTGCATCCGGCCTCCCACCGCACCACCGCTTGAGCTGCCAGGGGGCGGGGGTGCCGGCGGATCGGGCATGCCAAGGAGCGCGAGGATCTTCGACGGCGTGAGCGGGAGGATGATCTTTTCGGGATCGACGGCCGGGCCCAGCGCGTCGGCGATGGCGTTTGCGATGCACACCGGCGTGCTCATGTTGCTGCCTTCGCCGATCCCCTTCGCGCCGAGCGGAGTGAACGGCGACGGCGTCTCCATGTGCAGGATCACCGGCTCCGGGACCTCCATAGCGGTGGGCACCAGGTAGTCGGCGAACGTCCCCGATAGAAATGCGCCGTCGGGGCTGTAGCTGAACTCCTCCATCAGCGCCGCGCCTAAACCTTGCGCGAACCCCCCGCGGATCTGACCGTCGGCCAGAGCCGGGTTGAGTAACCTGCCGGCATCGTGGAGCGTCACGTAGCGGTCGATGCGCACCTTGCCGGTGTCGCGGTCGATCTCGACCGCGCAGACGTCGAAGCCGAACCCATAGGACGCCGACGTATTGACCCTGTCCTGCCCGTCGGGCGCCGCGAGCTGCTCCGGCGTCCAGAACACCGTCTCTCGCAGACCCGGTTCCATGCCCTCCGGCATCGACGCCGGCGCCCAGTGCGCGCTGCTCGCCGCGCGCGTGAAGGGAAGCGCCTTGTCCGGCATATCTCGCGCGAGCACTTTGCCGCCCGCAAACGCCACGGCGTTGAGCTCGCAGCCAAGCTGTGCGGCCGCGATCCGGGCGAGCTTCTCGCGCAGCTTGGTAGCCGCTAGATGGACTGTGCCGGCCACTGCCCCCGCGAAACGGCTGGAGTAGTTGCCCGAGGCGACCGACCACGCGTCCTTCTGCGTGTCCAGCTCGACGTTGACCACGATCTCTTCTGGCCTGAGCCCGAATACGTCCGCCACTACCTGCGCGAGCACGGTCATGTGTCCCTGCCCCTGCGGCGCTGATGCGACCACGACGCTGACGCCACCGAGCAGATCGATACTCACCGTGGCGCTCGCGATCGCACCGTTTTTAGGACCGGCCTTAGCGCGCGCTTCAACCGGCATCAGCGTCGTGATGTAGCCCATGTTCGAAATCGACGGCTCCACGATCGCGGCGTAGCCGACTCCGTATAAACATCCGTCAGCCCGCGCCTGCGCACGCCGGGCGAGCAGCTCGGCCAGTCCGCCTCGCTCCACAGCCAGATCTAGGGCGGCGTGGTAGTCGCCCGAATCGATGAGCGCGCCCGCCGCGGCCCGGTACGGAAAAGCCTCCGCGCGGATGAAGTTCCGGCGATACACCTCGAGCGGATCGAGCCCCAGCTCCACGGCGACTCGTTGCGCCAGGCGCTCGAGCGCGAAGTACACCTGCGGGCCGCCGAACCCGCGCACCAGACCCGCTGGGGTCTTGTTGGTCAGCACGACCCGGTTGCGCACCTTCAAGTGGCGGATGTCGTAGGCCCCGGTGAGGCACCCGTGCATGCGATAGAAGGTGGCTGGCTCTGGCGCGCGCAGATACCCGCCGCAGTCGTCGAGCTGATCGTAGGCGAGCGCGGTGATGCGACCGTCGAGCTCAACCGCGGCCTCGATCGTCGCGACGCGCCCCGTAGCCGAAGTGGCCGCGAGCAGATGCTCCAGACGGTCCTCGACCCACTTCACCGGCGCCCCCGCCTTGCGCGAGGCCAGGCACAGAGCGACCACATAGGCAAACACCGCCTGCTTGACGCCGAAGCTGCCGCCGGAATCGCGCGGGATGCGCAGCCGCAGCTTCGCGGCAGGCACTTTGAGCGCCAGCGCCATGACCGCATGCAACGAGAACGGACCCATGAAGTTGGCCAGAACGTCATAGCCCTCGTCCCCGGCGAGATGCTCGGCGAGAACGACGAAGCACTCGATCGGCGTGCACGAGTTGCGCGGGTAGCGCACGTGGAGACGAACACGGCGCGGCGCGGACGCGAAGGCCGTATCGGGATCGCCATACGCGAAGCTGCGGTCGCTCACCACGTTCGAGCCGACTCCCTCGTGCAGGATCGGCGCATCCGGCGCAATCGCCGACTCGATGTCGACCACGGCGGGAAGGGGTTCGTAGTCGACTTTGATCAGCTCCAGCGCATCCTCGGCCAGGTAACGGTCCTCGGCCACCACGACAGCGACCGGCTCGCCCGCGTAACGCACCTTGTCCACCGCGAGGCACCAGTGTTCCATCGGCGCCTTGACGCCGACCACGAAGGGCGCGGCCCAACGCTTTACGTCCGCACCGGTGAGCACAGCGCGCACGCCCAGCATGCTGAGCGCGGAGGCGACGTCGATGCCGCGCACCCGAGCGTGCGCGTAAGGCGAACGCAGGAACGCGGCGTGCAGTGTACCGGGGCTGGTCCCCAGATCATCGGCATAGCGTCCGGTGCCGGTGAGGAGCGTGGCGTCTTCGCGCCGCTCGATCGGCCGGCCGATCCAGCTTGCCTGCGCCGTTACGCCCGCAAGATCCGGTGCCACCCCCTCATTCACGGGCGTCCGCCAACAAGTAACCCCCTCTCCACGACGCAGTGGGGAGAGGCGCGCCGGAGCGTGGAGCAGGGGCCGGCGCAACTCGGAGCAGGGGCCCCACTTGTGGGGATGCGACAGTGGAGCGGGCCAAGGCGCGTCGCCACCGGCCCTTGCGCGTCTCCGGGGTCAGATCCCCAGAGGGGCCCCTCTTCCGCCCTTCGACGCGCCCCTTGGGGATGCGACCGTGAAGGCGCGCGTTAGCACGCGGGGATCCGGCGCGCTGCATCCCGCTCCGGGGTCGCATCCATCGGCTAAAGCCGACGGAACCTGCTCCGCCCTCCGCGGGCGCGGGGTGAGGGGGCCGCAAGATCCGCCGAAAACTCACGGAGTCACCATGGCGAGCGCCAGCACAACACCCCCTCTCCACCACGCAGTGGGGGAGAGGGTTAGGGTGAGGGGGAGTCACCATGGCTTTCTTGAGAGAAGCATCGCGTTTCGGGGTGTGTCCATCCAGAGATGTCCGCCTAGCCTAGCGCCGCCGGCAACGGAGCGTCAAATGCTTCCATCTACGCAGCCGCGGAATTTCGCCTTCGCCCCCCTACACCTCGGAGCACGTTCCCGTACCATAGCGATCGTGCTATCCGAACTTGAGGTGCTGAAGGATGTCTGTAGCCGGCTAGAGCGGGAAGGCATTGGATACATGCTGACCGGCTCGATGGCCATGAACTACTATGCGCAGCCGCGCATGACTCGCGATATCGATATCGTCGTTGCGTTGAACCCGGCCGATACGGACAAGGTGGTGTCACTGTTCGAACCCGATTACTACGTGCCGCACGACGCCGTCCGTCGGGCAGTCCGCGAACGAGGCATGTTCAACCTGCTCCACCTGGACAGCGCGGTGAAAGTCGACCTCGTGGTCCGCAAGGACGAGCCCTACCGCCAGCAAGAGTTCCAGCGGCGTGCGCAGATCGAGCTGCCGGGGTTTTCCGTTTGGATCGTGAGCAAGGAAGACCTCATTCTCTCCAAGCTCGCGTGGGCGAAGGATTCGCACTCGGAGCTGCAGATGCGCGACGTTCGCAATCTGCTTGCCACCGGCGTAGATAGCGGCTACCTGCGCCAATGGGCACCAGACCTGGAGGTAACCGAGGCGCTGGAGGAGTGCTTGCGTGAACGACACGAGCCCTGAAATCGCGGCACTGCTGCGCCGCCGGTACGCCGAAATGGATCCGGTGGACCGATTCATGATCGGAGTGCAGATGTTCGAGACGGCGCGTGTTTTCGTCTTGGCTTCTTTGCCTCCCGGCCTTACTCCGCTGGAACAACGCCGGCGGCTGTGCGAGAGGCTCTATGGAGACCTGACGACTGAGGCGTACCGACCCGCCGAGGCGGAGTCGTCTCGCCGCGCAGGCGGCATCGACGTCGCGTAGTTCTCCGAGCTACCCATGAAATGCCCTCGCTGCCAGGCTGACAACGAAGAGCGCCTGAAGTTCTGCGAGGAGTGCGGGGCGCCGCTCGCGCGTGCGTGCCCCAACTGCGGCGCGCAGGTGCGACCAGGCAAGAAGTTTTGCGGCGAGTGCGGCACCACCCTGGAAAGCGGACCAGCCGCCCGCTTCGCCTCTCCCCAGCAATACACCCCCAAGCATCTCGCCGACCGCATTCTCCTCTCGAAAGAAGCACTCGAAGGCGAGCGCAAGCAGGTGACCGTGCTCTTCGCCGACATGAAAGGCTCGATGGAGCTGCTCGCCGACCGCGATCCAGAGGAAGCGCGCAAGCTGCTCGACCCGGTCCTGGAGAAGATGATCGAGGCGGTGCACCGCTATGAAGGCACGGTCAACCAGGTCATGGGCGACGGGGTCATGGCTCTGTTCGGGGCACCGCTGGCCCATGAGGACCACGCTGTGCGTGCGTGCTACGCGGCGCTGCGCATGCAGGAGAGTGTCCGGCAGTATGCACAGCAGGTCTTCGCAACTCACGGCGTGCAAGTCGAGATTCGCGTCGGCCTGAACTCCGGGGAAGTGGTGGTCGGGGCCATCGGCAGCGACTTGCGCATGGAATACACGGCCGTGGGTCAGACCACCCACCTCGCTGCGCGCATGGAGCAGATGGCGCTGCCCGGGACAGCGCTGATGACCGCATCGACCCTCGCCCTGGCCGAGGGCTATGTCGCGGTCAAACCGCGCGGGCGCGCCCCGGTCAAGGGTTTGGCCGAGCCGGTCGAAGTCTTCGAGTTGGCCGGAATCGGTGTTGCACGAACGCGGCTTCAGGCCGCCACGATCCGAGGACTGACCAAGTTTGTCGGCCGGGATGAGGAGATGGCGCAGCTCGATCGCGCCCTCGAGCAGGCCGGCAGCGGTCACGGCCGCATCGTCGCGGTGGTCGGCGAGCCCGGCGTTGGCAAGTCGCGGCTGTTCTACGAGTTCACGCGCTCGCATCGTCTGCAGGGCTGGACGGTGCTGGAATCGGGCTCGGTGTCCTACGGGAAGGCCACCAGCTATCTCCCGGTGATCGATCTGCTGAAAGGCTATCTCCGCATTCACGACGGGGACACGCATCGCGACATCCGTGAGAAGCTGGCGGGAAAACTGCTGGTGCTGGACGAAACGCTCAAACCGCTGCAGCCCGCTCTGCTTGGCCTTCTTGGCGTTCCCGTGCAGGATGAGGACTGGGAGCGGCTCGACCCGGTGCATCGGCGGCAGCGCACGCTGGACGCCTGCAGGCGGCTGCTGCTGCGTGAGAGCCAGGTGCAGCCGCTCGTCACGGTGTTCGAGGATCTGCACTGGATCGACACGGAGACCCAGGCGTATCTCGACGGCCTGGTCGAGAGCTTGCCCTCTGCAAAGATCCTGCTGCTGGTCAACTACCGGCCGGAATACGCACATCGGTGGGGCACCAAGAGCTACTACACGCAGCTGCAGGTCGTCCCCCTGCCCCCGCAGAGCGCGCAGGCGCTGCTGGAACCGCTTCTGGGTAGCGATCCCGGGCTGCACCCCGTCAAGACGATGCTGATCGAGCGCACCGAAGGAAACCCGCTGTTTCTGGAGGAAAGCGTCCGCGGCCTGGTCGAGACCGGGGTGCTGAGCGGAACGCGGGGAGCCTACCGGTTGGCGCGCGTGTCGCACACCTTCGAAGTGCCCGCCACGGTGCAGGCGATCCTCGCCGCACGCATCGACCGGCTCGCACCCGAGGACAAGAGATTGCTGCAGGCCGCATCCGTGATCGGCAAGGACGTGGCGTATGCTCTCTTGGAGCGTGTCGCATCGATGTCCGAGGACGAGTTGCACCAGAGGCTTGCCGGACTCCAGGCTGCCGAGTTCCTGTACGAAACCAGCCTGTTCCCCGACCTCGAGTATACGTTCAAGCATGCCCTCACCCACGAGGTTGCCTACAGCAGCATGCTGCACGAGAGCCGAAAGGGCCTTCACTCCCGCATCGTCGAGGCCATGGAAGCGCTCTACACCGACCGGCTGGAGGAGCAGGTCGAGCGGGTAGCGCAGCACGCGTTCCGAGGCGAACTCTGGAGCAAGGCGGTCGATTATTTCGGCATAGCAGGAGAGAAGGCGATCCATCGCTCTGCGCATCGGGATGGTGTTGCGGCCACCGAGCAGGCACTGGCGGCATTGCAGCACTTGCCGCGGACGCGCGAGGTGCTCGAGCAGGGTGTCGATCTGCGGCTGAAGATGCGTACATCCCTGATCGTTGTTGGTGAGCACAAGCGCATGCTGGATCACGCGCGCGAGGCGGAGAAGCTTGCCAAGGAGCTGAGCGATCCACTGCGGGAGGGCTGGAGCGCCGCCGCGCTTTGTATCCTCGTCTCCCCGTTTGAAGGCCCCGAGCAAGGAGTCAAGTACGGCGAACGGGCGCTCTCGATCGCCCGGGAGACTCAGGATGCGCCCTTGGAGTGGACGGCCAATTTCGCCCTCGGTGTAGCACTTCTCTGGCTCGGGCAGTACCGGACGGCCCTCCCGTTTTTCTATCGCAGCGCCGAGGTGGCCCGCTCGGGCTCCTCGGAATCGCCATCTGGCCACCTGGTCAGCCCCGGATTGGAGCCTCTCTGGAGTCAGCGTATACAGACGTCGGCCACGGCCAACGCCTACGCGGCTTGGTGCCTCGCCGAGCTCGGCGACTTCCGCGAAGCCCTCGCGCGAGGAGAAGAGGCGCGACGCATCGCCGAGACGGTGGACTTTCCCTACGCGCGTGGCGCGGCCTACGAGTTTCTCGGCTTCGTGTACCTGCGGCAGGGGCATTTGGAACCTGCTATCACCTTGTTGGAGCAATGCCTCGACCTGTCCAGAACAGCGGACGTTCCCGTGCTTCTTGTGCAGATGGCAATGCGGCTGGGATATGCGTATGTTCTCGCGGGCCGGATAACCGAGGCAATTGCGGTGCTCGAAGAAGGGCGAGACGCCGGCGACGCCAGCCGCAATATGGTCTGGGTGCCGCTCACGCACGCGCATCTCGCGGAGGCCTACGCACATGCGGGACGCTACGACGACGCCCTCAGGACGGGACGTCACGCGATCGAACTGACACAGCAGTACAAGGAGCGCAGCTACGAAGCGTGGGCCCGCTACCTCCTGGGGAACGTTCATGCGCTGCTCCGTCCCGCCGCCGATGTGCAATCGGCCCGCACAGGCTACCTGGACGCCCTGCAGATCGCGACAGAGCTCGGGATGCGCCCGCTGATCGCGCAGTGCCACCTGGCGCTCGGGTCGCTTCCTGCTGGCGATGCTCAAGAATCGCGCGCTCATCTCGAAACCGCCGTAACGATGTTCCACGAGATGGGCATGCAGTTCTGGTTGGAGAAGGCGCAAGCCGCGCTCAAGGCGCTGGCGTGAACGGAGACTCCCTCTCCCAGGGCGGCGCCCAGGCGATCCGCAAGGTTCATGACATGGGTTGGAAGCCCCTTCACATGATCAACAAGGTTGCAGCGTCGGTCGGCGTTATCCTGACGCCTGCCAGTCTGGAAAAATGTCGGAATCATTCGCTTGCCTCACAGAAGGACCCCACTGACCCGCAACGCTGCGTGGGGATAAGCTGAGAAACAACTTACCTTGCGGGCCACTGGCTCTGTATTTGCTGTGAGCGCGTCTCCTCGCATCCCTCTTTACCTTCGGAAACGAGTGATTTTCGCCGCGTTGGTTGCGGGCCTTTGGGTGCCGCTACTGGACCGGCTCGGAGCAGAGGAGTCTCCGTGGCCGCCGTTTCTGGATCACTCCGGGGACAAGCGCAGCGATGATGCTGTGGAGCAGATGTGGAAGAAGAGAACCTTCGAACGCAAGTCTAAGTCCCGCTCCTATAGGCGTCCCAATGGATCTCTACGTCG
Organism: Gammaproteobacteria bacterium; assembly: GCA_041488255.1. GTDB lineage: Bacteria > Pseudomonadota > Gammaproteobacteria > Burkholderiales > SHXO01 > SHXO01. The sequence goes on along the minus strand of JBGPOV010000101.1, from coordinate 4,994 downwards.
CCCTCATCAATGCACCCGAGGTTGTCGCCGCGGCGGCGAATCACCTTCGAATGACCACCGCCACCCTCAGCGTTGTGGCCGATCGCACCTACGAATGGCGAAGCACAGACGGCTCCCAGGCACTCTTACTAGTATTGCTGAGCGAGCCGACGCAACAGGTGACGTTAAGCCAGGGGCAACTGGTCGTCAATGGACTTACGATTCGCGGTTCAGTGCTCGGGAATTTGAGTTTGTCCAGCGGCGAGGGTGGCGTGCATCAAGAATTGGCCACCTATGTCCGCATCGACAATGCGATATTGGCATGGTTGACCAAGGCCTTTCTGCCCTTGATGCCGAGTACGGTCGACGCGGAGTTGTCCCGAGGCTTTGCGATAACGGGGGCTGTTGCCCGCTGGGCCTGGCAAGACCGTGAAGAGTTCTGCCGTTGGCAGGAGACATCGCGATTTGCGCCTGAGCGCGTGAAGTTGATTGCCGACACGGCTAGGTGCCCAGGTACACGCTGAAGTATGGTTGCTGAGCCTCGGCTCAGGTCGCTGCCAGACTCCCTGACACGCGGACATGTAGACTCAGTCCCGCCAGCGGTGCACGCGCTCGATGAATGGCTCGTCGCCGATCTCGCGGCAGAGGCTGGTCAGCTCCGAACGCAGGGCCCCGCACCAGCGCAGGTCCTCAATCTTTTCCGCGAGGGGAACGTCCGTGCGCAGGGTGGCCAGGCGGCGGTAGAGAGCGGCTTCCTCTCTGTGCTCCCGCAGGCTCTTGGCGAGGCCAGCGGCCCCGCGCACGACAACGGTCCACTGCGTCTCTTGGTCCGGGATCGCCTCGAGGTGCCCGTAGCAGGCCAGGAGCGCAGACGCGGATTTGCCGCCCCAGCGAGGCACGCCTGGAATGCCGTCCGCGTCGTCGCCGACAAGCGCGAGCCAATCCGGGATCGACGCGGGCGAGACGCCAAACCTCGCGACGACGGCCGGCTCGTCGAGCATGCGACGACGCATCCGATCGAAGCAAACGACCCGGGAGCCGCGCACGCATTGCGCCAAGTCCTTGTCAGGCGTGCAGATCAAGACCTGTTCGACGCTGGAGGAGACACCAAAGCGTGCGGCGGCGGTCGCAAGGGCGTCGTCGGCCTCGAACTCGACCATCGGCCACACGACCAGGCCAAGAGCATGAGCGGCCCGCTCGGCTAGAGGGAACTGGGCCATCAAGTCCGCCGGCACGCCTTCGCTCGTCTTGTATCCGTCGAACAGATCGTTGCGAAAAGACTCGATGACGTGATCGAAGGCGCATGCCACGTGGGATACGCCTTCTTCGCGCAGCAGCGACAGCAACGACCGAAGGATCCCACGCGTTGCCCCAACCTCGGAACCGTGCAGCCCGAGCGCGCCGGGCGCTCCGAAGTGAGCGCGGAACAACTCGTATGTTCCATCGACCAAGTGGATCCGCATCGACGCTGGATTCTACTTCTCAAATACGCTGCCTGGACCTTTTTGGCTCCGCAAGCTGAACCAATGCCGCCCCCCCCCGGAGCGGATCTGGCAATAGCGAGCTGCGCGGGAGGAAGGGCTCAGGCGATGACTCGGACCGTGCCGCCGACACGCATCCCCATCAGCTCCGCCGCGCTGCCGCCATTGACCGCAATCTCCACCAGACCGATGCTGTTCTCGTACCAGAAGGCGCCTCCGGCCGGCGCCTCTGTGAAGACCCGCGCGTAAGCGAGCTGGTGACCGCCGACCTCGATCTTCGCTCCGCGCGACACGTTGCTTGCCCGCAGGCCGGTCAGCACGTTGCCGTAGTGGTCGATGTAGATGACCTCGGCCACATCGTCGGCCCCGAGTTGGGCGTTCAATCCCGGCGTCTCCTCGAGCGTGTCCTTCGCGAGATTTCCCGCCGCGATCCAGGCAGCTACCGGAGCAAACAGGTCACGTGCGTGGAACGATGCCGACTGTGACTGGGGTCGCCAGATGATGCGCCAGGTGTGCGCCTTGGCGGCGCGCGCGGCCACGACCGACAACAGGCCGTTGTCCGGGCCGACATACCACTTGCCGTCCGCCTGGAGGACCACCGGATCGCGCGCGCTGCCGACGCCGGGGTCGATCACGGCGAGGAATACAGAACCGGCCGGGAACCACGCTTGCAGCGCGGCGAGCAAATGAGCCCCTGCCCTCGCGTCAAAATTCGGCACGCGGTGGAGGAGATCGTGGATGGGCATGCCCGAAGGCATCTGCTGCACCAGTACCGCCTTCACCTGGGCGAGGTAGATGTCGTCGGCGCCGAAGTCGGTGAACAGTACGATCATGGTTGCGACGCGAGGGGCCTGAGATGCCTTGCGGTATTGTAGGGAAGCTTGGCGTGACTCACACAAGGCTCGTACATCCGACTCCGGGTGATCGATAATGACCAGCTGTCATGGATGCGGCCCGCGTCATTTTCGAATACCACGAGCGTAGCAAGCACCACCTGCGCCGCTACGCGCCGGGGCCCGGGTACCTCGACTGGGCGAACCAGCCCGATCCGTTCCGGAGCTACCGGGGTGCGCCCCGCGTCGAGCTCGAGCTTGCTGCCGATGCCCTTCCCACGCGCTACAACGAGCTGCGGGCCGGTCGGCTGCCTGTGGCGGCGCCGCTCGTGCGCGAATCGATTGCCATCCTCTTCGAGCTCTCGCTCGCGATCTCAGCGTGGAAGTCGTTCCGCGGCACCTCGTGGGCACTGCGCTGCAATCCGTCGAGCGGGAACCTGCATCCGACCGAGGGCTATCTCGTCACCTCTGCCCTTCCCGGTCTGGAGGGCGGCGTCTATCACTACCTGAGCCGCGATCACGTCCTCGAGCAGCGCGCGCGCTGGAACGCGCCGTCGCCGGTGATCGCAGACGGGCTACTGATCGGGATCGCGTCGATCTACTGGCGCGAGGCATGGAAGTACGGCATGCGCGCGTTCCGCTACTGCGAGCACGACTGCGGGCACGCCATCGCCGCGGTGAGCTATGCGGCCGCGTCGCTCGGCTGGCAGGCGAGGATGCTCGATGCAGCGGCGGACGAGGATGTCGCGGCGCTGCTTGGCCTCGACCGCAGCGCCGACTTCCTCGGCGTCGAGCGCGAGGAGCCGGACTGCCTGCTCTGGGTGGGACCGGGCGAGCCCCCCGCTCTCGACGAGCTGGTCGCGACGGCCCGCGCCGCGAACTGGTTGGGCGAGCCCAACCGGCTCAGCGACGAGCACGTCCAATGGCCCGACATCGACCATGCGCACGAGGCCACTCCGAAGTCGCGGACCGTGCCCGCGAACGTGACCTCGCCGGTCGCCACATTCGAGCTTTCGACGCCCTGCCTTGACGTCTTTGCCGCAGCCATCTTCCGCCACCGACGCAGTGCAGTGGATTTCGACGGAGCGACTTCGATTGCGGCGGACGCGCTCTACACCATGCTCGAGCCGCTGCTGCCGCGGGCAACCACGCCGCCGTGGAATGCTTGGCCCTGGCCGCCGCGCGTACATCTTGCGCTCTTCGTCCATCGCGTCGAGGGCCTCGAGCCGGGACTGTATGCGTTCCTGCGCCAGGCAGCCGCGCTCGGGCCGCTCCAACGCGCGATGCCGCGCGACTGGCTATGGCGCAAGGCCGGTCCTGAACCCCTGCCGCTCTACTTCCTGTGGCCGCACGACGCGCGCGACGCGGCAAGGCTGATCTGCTGCCATCAGGACATCGCCGCCGATTCCTGCTACGCGCTTGGCATGCTCGCCTCCTTCGAAGACGTCGAAAACTCGCCCTGGCGCTACCGCAGGCTGTACTGGGAGTGCGGCGTGATCGGGCAGACGCTCTACCTCGAAGCCGAAGCGGCCGGGATCCGCGCCACCGGTATCGGTTGCTTCTTCGACGACGAGATGCACCGACTGCTCGGCCTCGAAGGCCACGAGTGGCAAAGCCTCTACCATTTCACCGCAGGCGGCCCAGTGGAGGATCGGCGCTTGACGACGCTGCCGCCCTACGGCCCGGGCGGCCCGCGTTAGCACGTCGCGCGCGGGCTGACGAGCATCAGGCGATGGCGGTGATGCGTGCCCATTGGCTGCGCACAATAGCCTGGATGGAGCAAGAGCGAAATCCAGGGATCCGAGCATTGACAGCCAAAGATGCCCGCGCCTACCATCGCTGCGTCACGAGAACAGCATCAAGAACCGGTCGCGGTACCGGAAAACACGCCGTGACAATCCACGAGGAGGGGACTCAAATGACTAGTTCACTTAGGGGCGTGTCCGCCCTGCTGGCCGCCATCCTGTCTTCGACCTCGCCTACTTCCAGACCATCGGTGTTTGCGGCAGACGAAGTTGTGCGGGCCAAGGCCATGGCATGAAGCGCCAATGGCGCCAAGCCGGATCATAAAAACGGAAGAAGACAGCAATGCACGGGATCTATCGATCTGTCGCCGCGGCGGCGGGGCTGCTGCTCGAGATGTTTATCACCGATGCGGGATTCGCCCAGAAGCAGGGTGGCATTCTCAAGATGTACCACATTGACAGTCCGCCGAGCGCCTCGATCCTCGAGGAAGCGACCTTCTCCACCGTGATTCCGTTCATGGCCGTTTTCAACAATCTGGTGATGTACAAACAGGATGTCGCGCAGAACAGGTTGGACACGATCGTGCCCGATCTCGCCACCAGTTGGTCCTGGAGTGCGGACGGTACCAAGCTCACCTTCAAGCTGCGTGAAGGCGTCAAGTGGCACGACGGCAAGCCTTTTACCGCTAGGGATGTCAAATGCACCTTTGACATGGTGATGGACAAGTCGAGCACCAAGTTCCGCAAGAATCCGCGCAAGATCTGGTACGACAACGTGACCGAGGTCACCACCAACGGCGATTTCGAAGCCGCGTTCAATCTGAAACGGCGTCAGCCGGCACTGCTGGCCTTGCTTTCCTCGGGTTACGCACCGGTCTATCCCTGCCATGTCTCGCCGGCCGAAATGCGCACTCATCCGATCGGCACCGGGCCGTTCAAGTTCGTGGAATTCAAGG
>JBGPOV010000100.1:0-13690 GCA_041488255.1 Gammaproteobacteria bacterium | reverse complement strand
GTTCGGCGCGCCGAGCGGGAGCCAGGTTCGGGACCAAGGCGATCGTGGTCAACGCCGCTTTCGCCGCGCTGTTTCTGCTGTGCTCGCCGGTTGCCGCCGATTCCACGTCCGACGCCGCGTACAGTGACCCAGTGCGGCGGGTGGCAAGCATTCTGGAGCAAATCAAGGCCCGGTACGCGCGCCCGATCGATGACCAAAAGTTGATCGCGGATGCCGTAGCCGGCGTGCTCAAAGGCCTCGACCCCCACTCCGCTTATCTCGACGCCGAAGCCTTTAGTCAGCTGCAGCTCGAAAACCGCGGCGAATACGGTGGCCTGGGCATCGAAGCCGAGCTGCAGGGCAGCGCCATCGAAGTGGTCTCCGTGTTCGAGGAAACGCCGGCCTCCCGCGCCGGGCTGCGGCCTGGCGACCGGATCGTCAAGGTGGGCGATGCGAGCCTCGAGGGCATGACCCTTGAGCAGGCGGTAGCGCGGGTGCGCGGTGAGCCAGGCACGCAAATCACGTTGACGGTGGTGCGCAAGGCAGACCTGGAGCCGTGGACGCTCACGCTGACGCGCGACGCGATCGTGGGCCGCAGCGTCGAGTCCAGTGTCATCGAGCCCGGTTACGCCTATGTGCGCGTAACGCGCTTCCAGTCGCGCACAGGGGAGATGATGGCAAGGGACATCGAGCACCTGCTGGAGGAGGATGGGGGAAGGATAGCCGGTATAGTCCTCGACCTTCGCGATAATCCAGGTGGACTGGTCCGCGCCGCCGTTGGGGTGTCGTCCGCTTTTCTCCCGGCCGGTGCGCCGGTGGTCTCAGCCGAAGGCGCAGGCAAGGATTCGGAGCTGCGGCTGTACGCGAGAAGCAACGACTACCTCCGCAACAACGGCGGAGACTACCTGCAGGGGCTTCCCGGCGCGGTGAAGACCCTGCCCATGGTCGTGCTCGTGAACGGCGGATCGGCCTCCGCTGCGGAAATCGTCGCCGGCGCGCTGCAGGACAACAAGCGCGCCACAATCCTGGGGACGCGGACCTTCGGCAAGGGGTCGATCCAGACGGTGATCCCGCTCGGCAACGGAACCGGGATGAAGCTCACCACCGCGTATTACCGTACGCCGAGCGGGCGCCTGCTACAGGGCAAGGGCGTGGTGCCGGATGTCGTCGTCGAGCTTCAGCCGATTGCGCAGGCCGAAGGGGCTGCGGCGCTGCATTCGGTCGCCGTCGAGCGTCAGACGTCCGAGGCGCATGCCGTATCCGCCCCGGCCGTCTGCGCGCCGCGCAACGATGGCGATGCCGTCGCGCTGCGAGATGGTGGCCACGACGCGGAGCCCCCGCAGATCGGGCCCTCCGGCGAAGACTGCCAGCTCGAGCGGGCGTTGCGCCTGCTGCAAAATCTGACGTCGCTCCGTCGAAGCTGATCTCCCCTGGTCTCGCCGGAGCGCGGCGAGACCGCATTCGCACCGCTCCCGCTGTCGTAGCCTCCCGACGGAAAAGCCGCTTGGATGCACATTCCCGCATCGCGTGCGGTCGCCAGCCCAACGGCTAGGCTTCGCAATATCAGTCGGTTAGACGCGCATTCTTCGTTCGGTGCCGAGGTCGGCACGCGAAATGCGACGCGGAGTCCAAGTCCGGAATCGATCGATGTGGATCGCCCGTTGTCAGCCGCGGCTCGGGCGTACGGGTCGACCCGGTCGGGTTCATCTCGAAACGAGTGGACGGCCGCGGCAACAGCACCTACATGACAGGAAAGGAGACGCTATGAGTAAGCTGATCGGTACATTGACGGCCGGTGCGCTGGCCTTGGCTCTGAGCGGGTTCGCCTACGCGGCGGACGAGCCGCAGCCCCAGGGCCAACCGAGAGCCGAACAGACCCAGCCGGGCCAGCCAAGCGACACCGCGAAGCGCGAGCAGGAATATCAGATCGCGCTGAAGCGGTGCGAGTCGTTGAGCGCACCGGACAAGCAGAAGTGCGTCGATGCGGCCAAGAAGAAGTACGGCGAGATGTAATGTCTGTGCCGGGGTACACGTAGTCAAGGAAGGGCGGAGCCTCACCGCTTGCGCCCTTCTTCTCGTTACGCGCCGTTCATCTTCGCCCAGCGGATGACTTCCGCGTGCGTCGCGAACCATACGCCTTGTTTCGAGCGCGCATGCCGGATGATCTCCTCCAGGATCCAGATGCGCGAGCGGTAGCCGATCACGTGCGGGTGCATCGTGAGCTGGAAGACGCCACCTTCGGCGTGGGCCGCATCGAACTCGCGCCGGAAGATGTCGAAGACGTCCGCCGGCGGCGTATACGGCCGCTGCGAGGCGAAGCGATTCATCCAGAAGTAGACGGCGTCGTCCCGCACCCACTCGACCGGCAGCTCCACAACACCGGTGGGCTCTTCGTCCAGCAGCAGCTCGTAGCAATCCTCGTCCGCGAACAGTGAAGAGTCGTACGCGAGCCCCATCTCGCGCGCGATCTCGAGCGTGTGTGGGCTGAAGTCCCACGACGGCGTACGCATCCCTACGGGGCGCACACCCGTGCTCTTCTCGAGCACGTCAGCCGAGCGTAGCATCAGGTCGCGCTCCGCCGCGTAAGGGAGCGTGGAGTTCAGCTCGTGGATCCAGCCGTGGATCCCGATCTCGTGCCCCTCCGCGACCACCTGGCGCTGCTCATCCGGGTACAGCAGGGCGGTCACGGCCGGGACGTAGAAGCTCGCCTGGATGCCGTATTTGTCCAGCACCTTCAGGATGCGCGGCACGCCTACGCGATGGCCGTACTGGCCCCAGCTCAGGCGTCCGATGGACTTGCCCCCGTCGCGCAGCTCGTTCGTTTCATGGTCCGAATCGAACGACAGCGCGACGGCACAGCGCGCGCCATCTTTCCAGGCGCGCGGCCTGAGACTGCGACCGGCACGCACCCGCGCGACGATCCGGCGCCACTGCTCCTCTGGCCATTGCCACGGTTCAGGTAGCTGGGCTGGGGTGTCCATCGTCTCCTCCAGGCGCGCAACGCCGCTGCTGGACCGCGACCCCCGCTTGCGGGGAGTCGGGCAACGACGGCATAGTAACCGTTTCAGGGGAGGACACAGGAGATGGCCATGACCACAGAAGCTCACGCCGAGGAGCAAGGAGTCCGTTCCGGGACACCCTACGCCCGCCGGGCCCGCTACCACACCTCGGAGAACCCCTTTACCTTCGAATGGCCGCCGGTGCCGGCGCGGCAGTTCCTGGCCGAGCGCGACCAGGCGTTCGATCCTGCAACGCCGACCAGCGAGATTGCGCTCGACGCCTCCGGCGAGCTAGGAACAAGCTATCCGGCCACCACGCCGACGCTGCTGGTCCGCTATGTAAAGATTCGCGCCGGCGAGCGGCTTCGCACCCGTTTCGCGGCTGCGGGCGAGATCTACTACGTGATGAGGGGCGTGGGCGAGAGCCGCAACGGGGACGATTCCATCGCGTGGGGTTCGGGCGATGTCTACTGCTTCCCGGGCGGAGGTGAAACGCTCCATCGCGCGGGCCGCGAGGATTGCTTGTTGTTCGTCGCCACCAACGAGCCGCTGCTGGCCTTTGAGCGGCTGCGCCCGCCTGCGCCTGGCGATGCAGCCGCCGAGACGGTGCATTGGCCGGCCGACGAGATCGAGCGCCGGTTCGAAACGGTGTGGCAGCGCCCGACCTCCGACAAAGCCACAGGCCGCTCCGTGATGTTCTCCACGTTGGCGCTGGCCCCAAGCTACATGACGATCCCCACGATCAACGTCGCGATCAACACGCTGGAACCGGGATGCGACCAGCGCCCGCACCGCCATAACGGTGTAGCCGTAACGCTGGCGATCCAGGGCGAGGGTATCCATTCCATGATCGACGGCCAGCGCGTCGACTGGTCGAATGGCGCAGCGCAGATCACGCCTGCGACGGCGCTGCATTCACATCACAACCGCGGCGCCAAGCGGATGCGCTCGCTGGTCATCCAGGATGAGGGCCTGCACCATTACACGCGCACGCCCGGGTTCAGCTTCGACTGACTGCCGGCCGCCGGGCCGTGTGGGCGGAGCCGCCGCCTCTCGCGTGTTCAAGCCCTTGTGCGCGCGTGCGCCGCACGCAAACTGCGCGTGGCCGCTCGCGTCGGGGTCCTGATCAGATTGCAAAGCCGAGACCTTGACTCGCCCCGATGCGAGCCTAGAATGGTCGTTGAGCTTTGAAGGACAGTGCGCCTGCACGGGCACTCTCCGATAATTGGGCCTCACCAGCTACCTCCTCGAAGGGAGCAGCTCCATGTCCGCCGTTCTGAAATCCGAAGGTTCGAGTCAGAAGACCGTTCTCGCCGCCTGTCCGCACGATTGTCCCGACACCTGTTCTATGCTGGTCACGGTGGAGAACGACCGCGTCGTCAAGGTGCGCGGCAACCCGGATCATCCGTTCACCGATGGGCGCCTGTGCGTCAAGGTCAACCACTACGAGGAACGCATCCATCACGCGGACCGCATCCTGTACCCGCTCAAACGCAGCGGGCCCAAGGGTTCGGGGCAGTTCACCCGCATCACTTGGCAGGCGGCGACGGAAGAGATCGCTTCGCGCTGGAAGCAGATCATCAAGGAGCACGGCCCCACTGCTATCCTGCCCTACAGCTACCTGGGCACCGAAGGCATCCTCAACGGCCTGAACGTTGGCGACCCGTTCTTCAACAAGCTGGGCGCGACCATCAGCGAGCGCACGTTCTGCGACTCGGGCGCCTGCACCGGCTATATGATGACCGTCGGCCCCACACCCGGCACCGATCCGGAAAGCTTCGTCCACTCCCGCTACATCATCCTGTGGGCGTGCAACACCATCAGTACCAACCTGCACCACTGGCCGTTCCTGGCCGAGGCCCAGAAGCGCGGCGCCAAGATCGTAGTGATCGACCCGGTCAAGACCCGCACCGCGCGGCAGGCCGACTGGCACATCCCCATCAAGCCCGGCACTGACGGCGCTCTGGCGATAGCGATGATCAACGCCGTCATCACCGAAGGGTTGATCGACAAGGACTACGTCGAGAAGTACACCGTCGGCTACGAAGAGCTGGCCGAGCGCGCCAGGGAATATTCGCCCGAGAGGGTCGCGTCCATCACAGGAATCCCCGCGGAGGACATCCGCAAGCTGGCGCGGGAATACGCTACCACCCGTCCCTCGGTCATCCGCATCGGCGTCGCGGTGGAGCGGCACTCCGGCGGGGGCCAGACGGTACGGGCGCTGACCTGCCTGCCGGCGCTGGTGGGAGCGTGGCGCGACGTGGGCGGCGGTATCCTGCAGCTTCCAATCTGGGCCTTCCCGATGAAGTGGGACGCACTGATGCGGCCCGACTGGATCAAGCCCGGTACGCGCGTGCTCAACCAGTGGAAGTTGGGCGCCGCCCTCACTGACGAGTTGAAGCTCGACCCGCCGATCAAGTCGCTGTTCGTATACAACGCCAACCCAGCGGTGGTCGCGCCCGAACAGGAAAAGATCCTCAAGGGCCTGGCGCGGGAAGATCTGTTCACGGTCGTGAGCGAGCATTTCATCACCGACACTGCCAACTACGCCGACATCGTGCTGCCCGCCACGACGCAGATGGAGCAGCATGAGATCATGTTCTCCTGGGGGCACTTCTATCTGTCGCTGAACCAGAAGGCCATCTCGCCGCGCGGGGAAGCGGTGCCCAACACCGAACTGTTCCGCCGGCTCGCGGCAGCCATGGGCTTCGATGACCCGCATTTCAAGCGCAGCGACGAGCAGATGGCGATGGAGTCGCTCGACTGGTCCAGCCCCGCGCTAGCCGGCATCACCATGCAGGAGTTGCAGCGCAACGGCTACGCGCGGTTGAAGGTTGGCACGCCCGACACCTACGCGCCGCACGCTCAGGGCAACTTCCCGACGCCCTCGGGCAAGGTCGAGCTCAAGGCTTCGATGGCAGCTGGGGGCAACTTCGTCCTGCCGCTGTTCCGTCAGGGATCGAACGAATTCCAGGATGGTGGCCCGGTGGACCCGCTGCCGGCTTACTTGCCCCCGCAGGAGTCGGCCGACACCAACAAGACCTTGGCCGCGAAGTATCCGCTGAACATCCTCACCCCGAAGAATCACGCCTTCCTCAACTCGGGCTACGCCAACATCGCGCGCCAGCTCGGCCACGCCGGCGAGCAGTACGTGACGATCCATCCGGGCGACGCCCGGGCGCGCGGTATTGCGGAGGGCGAACGCGTGGAGGTCTTCAACGACCGCGGCCGCTTCCAAGCCGAGGCGCAGGTCAGCGACGAGGTGCGGCAGGGGGTAATCGTTTCGCCGCTCGGGTACTGGGTATCAGCCAGCCTGAGTGCACGTTCGGTTAACGTGGTCAACGGCTCCCGCTATGCGGATCTCGGGCGGGCGCCGACGTTCTCCGACACGCTGGTGGAGGTGCGGCGAGTAGAAGCATAGCGTCACCCACCGTCGCGCTTCCTCTCCCCCTGCGGTACTTGGCGATCAGCGACAGGGCTGCTCGTCCTCTTGTGTGTATCCCGTCCGCAGCCACCCGCCGGGGTATGGTTGTGGCATAGGGTTCCTGCGACAGCGTCGTTTGCATCAAGCTCCATCCACGCACCCTATCGATGCACAATCCACCCCGCGTGTGCAGTAACGGTGCGCCGCTGGTTCCAGTGGCCCTTTCGCTACTCATTGCTATTGCTTCACCGTCTTCGGAACCCACTGGCTTTTCTGAGGCTTGCATCTCTCCCGCACCGCGTTCGATTCGTGCGTGCTTACTCTGCACGGTTCTTGCGCGAGATCCCCTCGCCCTGCCGCAGCAACGAAAAAAAGGAAAGCCATGGACATGCTCGTTGCAGGCGCACCGAGCGCGGTATCCCCGGACCCCGAACGCACGGCCTTCGGCAAGGAGGCGCTCAAGCGTGCGTTCCTCGACAAGCTCTTCTACATGCAGGGCAAGTTTCCGGCCCTGGCTACCAAGCGCGACTACTACCTCGCACTGGCCTACGTCGTGCGCGATCGGCTGCTGCAGCGCTGGGTCAGCACCGCCGCGGCCTACACCAAGCAGCGCTCACGGACGGTAGCCTACCTGTCGGCCGAGTTCCTGATGGGCCCGCAGCTGGGCAACAACCTCGTCAACCTCGGCATCTACAGTCAGGTGAAGCAGGCGGTCGTGGAGCTGGGGCTGGATTTCGACGAGCTGCTGCAGCAAGAGGAGGAGCCGGGGCTGGGCAACGGCGGGCTGGGGCGGCTGGCCGCCTGCTTTCTCGATTCCATGGCCACGCTGCAGATCCCCACCATGGGCTATGGCATCCGCTATGAGTTCGGCATCTTCGAGCAAGAGATCGTCGACGGCTGGCAGGTTGAGCGCACCGACAAGTGGCTGCGCTTCGGCACACCCTGGGACGTCCCGCGCCCGGAGTGGGCGGTGGAGGTCAAGCTGGGCGGCCGCACCGAGGGCTGGACCGATGAGCACGGGCGCTACCGCGTGCGCTGGGTCCCCGAACGCGTTGTCATCGGCATCCCCTACGACACGCCGACCCTCGGCTACCACAACAACACGGCGAATACGCTCCGACTGTGGCGCGCCGAAGCACCCGAGTCCTTCGACTTCGCCGTGTTCAACCGCGGCGACTATTACGGAGCGGTCAACAAGAAAATCGTCTCGGAGAACCTCACAAAAGTTCTCTATCCCAACGACGAGGCGATCCAGGGCAAGGAGCTGCGGCTCGAGCAGCAGTTCTTCTTCGTCTCGTGCTCGCTGCAGGACATGCTGCGCATCATGCGCGGCCAGAAGATCCCGCTGGAGCGCTTTCACGAGAAGTTCGCCATCCAGCTCAACGACACCCATCCCGCCATCGCCGTCGCTGAACTGATGCGCTTGTTGGTGGACGAACACGCCATGGCTTGGGACGAGGCCTGGGACATAGCGCGCCGCACCTTCGGCTATACCAACCATACGCTGCTGCCCGAGGCGCTGGAGCGCTGGCCGCTGGCCATGTTTGCGAAGCTGCTGCCCCGGCACCTGGAGATCGTGCACGAGATCAACGCCCGGTTTCTCGACGTGGCGCGCATCCGTTTCTGGGGCGATGACGAACGCATCGCGCGCCTCTCGCTGATCGACGAAAGCGGCGAGCGCTACGTGCGCATGGCCAACCTTGCCTGTGTAGGAAGCCACGCGATCAACGGTGTGGCGGAGCTGCACTCGGAGCTGCTGAAGCGTGACGTGTTGCAGGACTTCTACGCGCTATGGCCGGAGAAGTTCGGCAACAAGACCAATGGAGTCACGCCGCGGCGCTGGATGGCGCTCAGCAACCCCAGGCTGGCCGGCTTGATCACTGAGGCCATCGGCGAGGGCTGGGTCAGAGACCTCGACCAGCTCGCTCGGCTCGAGCCGTTGGCAGAGGACGCCGGCTTGCGCGAGCGTTGGCGTGGGGTCAAGCGGGCGAACAAGGCCGAGTTCGCGGCCTTCGTCCGGCAGCGCGCCGGGATCACGGTGAACCCCGAGTCGCTGTTCGACGTGCAGGTCAAGCGCATCCACGAGTACAAGCGGCAGCACTTGAACGTCCTGCACGTGATCGCACAGTACGTCCGCCTCAAGTCCGGCGCGGACCGGGGCGGACCGCCCCGCACCTTCGTCTTCGGCGGCAAGGCGGCTCCGGGCTATCACATGGCCAAGCTCATCATCCGGCTCATCAACGCCGTGGGCGAAACGCTGGAGCGCGACCCCGAGGCGCGCGAAGCCCTGCGGGTGGTGTTCCTCCCCAACTACAACGTGAGCAGCGGACAGCGCGTCTACCCGGCGGCCGACCTCTCCGAGCAGATCTCCACTGCGGGCAAGGAGGCCTCGGGCACCGGCAACATGAAGTTTTCCCTCAACGGGGCGCTTACCATCGGGACTCTGGACGGGGCCAACATCGAGATCCGCGAGGAAGTGGGGGCGGACAACTTCTTCCTGTTCGGACTCACGGCCCAGGAAGTTGCCGCGGTCAAGTCGAAGGGCTATCGCCCGATGGACTACCACGTCGCCGATCCGCTGCTACGCGAGGTGATCGAACTGATCGGCTCCGGGTTTTTCTCTCGTGGCGACGCCACGTTGTTCCGCCCGCTGGTCGACAACCTGCTGCTGAGTGATCCGTACCTGGTGCTGGCGGATTTTCGGCCCTACACCGAGTGCCAGGGGCAGGTGAGCGAAGCGTACGGCGATCCCGAACGCTGGACGCGCATGTCGATCCTCAACACGGCGCGCTGCGGCAAATTCTCCTCCGACCGCACCATCCGCGAGTACTGCCGCGACATCTGGCACGTCGAGCCCGTACCTATCCGGCTGCTGTCCGGGGACGAGGTCAAGGCCGGCTTCCTGCAATAACTGGAAACTCCCTCAGAGCGTTCCCTCTCCCCTTGTGGGAGAGGGATAGGGTGAGGGGTAGAGAAGCGACTTCAACCGAATGAGGCTGTTACAAGCAGGTAGACGGTGCGGTCCACCCTCACCCCTGCCCTCTCCCGTCAAGGGAGAGGGAGTTTTTCAACATGCTAACGCCGACCCTTATAACGCGCGTTTCAGCGCCGCGGCCGCCTCCGCGATCGCCGTGTGACCGGCGTCGATCGCCCCAGCCATGCTCACGAATCCGTGGACTACACCGTCGTAGCAGGTATAGGTCACAGGGACACCGGCGCCAGCCAGGCGGTCCGCATAGGCCTTGCCTTCGTCGACCAGCGGGTCATGGTCAGCCGCGATGATCAGCGCTGGCGGAAGCCGGGACAGGTCCCGCGCCTTCAATGGTGATGCACGCCAGTCGTCGACGTCCTTTGGCCCGCGTAGATAGGACTCCCGGAAATAGCGCATGCGCTCCCCAGTGAGCGTGAAGCCGTTGGCGATCCTCGCGTAGGAAGGCGCGTCCATCGCAAAGTCGGTGACCGGGTAGATGAGCACCTGAAGCCTCAGCTGTGAGCCACCCTGGTCGCGGAGAGTCAGCGCAGCAACGGTGACAAGGTTCCCGCCCGCGCTGTCGCCACCTGCGGCGATCCGGGTGCCGTCGACGCCGAGTTCCGCTGCGTGCTGCGCGACGTGACGAACGGCAGCGATCGCGTCTTCGACCGCAGCGGGAAACCGGTGCTCGGGCGCGCGCCGATAGTCGATGGCGACCACCGCGCAGCCGGAAAGGTTGCACAGCTCGCGGCACAGCGGATCGTGGCTGTCCAGGTCGCCGAATACCCAGCCGCCGCCGTGGAAGTAGACCATCGCAGGCAACGCCTCGTTTCGTCGACTGCCCAGAGGGCGGTACGCGCGGATCTGGAGCGTGCCTCCCGGGCCCGGGATCGCTGCATCGATCACCGCGCCAACCTCCTGCGCGGGTCCCAAAAAAGATGCGCGAGTTCGATTGAACTGCTCGCGCGCCTGCTCGACGCTGAGCTTGTCCAGTGGAACGAGGTTCATGCGCGCCATGGCGTCGACCATGGCCTGGGTTTGAGGGTGAAGTGCACTCATTCGGAAGTTCCGGAGACCGTTGTAGAGCGTAGCCGCCTTTGCACTGGCTCAACGCGCCTTGTAAGCTTTCGCCTCGGCGATGATCTTCGCCGGATCGAAGTCGTTGATGTCGGCGATGAGATCGTTGGTGATGAGATCACCAACAGGCACCTTCTGCTTGATGACGCCCGATTTTTCCAGGAAAGCGACATAGGCCGCGAAGTTCTTCTCGGAGTTCTCCCCCCACCTCGAGACGCCACCCGTCTCGGGCTTCCATTTCGGGATGCGCGTCGCGAGGATGTTGAGTTCATCCTTCAGTGCAGTCGCCTCGTCCTTGCTCGTCGGCTTGGCCTGGGGATAGACCTCCCATAAGATGCGGATCGCCGCCTCGGGGTTGGCCATGGTGAACAGCGTGCCTTTGGCGAAGCCTTGGGCGAGCGCGACAGCCTGTTTGCGGTTGCTGCGCAGCGTCTCGTCGAGCGCCGCCAAACCGTTCGAGGGGAAATGCTCCATCTCGCGGTTCTCCAGCAAGCGCAGCTTTATTCCGGCATTCTCGATCATCGCGTACTGCCCGTCGTACTGGCTCAATGCGTCGACTTCCCCCTTGCGCAGCAGCGCCGCGGTCTGGGCCCCCTCTCCAGCGACAACGATCCGGATGTCGGTGTCGGGATTGAGACCGGCATTGGCGGCTACGGCACGCGCTAACATGACCCCTGCAGCGCCCATCGATATGACACCGATAGATTTGCCTTTCAGGTCGGCGAAGCTCTTGATCGGGCTGTCCTGGGGCACCGCGATCCCAAGAATGAAGCCTTGGTTGTACGTATAGAAAATCCGCGCCTTGACGCCCTGCGCGCGGATCATGGCTACGGGCTCGACTCCGGCGCCTGCGTAGTCTACTTGCTTGGTTGCAAGGAACTTGACACAGTCGGTGGAACCGGATATCGGGACCAGCTCGAGCCGAATCCCAGCCTTGGCATACCAGCCCATCTTCTGAGCGACGGCGTAGGGCGCCGCGAGGGAACTGACCGTGCGTGCACACCACGCCACCCGAATCGTCTCCTGCGCGTAAGCCACCGAGCCCACGAAATCTAGGAAACAGGTGCTCACGAGCGCAGCGACGAGATATTTCATAGCGTCCCCTCCCATCCGTTGCGATACTTGCCGGCTCAGCGCGCTTTGTAGGCTTTCGCCTCGGCGATGATCTTCGTCTGATCGAAGTCGTTGATCTCGGCGATGAGATCGTTGGTGACGAGATCGCGCGCCGCGACCTTCTCCTTGAGGATGCCCCATTTATGCAGGAACTCGATATAACCAGCGTAGTTT
The DNA here is from genome assembly GCA_041488255.1 of Gammaproteobacteria bacterium. Lineage (GTDB taxonomy): Bacteria > Pseudomonadota > Gammaproteobacteria > Burkholderiales > SHXO01 > SHXO01. Next base: position 1,953 of record JBGPOV010000100.1, on the reverse strand, counting down.
CGCTCGGAACTCTCGCCCCACTTCGAGACACCGCCTTTCTCGAGCTTCCAGTTCTGGATGCGCGCTTCCAGCACCTTCACGTCGTCCCTCAAAGCGGTCGCCTCGTCCTTGCCGGTCGGCTTGGTCTGGGGATAGACCTCCCACAGGATGCGGATCGCGGCTTCCGGATTGGCGATGGCGAACAGCGTGCCCTTCGCATAGCCCTGTGCGAGCGCGACGGCCTGCTTGCGCTTTGTGCGCAGCGTCTCTTCCAGCGCGAGCAAGCCGTTCGATGGAAACCGCTCGATCTGGGGGCTGGGCAGCAAGCGCAGCTTTACGCCGGCGTTCTCGATCATGGCGTATTGCGTGTCGAACTGGCTCAGGGCGTCGACCTGACCGGTGCGCAGCAACGCCGCGGTCTGCGCCCCCTCGCCGGCGACGACGACCCGGATGTCCTTGTCCGGATCGAGGCCGGCGCTGGCGGCGAGAGAGCGTGCCACGATCATGCCGGCCGATCCCATCGCGATGACCCCAATCGACTTGCCTTTCAAGTCCGCAAAGCTCTTGATCGGGCTGTCCTGCGGTACTGCGACACCGTAGATATAGCCTTGGTATGCGGTGTAGAAGGTCTTCGCCTTTACGCCCTGCGGCCGAATGATCGCAAGCGGCTCCACCGAAGGTATCGCGTAGCTGATTTCCCCGGTCGCGACGAACTTGACGCAGTCGGTGCCGCCCGGGAGCGGCATCAACTCGACCTTGATCCCGTCCTTGGCGAACCAGCCCATCTTGGTTGCGATCGCGAAGGGTGCGGTGGCCGCGCTGACCGTGCGCGAGCACCAGCCCACCCGCACGTTGGTCTGGGCTGCGGCATGCCGTTCCGCGAAGCTCAAAAGAAAGACTGCCGCAAGCGCGGCCACGAGACGCTTCATATCTTTGCTCCGTCCACGGGCGCGTCTGCTGCCATCTTCTGCGACGCGTCCCAGAACAGAATCCGCTTGCGGATCTCGACGATGACGCCGTTCAGCAGCAGTCCCAGGACCGACAGGATCAGCAGCACGGAGAACTGCCCGGCCACATCCATCGTATAGGTCATGCTCATGATGAGCACGCCCAACCCCTTCTGCGCGCCGACGAACTCCGCGACGATCGCGCCGATGAGCGATAGCACCATGGCGATCTCGAACCCGGCCATGATGAAAGGCATGGCCGAGGGCACGCGCAGCATCGTGAGGATTTGGAGCTCGGAGGCATCGAGCGAACGCATGAGCGCGACGCGGTCCTCGTCGGCGGAGCGCAGCCCCACGATCGTGTTGACCATGAGCGGAAAGAACGCGGTCACCGCGGCCTGCGCTACCTTCGAGGTGAGCCCCAGCCCGAACCAGACGATGATGAGCGGCGCGAGCGCCACCTTCGGCATCGACTGGAACATGACGACGAAGGGGTAGAGGAAGTACTCGACGCGGCGGCTCAGAGCGATGAGCGTACCGAGCACGAGCGCCAGGATCGACCCGAACACGAACCCGAGCAGCGTCTCGGCAACCGTGATGCGGAGGTGATCGATGTAGAGCGTAGACGCGAAACCGCGCCACAGTGCGACGGCGATGCTCGATGGTGCCGGCAGGATGAACACGGGGACAGCGAATAGGCGCACTGCGGCCTCCCAAACCACGAGCACCGCGAGCACGAGAAGCAGGCGAAGCAGGAAACGCGGCACGCGAATCATGTGTCGAGCCCTCCCGTGGCTTGGAACCGCGCGCGGATCCGTTGGACGTATCCTCCGAACGCGGGCGTATTCATGACTTCGAGGCTGCGGGGCCGCGCAAGCTCGACCGCGACGTCGTCCATGATGCGGCCGGGCCGCGGCGTCATCACGAACACGCGGTCCGCGAGAAAGACCGCCTCTGCGATCGAGTGCGTGATAAACAGCACCGTCTTCCTTCGCTCGAGCCAGATGCGCTGCAGCTCCAGATTCAT
>JBGPOV010000099.1:0-13830 GCA_041488255.1 Gammaproteobacteria bacterium | reverse complement strand
GGTGCAAGGTTTGGGCGGCTTTGATCTCATCTTCTGCGGCAGACACTCGGGGGAGGATCAGAATCTGGGCAAGCGCATCGCGTGGCACGTGGATCGGAGCGAAAGAGTCTTCATCCACGAGCCTCCGTTTGCGTGGCATCCTGAGCAGAAGATAGCGTGGACCGCACCCCGCTATTGCAATCTGTGCTCGGGCGAGCATCGACTCGCGCACGCCCGGCAAGGGCATATCGAGATACGCAAATGCCAAGTCTGTCCGTATTTTGAAATCGTGACGGGAGACCTGTTCAGCGCCGAAGTTGCCATGGCGTTCGATCCGAGCAAGATCGTGACGGTAATCGAAAGCATCCCATCCAAGGCCCGTTAGCGGGAAAGTCCTGCGGGGCCGGCTGCAGGCCGCAGGATCCGCGTGAGCACCCATGCCGAATATCTAGCTCGCCCGTCTTCACATCTTTGTGGGCGTGGACCATGGTCCACTGTGGGCGACAAGATTGCGTGGGGCGCAAGCTCGTTCAACTCCCCAAACGCAGCATCGACACGCGTCTGGGTGCGCTCGATCAGCCCGAGGTCAGTCACAACCGCGTGTGCGATTTCCAATCTTGGGTCGAGATTCATGTCGGCGACCGCTTTTCGCATCCGTATCGAGCCGAATGTTTCGACGTAGGTCAACCCGACGACGTGAGGTAGGGTTCTTGTAGCCGCCGAGCGTGCCCGACATCACCTACAGATTCAGCCACCGTCGCGAGGCTAAACAACCATATGGGCTGTCCAATTGCTCCGTGCTCGACCACTGCCTCGACGCGTTCACGCCGCTCGTAGGGCTTGCTGTGCTACGGGCTGCTCGAACAGGTTGTGGTCTGCGAGCCGCTCGAACACCTGTGCGCCAGACGACGCTCGATATCTTGAAGAGATGCGGAACCTAACAATTTGTGAGGTTTTCGCCTCGGTCTGCATTAAGGACTGCGGACCGGAGTTCATCCGTATGGCCGAGCCACGCAACCATTTCGAGGAGCGTTCTATGTCGATTCCATCCATCACGATTCGCCTGGATTTCGGCGAAGGGGTTTCGTCCGGTGTGTCCAGTGGCGTGTCGCTGCAAGGCGTGGCGCCGACCCCGACGGGTTTCGGGTCGGGAGTGGCGGGTGTGACCCAAGGCGACCTGCCAACGCCTTTCGCGAGCATGGCGGCAGCCGCTGCCGCTGGACAGGATTCGGCACCGACACCGATGTCGGGCGTCGGGGGCGTGAGCGCCGCGATGAGCGCGCCGCCGGTGCCGTCTCCGGACATCGCGAGCGCCCGCGCTTCCGGCATGACCGGCGACATGCCGCACCCTGAAGGCGAACCCGAGGCCGTCAAAAAGCCGGCTGACAAACGCTGAGCGTCGGCCCAAGCGGCCCTGCGCGCGCCGTGCGCGTCGCGCAGGGCCGGTTGCCACCGCTGCCGCTGGCTTGCCCCGCTGAACACGGCTCGGCGGGAGCGCGGATCGGGGAAAACGCAGCGTCTGCCGCGCCGCCGGCTGTGTCCAGCGCCGCTGTTCCTGTGCGATGAAGGCCTCGACCTCCTAGGGGCGCACGCGTCCTTTCTTGACCATCGCAAGCGGCTCAAGGCGAGCAAGGGCTTTAGGGACATGGCCTCGACGCTCCAATTTCCCCGCAAGCAGTAGAACTGGAGTCGACGGCGGTTCGCGCGGCCGACCATGTCGTTGTCAGTTGGTCGGCCAATGATGGTGAGTTCATCCAGAAGGCGATCAAACGCCGCTTCGCAAACGTCCCACAGGCTGGCATCGGCAGTTTCTCAGTCCCGACGGTCTACTTCCCCTCCGGTAGCTACCGGCTAGGCGACACGGTAACCTTGCCCGGTTCTAGAACTCTAAGCCTTGACCGAGGACTCGCGTGATTGACACGCTTGCTGGTCACGCGCTACGTTCCCAATCGGGGGGAAAGACGTCTGTTTTTCCTATGCTCGAGCTGCTCACGGCCGGCGCGACTAGCCAGGGCGGCTTGCTGCTGAAGGGTCATGGCCATCATCTGGCTTGGGCCTTCGTCTCGGGGTGGCGCGCGGGAAGGTTCGCTGCCGAGCGTGGAGATTGACCTATGCTGTTCAGCGTCGTCATTCCGGCCAAGCCCAGCGCGAGCCGCAATCCAGAGCGACGACCGACAAACGTCTGGATCCCGCTTCGGATCAAGTCCGGGGTGACAGTGCCGGGATGACGGCAGACACGGTCAGCTGCTTTTGTGAATCGGCAGCAAAGGACAGAACATGTCTTTGACTCGACGCGACTGGCTGAAGGCGAGCGCTGCGCTTGCGGTAACTCCGGCTATGGTCGATTGGACTTACGCCTGGTCAGCGGATCAGCCATTCAAGCCAGAAGCCGGCTCGAAACTCCGCTTCCTGCGCTGGAGCAAGTTCCTGGACGCCGAGAACAAGGCCACCACCGAAGCGATCGCGGCCTTCAGCCAGGTCACGGGTGTCGATGTTCGCATCGAGAACGAATGGCAGGACGACATCCAGACCAAGGCGGCAATCGCCGTCAACGTCGGCAGTGGGCCGGACATCATCTGGACGCTGAACGCGACGGCACATCTATTTCCCGACAAGCTGCTCGACGTCACCGACGTCGCCGAACACATCGGCAAAAAGTATGGCGGCTGGTACCCGATCGTCGAAACCTACGGTAGGAGCGGTGATCGTTGGATCGCGATCCCGAATATCCTAGTCGGTGTATTGCCGACCTATCGGGTCTCCTGGATAAACGAGGCGGGGTTCGAGAAGTTTCCGACCGACAGCGACGGCTTCCTCAAACTCTGCCAGCAACTTCAGAAGAGCGGGCACCCGGCGGGGTTCGCTTTCGGTCACTCGACCAACGACGGCAATTGCTGGAGTCACTGGCTGCTGTGGTCGCACGGCGGCCGGATCGTCGATGAGCGCAACCGCGTGGCGATCAACAGTGCGGAGACCCTGCGCGCACTCGACTACGCCCGCGCCATCTATCCCACCCTAATCCCCGGCACGCTCTCCTGGAACGACGCCAGCAACAACAAGGCGTTCCTCGCCGGTGAGATCGCGCTGACTGACAACTCGAGCTCCATCTACGGAAAAGCGCTCGCGGACAAGATGCCCATCGCTACCGATATCAACCACGCCACGTGGCCCGTCGGTCCAGTGGGTATGCCCACCGAGTTGCACTTGCTGTTTCCGCTGATCATCCTCAAATACACCAAGTACCCCAATGCGGCGAAGGCTTTCGTCGCCTTCTTGCTGGAGAGGGATCAATACCAGAACATGCTGCGTAGCTCGGTTGGCTACATCTCACAGAGTCTGCGGGCCTACGAGAATGATCCGTCGTGGTTCAAGGACCCGAAGATTACTCCGTTTCGCGAGGTTAGCGCGCGCGCAAGGTCGGGTGGGTTCGCTGGCGCGCTGGGGCAAGCGGCCGCGGCAACGCTGGCGGACTTCGTGGTGGTCGATATGTTTGCGGAGGCGGCAACCGGTCAGCTTTCGCCCAAGGAAGCGGCGGAAAAGGCCGAGAAGCGAGCTCAGCGGTTTTATCGCGCATGAACGAGGACTGGTTTCCGTTCGTCGACGCTCATCAGCACTTCTGGGACCTCGAGCGCAACTACTATCCATGGCTCTGCGATCGAGAGCCGATCCGGTTTCGCTACGGTGACTACAGCGCGATCCGCAAGAGCTATCTGCCGCCGGACTATCTGAATGACGCCGCGGCAAGCCGTCCCGCGATGACGGTGCACGTGGAAGCGGAGTGGGATCCGCGCGATCCGGTCGGCGAGACGCGATGGCTCGAAGAGATCGCGGCCAGGCATGTTCTGCCCACCGTGTGCGTTGCGCAGGCGTGGCTGGATCGTGACGATGTGGAAGCGGTTCTCGCGGCCCAGGGGGCACGGCCTTTGGTGCGCGGCATCCGCCACAAGCCGCGCTCGGCGGTCACTCCCGACGCGGCCAAGCGCGGTGGACGCGGTTCAATGGACGACCCACTGTGGCGGCGCGGCTTCGCACTGTTGGAACGATACGGCCTTTCTTTTGACCTGCAAACGCCGTGGTGGCACTTCAGTGCGGCGGCGGATCTCGCACGCGATCACCCGAACACCCCCATCATCATCAATCACGCCGGCTTGCCGACGGATCGGAGTGAACCAGGTCTCGCAGGCTGGCGCAAGGCGATGGATGGCGTCGCTCAAGCTGAGAACGTGCTCGTCAAGATCTCGGGCCTGGGTCAACCCGGCAAGCTGTGGACGCTGGCTGAGAACAGGCCCATCATCCGCGATGCAATCGCCATCTTCGGCGTCGAGCGGTGCATGTTCGCCAGCAACTATCCGGTCGACAAGCTGTGCGCGCCGTTCGAGACGATCTTTGCGGGTTTCCGAGCGGCGGTGTCGGATCGCCCGATTCCGGATCAGCGCAAGCTGTTCGGCGAGAATGCGGTACGGATATACCGCTTGTCAGGGGCAGATGCGAAGCAGCACGTTTAGCGTCATGCCGAGCAAGCGGGAAAACGTGGCGCGCGAGCATTTCGAGGAACGGCCATCCACCGTTGCTCCTGGATCCCAGGCTGCGCTGCGCAAGCTTCTCCTCACAGCTGGCCAAGCCCCGACGGATCTGGCGCAACGATCGCTCGCGACCCTCATTTTTCGAGCAGCACTCTGGGCAGCCAGTTGGCCAGCGGGGGGAACAGCAGGACGATCACGAGCATCAGCAGGCCGAAGATCACATACGGGGTGGCCGCACGATAGACCTGACCGATGGTGATGTGCTTCGGAGCCACGCTTTTCATGGTAAACAGCAGCAGCCCGAAGGGCGGCGTGAGCAGGCCCAGCTGCATCGCAATCAAGTACAGGACGCCAAACCAGATGGGCTCGAAGCCGTAGTGCTGGACCAGCGGCATGAAGAACGGCAGCGTGAGCAGCATCATGCTCACCTGATCGATGAAACAGCCGAGCACGAGCAGGATTAGCATCATCCCCAGCAGAACGCCCCAGGAGCCGAAGCTTGCCTCCCGAACGGCTGCAACTAGCCCGTTGGTCGCCCCCGAGAAGGCGAGGATCTGTGCGAAGGTAGTGGCACCGACGATGATGAACAAGATGACACCCGAGATGGCCGCAGTCCCGAGCAACGCTTTCATTAAACTCGACAGCTTGAGCGAGCGATAGAGCGCGGCCACCACAACGGTGGCTACCGCGCCGAGTGCCGCCGACTCGGTCGGTGTCGCCCAACCGGCCGCCATCGCTCCGATCACGACCGCGAAGATCAGCGTGAGCGGCACAACGTACGCGATAAGCGGCCGCCAACGCTCCCACCCGCTGACTTGATCCTTTTCCTCGTTGAAGGCGGGCGCCAGCGCCGGATTCGCCTTCGCGCGCACGACGATGTAGGCGACGAAGATGGCCGCCAGCACCAGGCCCGGAAGGATGCCCCCTACCAGCAGATGCGAGATCGAGATGCCCGCAAGACTGCCGAGGAGCACGGTGAGCGCCGAGGGCGGGATCAGCATGTCGACGCCTCCGATCGCCATGATGGGCCCCATCGCCATGTTCGGGTGATACCCGCGGCGCAACATCTCCGGCAGCATCAGGCTACCGAGCATGGCTGTAGTGGCGATGGTCGAGCCGGAGATGGCCGAGAACACCGTGCCGGCAACGACCGCCACCACCGCAAGCCTGCCGGGAACGCGCCGGATGAGCCGCTCTATCGCATCGATCGCCTTCATCGCGACGCCGGTGTGGAACAGCACCTCGCCCATCAGGATGAAAAATGGGATCGGTGTGAGCGAGAAGTTGGTGATGGAGACGACGCCGTTGCGCACCAGCTGGGCCAGGCCAGCGTCGCCGCCCAGATACTGGTACGCTCCCACGATGTTGATCGCGAAGAACGAGAATGCTGCCGGCATCCCGGTGGCGAAGGCGACCGCGAGGCAGCCGAACAAAAGCAGGGAAGCCGCGTACCAAGTCATGGCATGCGCGTCATTGCGAGCCCAGTTGCCCGGACACGATGCCCGAACCGGTGAGCATGCGGCGCACGAATTCGACAGCGAGCAGCGCGAAGCAAACTGGCACCGGCACGAAGGTCCACCATTCGGGAAAGACCAGCGTCTTGATGATCATCGAGCCCAGCTGCATGGAGTCGGCAATCACCCTGATCCCGTACCAGACGAACACGACGCAGACGGCTACCCCGATCACATCCGCCGCGCGGTCGATCTGGCGCGCAACGCCGACCGGAAGAACGGTGAGCAGGATGTCGACCCGCACATGCTCGTTCTTGTACAGCAGCCACGGCGCAGCGAGGAAAGTGGCGAGCGGCAGGCTGTACTCCGACACCTCGACTACCCAAGGAAAACTCCCGAGGCCGACATTGCGCGCGACGACGTCGCAAGTGACAAGGAGCACGACCACCCCGATGACGAGCGCCGAGGCCACGCCGCAGCCATGCATGAGCAGGTGATACGCGCGCTTCATGAGCGATGTGAAGGGAAGGTCTTTTAGGCCCGCTCTCGGGATGCGAGGAGGAGAGGCGGGCCTCAGCGCTTGCTCAAGAGCTGTCGCAGCTTAGGGCCGTGCTCGGGGCTCTGCCGGATGATGCCCGCCCAGCCGGCTTCGTAAGCCTTGTCGACGAACTGCTTCGCCTGCGCGCCCTCGAACCTGATCACTTGGATTCCCGCTTCGGCCTGACGCTTGGTCTCGCGCTCGACTTCTTTGCCCCAGAAGTCCGCATTCTGGCTTTCGATCCACAGCGCCCATTTGCTCAGCGCGTCGCGCTGTGCGGTCGAGAGCTTGTTCCAGGTGCCGAGGTTGACGACGATCGACACTTCAGCGTTGTAGAAGCCCGGGTCGACCCGATACTTGGTCTTCTCCTGCCAGGAGAGGTCGAAGATGCCGGTGATCGGCCATCCGTAGCCGTCCACCACACCGCGTTCCAGCGCGGTGTACAGCTCGCCAGGCGCCGTCTGCACCACCTGCGCGCCGAGCGCCAAAAAAAAGTCCCGATACACCGGCGTGGTGCGCAGCTTGAGACCAGTGAGGTCGGGCTTGTCGATCTTCTTGTTCAGATAGACGTGGAACGGAGTGCCCTCGACCATGCGCGCCAAATACACCATGTTCGCCTTCTCGTTCCAGAGCTTGTTGATATAGTCGAAGGCGCCGTTCTTGCGCTGCTCGGAGACCGGAATCTGCGCCATCTTGAGCGTATCGGCCTCGGGCATGATGTTGGTGTAGAAGGCACCGCTGGTCATCGCCATCTCGACCACACCGGAGCGCACCGCGTTGCCCGTCTCGAAGCTAGGAATGGCTTTGGGTCCTCCGATGAAGGTGATCTGCGCAACCCCCTTGTTCTCGGCGTTAAACTTCTCGATGAACCCTTCCAGCCGCTTGACGTACTGCGAGTTCTCGGCAAAGGCGCTCACCATTTTGAGCGTGACTTCCTGCGCCTGAGTGAGCAGGGGAAACACGCACGCGGCAGTCAGTGCCAGCGTGGCGAAGCGAGGGTATGTCAACTGGGTCTCCTTCTATTGGGAGGTTCGAACGAAAAAAGAACGCCTCGCGGGCGGCGTTAGTTTGTGAGGCGACGTCCTAGTGGACCATAACAGCCGATTCGGGAGTACCCCTCACCCTGCCCTCTCCCAGGCGTCTCGCGACGCTGCCCTTACCCGGCCCTCACCCTACCCTCTCCCAAGGGGAGAGGGATCATATATCTGCTGCCTCTCCCGGGGGGAGAGGGACTTTATTTCTGCCGGAGAGGGATCTTATGTCTGCACCCTCTTCCTCCCCCGCGAGCGGGGGAGGGTTGGGGTGGGGGGAACCCGCTATTGCGGGATGAGGGCGAATGCGTTGAGCGGCGAACCGGTCATCCCGCGCAGACGCAGGGGGTTCAACACCAGCACGAATTCGTAGTTCTTGCGCGCGGCAAGCACCTGGGAGAGCTCCTCGAGGTTGCAGTTCTCCACGATGTAGATGCCGTTATCGGCGATGAGAATGCGGTGCGCCGGGAATATCGTACCCTTCTGCGGATAGACTTCGTAGGTGAGCTGATCGTCTCCGGTCAGAAACACTTTCTTCTCCGCCAGCCATTTCGCCGCGCTCTCGCCAGGACCGGGGCGCAGGCCCATGTACTTGGCCTTGTCCGTTTCGAAGTAACGGCCGTACCCGGTGCGGATCAGCACCGAATCGCCGGCGCGTACTTCCACTCCCTGCGCACGCGCGGTGGCTTCGAGGTCGGCGGCAGTAATTTCTTCGCCGGGCGGCAGAGCGTCGACGTTCTTGAAGCGCGCGACATCGAGCAGCACCCCGCGGTTGATGAATCGCTCCTTGGGGTAATGTTCGATGCCGAGCGCCAGGAGGCCGCTGGGGGCCTCATTCTGTTCGGCGACAAGGCCCCCGAACAGCTTGCCGTTGTGGCCGATGTGGCCGATGGCGTCGATGGTCGGCGCACCGTGCTGCCCGCTGAAGTACATCATGTCCGCGGCGAAGGACAGTTCTGGAATCCAGCCATTGGTCTGCTTGTGGGTGTTGACCAAGGCTGCGGCAAACGGCGGATTGAAGCTGAGCACCGGGGATTTCTGGTCCCAGACGAAATTCAACTCCACGATCTTGGCCGCCTTGAGCGAGCTCAACAGATCGCCGTCGGCGTAGGCATGCGGCAAGCAGAGCGCAATCGCCGCCCCAGCGGCCAGCGCAGTGCAGGTCAGCGCAGCGGTGATTCGTCGAACGCTCATGGCCTTCCTCCCTTTCTTGGTGCTGTTGTGACGACCCACTTGAACTATAGCACCAGCGGTGCGAATCATCATGGCGTTGCCGGATGTTGGCTAAGACAACGCTAAGAATTTCTCAAACGGCCCCTCACGCGGCTACCGGAACGCGACCGAGCCCGATCATCGCCGGCACAGTCTGATCTCGAGTTTAGGTGGACTCGCAGTTGCCCCGCGCAGTGGCATGCGCATTGCGACGGTAGGGCAAATCGTTTCGTCCATTGGTCAACGGATTGTCAGAGCGTTGTCGGTGTTCTGGAGAAGTCATTGATGCGCCATCGGAAAATTAGCTGCCGCTGCTGCGGGCAAAACACGCCTGCGCGCGACTTTATTGCTGCTTTTGCGGCAATCCACAGTCGCCCCGACGCCGCGGGCCGCCCGACGCCTGCGGGAGGATCCGAGCAGTCAACGCTCTCCCGCCACGCAACCGGATCCCGCCTGCACTCATGAGCCGCCTGCTTGGCGATCTTTCCCTTGCCGCGAAGCTGCTGCTGGCCAGCTTTCTGACGCTGACTGGCGTAGTGCTTCTGGCATGCGGGCTGGTCATCGCCGATCACTACCAGGACGCCAAGGCCCGCCTGTTGACGGAGGCCTCCGTTCGCGCCGAGCTGATGGCCTACAACGCGGCGCCGGCGCTCGCCGGCGACGACAGAGCGGCGGCCGAGCGCGCGCTGGCTTCTTTGCGCGTCATTCCCGCTGTGTTGTCGGCGCAGGTGTTCGACGGGCGCGGCCGACCGTTCGCCGCCTACATGAGTGCGCACTCGCATGGGGTCGTCCCGGTTTCGGAGCCGACTCTGGCCGGCGGCCATCGGCTGCACGACGACTACCTGGAGAGCTACCGGCCGGTGATGCAAGAGGACAAGGTGATCGGCGTCATCGCGATCGCCACCGACCTCGCCCAGTTTCGCTACGACCTCGCGGGGTTCGGAATCAAGGCGTCGCTCATCGCCGCGATCGCCCTGGTCATAGCCTACGTGGCGACAGCACGCTGGCACCACGCGATCCTGCAGCCGATGGGCAGGCTGACCGCGCTCACGCGCCGTATCTTCGCCGAGAAGCGCTACAACCTGCGTGCGACGGTGGAACATCGCGACGAGGTGGGTGCGCTCGCTGCGGCCTGCAACGGCCTATTGGATCGAATCTCGGAGCGCGAAGCATCCTTGCGCCGGGAGCTGTCCGAGCGCACGCAGGCGCAGCGACGGCTGGAGGAGTTGGCCCACTACGACCCGGTCACCAAGCTGCCCGACCGGCAGTACTTCTCGCGCCAGATCGAGCGCGTGCTGATCGAATCGACCGAGTCGGGCAGCGCGGGCGCCCTGATGCTGATCGACGTGTCCAACTTCAAGCTGGTCAACGACACGTTGGGCCACGACGCCGGCGACAGCCTGTTGCTGCTGCTCGCCACCCGGCTCACAGGGAGCTTGCGCGCAAGCGATACGCTGTGCCGGTTGCGCGGGGACGAGTTTGCGCTGATCCTGGAGGAGACCAGCGGTGAAAGCCATATCGCCGCAGTGGCCGACAAGATCCTGTCGCTGGTGCGCCAGCCGTTCCCCCTGGGAGAACGCGAGGTCCGGGTGGGTGTATCCATCGGCATCGCGGTGTTCCCGGTGGACGGCAAGGAGCCGCGCTCGCTGCTGCAGCACGCCGAGACCGCAGCGCATCGCGCGAAGATGGCCGGCGACAACGGCTACTGCTTCTTCTCGCCAGACATGCTGGACCGGATGCAGAAGCAGCTCGACGTCGAACACGAACTGCGCCAGGCGCTGGAACGGGGCGAGCTGCGCTTGCACTTCCAGCCTCAGGTGAGGTTGGAGGACGGCCGTCTGCGCGGACTGGAGGCGCTGCTGCGCTGGCAGCATCCGCGGCGCGGATTGCTGCTGCCGGGCGACTTCATCTCGTTCGCGGAGGAGAGCAGTTCGCTCATCGGGGCCATTGCCCACTGGACCCTCGACGCAGCCTGCGCGCAGATCGCCGCGTGGCGCAGCGCGGGCCTGGAGCCGGTGCCGATCTCAGTGAACTTTTCTGCCGCGCAGCTGCGTGACGTGGGCGTGGCACAGCGACTGGGTGAGCTGCTGTCCCGCTACGATGTTCCCGGCGAGTTCATCGAGCTGGAGATCACCGAGAACCAGCTGATGTCGGAGCCGGGCGCGGGACAGGTGCTCGAGAGGCTGCGCGCGCTCGGTGCGCGCATCGCGGTGGCCAACTTCGGCACCGGATACTCGAGCCTGGGCCACCTCAAGGACCTGCCGATCACCACGCTCAAGATCGACCGCGGGTTCGTGCACGGGGTGACCGAATCCGCCAAATATGCGGCCGTCACTCGGGCCATCGTCAGCCTCGCCGAGGACATGGGCTTCGACACGGTCGCCGAGGGGGTGGAGAGCACGCGTCAGGTCGAGTTCCTACGCGCCATGGGCTGCCGCGCGTATCAGGGCTTTTGCTTCTCACCGGCGGTGCCGGCCGAGGAGGCGGCGCGTCTGCTCGTGTCCCGCGATGCCCCCGTTCGGGCCAACGTGTACGCCGTCAAGTGACGGCCGGCGCCGCCGCCGCAGCGGCGCGCAAACTACTCCCGCGCTCAACCTACCAGGTACTGCTCGATCCGCGGCCGCAGGTCGTCCGGAATTGAGGTGGCGCTGCCGCTGTCGAGCGCCATGAAGGCGATGGTCTGCGCCATTCTCAGGTGCTCGACGCCGTCCTTCTTGCCGCTGTACGCCAGCTGCACGGAGGCATTTCCGGCCTTGAGCACGCGCAGCTCGAAGCGCAGGGTGTCTCCCATCCTGAGCGGCTTCACGAATTCGCACTGCACGCTGACGGTCGGCGTGCCGATGCGCCGATCGCGGATCAGATCCGGCAGCGGTTGCCCTAGGCCAACCGAGAACCAATCTTCCATCGTTGCGTGCGCCAGATCGAAGAATCTGGGGAAGTAGACGATCCCGGCCGGATCGCAGTGCGAGAACCGAATCGGCTGGTCGTGGACGAAGATCTTGTTCACGGTTCTCCGAGAGACCGACTTGGGAGCCAGAAGGCGGACCGATCCGGCCCGCTCATCGCTTTACTCCCAGCTCGCGGTAGAGCTGCTCGACCAAGACACGCAGCTCGGCCACCTCGTCGCGCAACTGCGCGAGATTGGCCTTGAGCGCTGCAACCTCTCCCGTCGTCACCTCTTCTTCTTGCTCCTGCGGCGCGCGGATCTCGGCCTCGACCTCTACCGGGCCGCTCAGCAGCTGGGCCCAGCGATGCTCGCGCGAGCCGGGCTGCTTGGGCAGCTTCACGACCAGCGCACCCACAGAACGCGAAGCCATGTCCTCCAGGAACGCCTCTACGGAGGAGATGTCGGCGAAGCGGTACATCCGATCGCAACCGGTCCGCAGCTCGCCCGGGGTCTGCGCTCCGCGCAGCATGAGCGCCGCCAGCAGCGCCGTGATCTGCTGCCCCACGTTGAGCACCTTGGGCAGGTTGTGAGCGTAGCGCATCACGCGGCCCGAGGCACCATAGCTGTCGATCACCAGCGTCTGGCGCTTGAGCGCATCCAGCGCCATCTGCGCCTCTTCCTCGCTCGCATGCACCACCGGATTGCGGCTGGACTTCTGGTTGCAGCCGGCGACCAGCGCGTTGAGCGTGAGCGGGTAGTAGTCCGGCGTCGTGAGTTGCTTCTCCACCAGGACCCCCAGCACACGCGTTTCCAGGGGCGACAGCGGGGCGGGGGCGGTCATGGCTCACGCGGGGCTCAGTAGATCGCCTGGTCGCGGTTGGCTGCTTTGTCTAGACCCTTGACGGTGCCCAGTCCCCGGGCATTCTTCAGGATCGTCCCGGAAAGGTCGGCCTCGGTCAGGTCAGCACCGCCGAGCTCGGCACCGGTCAGGTCGGCTCCCGACAAGTCGACGCGGAACAGATTGGCGCCGCTCAGGTTGGCGCCCTTCAGGTTGGCAAAGCGCAGCAACGACCGATTCACGTCCGCACCCGAAAGATTGGCGCCGGACAGGTCTGCGCCGGTGAGGTTGGTGCGCATCTGCCCCATCCCCTGGTTCTTGATGTTCACGCCGATGCGCGCGTTGGACAGGTTGGCGCCCGAGAGATTGGCGCCGTCGAGCTCGGCGATGATGCGGGCCCCCGACAGGTTCGCGCGCGCGAAGTTGGGACGCTGCTTGACCTCACCGCCCACGATGACCACCGACATCAGCATCGCGTTGGACAGGTCGGCGCCAGTGAAGTCCGTTCCCATCAGCCAGGCGCCGTTGAGGTTGGCCTTGGAAAGATCCGCCCCGGAGAGATTGGCGAGCACCAGCTTGGTCCCGAACAGGCTGGCCCCGGAAAGATTCGCCTGTTTGAAGTCGACGCGGCTGAGGTCTAGATCGGACAGATCCTTTCCGCCGAGCTGCGCGGGAGCGCCTCGATGGGCGGAAGCGAGCGCTTCTTGAACCTGCTCGGCAGTCAGGTCTGCTCCCCTGGAGCCGGAAGCCGCCAGCAACAGCGCGCCGATCCAGATGACCCGATGAAAACAGTTGACCATCTCCATCCTCCATTACGCCCGGCGATAGCCTCGCAATTAAACTGCGCGGACGCAGCGCCTACCCGCACTTCTCGAGCCCCCGTTCTTTGCGAGGGCAATGAGCTCGTTGGAGTATACCCGCCGCGGACGGTTGAAAGGGTGCGGTAGGATTGTTCGGACTTCGCACAGGACAGTGCAGCGGGGGGCAATGCGCCGCTGCGTGGCGGGGTCTTGGAGGTGACGCGCTGCATGTAGCGGGGCTGCCTTGCACGGATCTTGCGATCACAAGCTCGTATGCGCATGGAGGGAACCGTTGCGAGAGCACCAGCAAGGCAAAACGGAGGGTTCGAATTGGGATCGATTCTAAAGACGGCAGCGGGCCTGCCGAGTTGCGACGGTCCAGAGAACGACGATCGGTGGCCGCCGCGTCACGTTGGGCATTTCAGCGGTTCGGCGCGCCGAGCGGGAGCCAGGTTCGGGACCAAGGCGATCGTGGTCAACGCCGCTTTCGCCGCGCTGTTTCTGCTGTGCTCGCCGGTTGCCGCCGATTCCACGTCCGACGCCGCGTACAGTGACCCAGTGCGGCGGG
>JBGPOV010000098.1:0-13903 GCA_041488255.1 Gammaproteobacteria bacterium | reverse complement strand
GAGCAGGCGCTCGCGCGCAAGCTGCAACAATCGGGTGTCGACGTGGACGGTTTGTTGGCGAAGCGCAAGGAGATGGCCGAGCAGCAGCGCCTGCGCGGCCAAGCGGTGAACTCGGCGCTGGACGGCCAACTCGTCCGGCTACCCGGCTATCTACTGCCGCTCGAGTTCTCCGGCAAACAGGTCACCGAGTTTCTTCTCGTACCCTGGGTCGGCGCGTGCATCCACACTCCGCCCCCACCGCCCAATCAGATCGTGCACGTGAGGGCCGACAAGCCGTTCGACATGGTCGGCATTTTCATGCCGGTCTGGGTCACCGGTCAGATGACCGCGGCCTCCACCAAGAAGTCGCTGTTCCTGATAGACGGGTCGTCCGACATCGATATCGGCTACTCCCTGCGCGCGACCCAGGTGGAGCCTTATCGGGAGTAGCCGGGGCAGCTACTGGCACAGCCCGGTAGCGAACGCTTGGGTGCGCCGGGCGTTACTTGAAAGCCGGCAGGGCGAGAGCCGTACCGATTTGCCCTGGGATGTGCTCGTGAGGAGCGGGTTTGTTCATGACGGCGCGCATCTGCAGGCCGTCGACCCCGTCCTCCTCCACCTCGATCCGCAGCGCCAGGATCCCCCTGAACTTGAGCTCCGGCGAGTACCAGATGGTCATCGTGCTGGTGTCTGCGACGGTAGTGACCTTAGCCACGATGAACGAAGTCCCGAGCTGATTCCATTGATTCTTGAGCGTGGCGAAGGAAGTGGTGATCACCGGCTCGCCGTCGAGCTCGATGGTGACGGATGTCTTGTCGGTGCTGCCACCCTGCTTCACGATCTCGGCGGCGCGAAACCAGCCGGCCCCGAGGACCCGCATCGCGGCCTCCTCGCCTGCTGCGGTGGCCCCAACCTCACGCTCGAGGGTGACGGCCTCCCCGCGAACATCGCCTTCGACGCACGCCATAGCGAGTGTCGATACCGCCCACACTGCCGCTGCGACAGCGGCGAGTGTCAACGACTGCAACGAACCTCTTGCGATGGCGATCATCTTGAAGAAAACCTACGTGTATACAGTGTAGCACTATGCAGGCCCGGATGCCTTCCTCGATGGCGAACACGCTTTGAAACGCTGGTGGTCTACGCCCGGTAGTGCCGCTTGGCCCGCCGCTCCGCCTCGGCGGCGGCCTCCTTGGCCGACTTCTGCCCGCTCACCGCCTGCGCGAACATATCCGTCACGATCCAGTCGGCAAGCACACCGGCCGAGGCATAACCTACATCGCCCGCATAGCCGCTCCACATCATGCGCTTCGCCACGTCCCGGAACGGCATCAGCTTGGGGTCGGAGGACCACAGGGGAGTCTGCGTGTAGGCTCTGAGCGGGGGGCTCATGTAGCCGTAGGCGGCGTCCTGCCAAGGCTGGTACTGCTCGCGTTCCCACATGAAGCGCAGGTATTCCTTGGCCGCATTCGGGTACTGCGTGTACTTGAAGATCATGGCCTGGGACAACAGGTGCAGCTCCATGGAGTGCCCCACGGGTCCGAGCGGGTGGATCGCATGGTCCATGTCCGCCGCGATCGCACGCTGACGCGGGTCCTTCGAGTTCTTCGCGACGTAGTAGATCGACACGCCGTTCGAGGTCAGGCTGATCTTCTCCTCGAGGAAGGCGTTGTTGTTGCTGACGCCGGTCCAGGCCAGGACGCCGTCGATGAAGGTCTTGGAAAGCTCCTGTACATACTCGATGGCGGCGACCGTCTCGGGGCCGTTGATCACCACGTTGTTCTTCTCGTCCACCATCTTGGCGCCGTGCGCCCACAACAGCGAGTGCAACCAG
This sequence comes from Gammaproteobacteria bacterium, assembly GCA_041488255.1. Lineage (GTDB taxonomy): Bacteria > Pseudomonadota > Gammaproteobacteria > Burkholderiales > SHXO01 > SHXO01. The sequence goes on along the minus strand of JBGPOV010000098.1, from coordinate 12,090 downwards.
GTCTCACCGTCGCCCGTGGCATGGCTGATGGCGAAGCCGGGCGGATGGCCGTTCTTGGACATTCGCTGACACAGCTTGAGAAAGCCGGGCAGATCGGTCGGGAAGCGGTCGAAGCCGGCTTCGCGCATCCAGGACACGCGATAGTTGAGCAACGCTCCGCCGCACCCGAGCGGCAGGCCAATCCAGCGGCCCTTGCCTGCGCCCGTCGCGAGGGTGCCATAGCGCTGCGCGATGTCGAACCAGCCACCGTATTTGCCGCCCAGGTAGATCGCCAAGTCGGACACGTCCACCAGCTTGTCGGGAAAGAAGTGCGGATCTTCGAGCCAGCCGAGCGCGATGTCGGGCCCGGTGCCGACGTTTGCGGCCAGCGCGAGCTTGGGCCGGATGTCGTCGAACCCCTCGTTGCTGATCTGCACCTCCACACCCGTGGCCTGAGTGAACTTCTTCGTGTTGGCACTCCACAGGTCCTCGTCTGCCTGGATGAAGCGGCGCCATCGCATCAGCTTGAGCTTGGCGCCCGGCTCTGGTGTAAATGCGAGCTGGGTCTGCTGCGCCGCGGCCGGCGGCACGCTCGCCGCGATGGCCGCCGCACCCAGCGCCTTCAGCACCTGCCGGCGCGTATCGTTCGTCGTCATTCTTCTGCTCCGTCCTCCCGCCCCGCCGCCTGAAGAAAGTCGCCGATTTCCTCGTTGAGAAATTGCACATCATCCGCCGTCACGCTGGTGGCCGACTGATGGCCTTGCAGCGAGGGGATCTCCACCAGGGTAGCGTCGGGAATGGCGTCCGCCGCGTCGCGCGCGCATTGCATGGGATTGAACAAATCGAGCGGCGGAGCCAGGATCAGCGCGCGTGCTCGGATCGACTCCAGAGCGGCATGCGTATCGCCGCCGTACCCCGGCGTGGTCCCGACATCGTGCGCCTGGTAGGCCCAGCTTTGGTACAACCAGTCGGTGGCGTCGAAGCCGTTGGCGCGGTTGTCGGCCGCGACCTTCTCCATCCACTCGAGCGCGTCCAGCGGCCGCTCGAACATCTCAGCCAGCGCATCGGGCGTGCGGCTCGCCAGCACGCTCATCACGGCGCTCCAGGCACGCCAGCCGCGCTCGGGATAACCGGTGAACGCCTCGCCGTTCCAAGCCGGGTCGGCCGTCAGCGCACGGCGCGCGGTCTCGACCACCGCCACGGCCCAAGGCGCAACTCGCGCCATCGGCGTCATGGCGACCACACAGCGCATGAATTGCGGGAAGCTCACGGCCCACTGCAACGCTTGCATCCCGCCCATGGACGCGCCGATCACCGTGAGCAAGCTGTCGATGCCCAGCGCCTCGGTGAGAAGCCGATGCTGACTGGCCACCATGTCGCGGATCGAGAAGCGTGGGAAGCGCGTGCCGGCCTGTGCGCTGCTGGTGCTGGGCGAGGTGGTGAGCCCGTTGCCGATCGGGTCGACGCAGACGATGAAGTAGCGGTCTGGATCGAGCGCTTTGCTCGGCCCGATCAGGAAGTCCAGACGGTGATGGTTGCCCGACAAAGACCCCGTCACCAGCACCGCATTGCTGCGCGCGGGGTCGAGCTTTCCATGCGTGACGTAGGACGCCTCAAACTCCCGGATGAGGTCCCCGCTCTCGAGCTCGAGGTCGCCTGCGGCCCAGCTCCGGTGCGAGGCCTCGATCATGCCGGGCCTCATCGGCGGGTGCTTGTACGCCGGTTTTGCCATACGCAGTTAGATCAAGGCTTCAGCACAGAGTCGCTAAGGACACAGAGCAACTCGAGCAGCCTGGGGTGGAACTTCAGACGCAACAAAGCCTGAGCGAACGCCCCGGCCGCAATCTCTTCCAGAGCTGCGATGCCAGAGGTCCAGCGCCAACGCCCCAGCTGAAGCAGTGTTACCCGATATCTTCGGCTGAACGGTGGCTCCGGCCCGATGCGCGCGAGGTGATGATACAGCTCATGCGCGAGAACCACCCGTTTGCAGTCTCCGGCTTCGAGCATCTTGCCCAGCACCGGGCCGGAGAAGCGCTCGCTCATCCGTGCGAGGGCGGTGCGGTACAGTGTGATCTGCGGGGGGTGCGCCGCGTACTCGGCAAACACGAGGGCACTACCGAAACTCGCGTCCGCATCGCTCTCCACGACCGGGATCCCGAGCCGCTTGGCGATCGTCCACGGGTCGGTGCCGAAGGCGCGGCCGGCGGACTCGGCGCGCGCTCGGCCTTCCGAAAGCGCCGCGTCCACCAGTGTGGCACGCGCTTGCGCCGGGATGCGCCGAAACATTGCATCCTCTGCCAACAGCGAATAGCCGAGCGCCCGTGCAGTCAGGCGCGGCAGCACCGCCAGCAAGCCGCAGTGCGGCTGCGCCGTGGGGTTCATATCCCGCGCGCGCCCTGCACGCTGATGAGCGCCACCGGTGTGTCCGGCGCGAGACCCTCCAGCTCGCTGCGGCCGATAGCCAGCGCCTGGTCCAGCGCCGCGAGGCCGGACAGATCCACGACCCGGCGGCCGGCGATCACGAAGACATCCGGCGTGATCACGCTATCGCCGTTGTAGATGGTCGCTTGCTCCCACACGCGCTTCAGCTGATCCAGCCCGCTGCCCGCGTCGGCGCCGACCACTAAGGCGTCGCTGCGCTGCACGCGGATCACACCTTCCCGGTCGACCGCCCGAACGGGGCGGCGGCGGCGCTTGAACCAGCGCAGCTTGCGTTCCTCTACCTCGGCCTGAAACACACGCATCTGATCGGTCGCGGTCACCAGTTTGACCTGTTCGGCGGGCAGCCCCATCGAGCTCGCGGCAATGGAGCGCGCCTGCTCCTCGGACACGTCTTTGAGAAGGTCCTGCGCACGCATCTCGGATGCGCCCGTCGCCGTGGCGCGCACGCGCTGCGTTTGCGCGTCTACTTCGATCATGACTTCGACGTTTTCTGGGGCGGCGCCGAGCTTGACCACCGCGTCGAACGCCTCTCTCTTTATGCGCTGCAGGTCTTCCGCGGTAGCGTTCGGGATAACCCGCTCTACGGTCTCGCGGACCAGCGCCAGCGCGACTCCGATGGAGGAGATAACCTCGGCGTCCTGGGAGATCTGGAAAGCGAGCCCCATGCGCTGCGCCACGAACGGGATGAGCGCGGCAGCCCCGCCACCCTCGCCCACCAGCACAGCCTGGTCGCGGTCCAGCGCATATTCCGCGAGCAGGCTTTCCACAACAGGGATCAACTTGCGCGAGGCTTGCTCCAGGATGCTGCGCGCCGTTTCCTCCACCGTAACGCCGAGCCGTGCGGCCAAGGGCGCCATGGCGCGCCGCACCGACTCGGCGCTGCCGTGCGCATGCCAGCCGGCCTTGGTGTAACCCAGCAAGTTCGCCGCGCACGTGTTGGTGATGGCATACCGCGCCTCGCCACGGGTGCGGATCGCGACGTAATCGTCGGGGTCGCCTTCCCTGGGGCGGAACGACTCCAGCCGGGCCTCCACGATGTCGTCGGGATCGGCGAAGGCCGCGTAGGGTAAGCCGGCGATGTGAGCGCTGCGCGGGCCGACATCGGCGATCTCGTTTCCCCGCACGCGCACCATGCTGCCGCCCGCGATGCCGATCACGCGCACGTCCAGCGAGTTGACGTAGGTGTCGTGACCGCCGATGCGGGCGTACTTCACCGTGGGCCGGCCGTTGCGGATGACGCCGATGTTGGTGCTGGTGCCGCCCACTTCGAAGTAGATGCCGTCGGAGACTTTCAAGTACATCAGCGCGCCGGCCACGCTGGCGGCCGGGCCCGACAGCATCGTCACGGCCGGACGGCGGCGCATCTCCCGAAAATCCATCACGCCGCCATCGCCGCGCATGATCATGAGCGGTGCCTCGATGCCCGCCTCGCGCACGCTGGCTTCGGTCATGTTGGCGGTGGCGATCATCTTCGGAAGGATGCTGGCGTTGATCACGGCCGTGCGCGTACGGGTGGTCAGCCCATAGAGCTTGCTGATCTCGTGCCCGCCGGTTGCGGGCAGATCCATCGCGCGGGCGGTGCGCATCACCAGTTCCTCGCTGCTCTGGTCATCCACCCCGAAGGCGCTGCTCGCCACGACCACCTCGGCGCCCTCGGCCCGCAACTCCTCCAACACCTGTCGCACCCTCTGCTCGTCCACCGCATCGGTGGTCAGAAAGCGGTGCACCGGCCGCAGGCTGCGGCCCGGCGCCAGCTCGATCTCCCTGATGCTGCTCTGGCCTCTGGCCAGCAGCGCCTCCACGCGGCTGGCCATGCCCAGGATGCCCACCGGAGCGACATCGCCCTCCAGCAGCGCGTTGGTCGCCTGGGTGGTGCTGTGCGCAAGGAACACGACTTGGCGCGGATGCACCCGAGAGCGCTCGAGCACGTTGCGGAACACCTCGATCACTCCGCGCGCCACTCCGCGCGGATCGCCGTGGGTCGTCAGCACCGAATAGCGGCCTACCACCTCGAAGGTGGCGTTGTCGATAAGCACGGCTTTGGTAAAGGTACCGCCGACGTCGATCCCGATGCGGTAGCTCTTGCCCTGGGTCATTCCGCCGGTCACGGACCTTGTCCCAACAGCGCATAGCAGATCGCCGAATTGATGGCCACCATGAGACAACCGAACGGGAGGGCCGTCTTCAGGAAGTGCCCGTGCGGCACCTTGGCGTAGCCGATGGTCCACAGCGTCCAGGAATTGGTCGGGTCGACGCTGCCCTGCATGACGGTGGGCCCGAGCCACAGCGCATACAGGTAAGGCACCGGGATCTCATGGTTCGACAGGATGATCGCCAGCAGCGCGGCACCGGTTCCGACCACCACCAGCGGGCCGCGGTAGATGCTCAGAATTCCGCCGACCAGACCGAAGAACAAGGCTGCCTGCGCGTTGTTGTGCGGGAGGACCGGCGCAAAGATGGGACGCAGCGCCCCCGAGATCTGCGGCATCTGCCCGGCCACGATGATCATCCCGCAGATAGTCCACAGCGCGGCGATCGTCGCGATATCCGGGAATGCATCGTAGAAGGTCTTGTTGAACAAGTTGAGTTGCCCCTGGAAGCTGCGATCCTTCCAAGTCAGCGCCAACGCCAGAACGATGCTCACCAGGAAGGTAGGAATGATTTCCCACTTGAAAACCAGGATCATGAAGACCGGAACGAGCGGCACCAGATAGGTGTAATACGGAGTACGCTTGCGCGGCGGCTGTCCCGCAGCCGCGGCATCCACGCTGGCCATCTTGCGTACACCCAGGATGCGCAAGGTGAAATAGATCATCAGCCAGGCGCACAGCACGTACACGCCCATGCCGATCGCCCAGAAGTTCAGCCATGGAGCTTCGTACTGGATGCCGGGGAACAGCACTTTGAACTGGCTGAACAGGGTGGGGTTCACGTACATTCCCGCGCCCACGCCCATCGTGAAGGCCGGCGCGGCCAGGCGCGCAGGTATCCCCTGGCTCATGAGGATTGGAAGAGCGACCACGCCGACAGCGATGGCAGCTCCGACTCCGTACATGCCCATGAACAAGAGCGCAGTCACGAGGTTGATGACGATCGCGGTGATGAGCGGGCGGTCGCCCGCTAACTCCGCGGCCGAACGGATCACGCTTTCCGCGATGCCGGTCTGAATCAGGACTTGCGCGAACCACGCCCCGAACACGATAGCGATGACGGCGCTGGCATACTTCACGCCCCCTTCTTGTAACACCTTGGCCTGGATGTCCTGCACGCCGATGCCAGCGATCAAGGCCCAGACGATGGCGAGCAGCAGCAGCATGATGATGGGACTCTGGCCGCGCACGATCAGCGCGACGACGACGAGGAACACGGCCAGCAAAGCGATGCCGGTTGTATACGCCATTGGGTCTTCCCGATACGCCCGGCGCGTGAGCGCGCCTGTGTTGATTCTCGGCTTCCGGTAGGCCTGAGGAAGCTCTGTTCGAGTTCCGCGACGCGCCCGCCACACCGCGCTCGCCACTGTGGCGTGCGACGCCCGGCGCGCACTAAATCCTGCAGCCGGCAAACGCGTTACTTCGGGTTGCGCTTGTCGGTGCCGCGATACAGGATCTTGTTAGCTTCCTCCGTGATGCGCCGGTGCGTTTCTACCGCCTCGGGATCGAGATCGACCTTCGGGACCGGCTCGGGATCGAAGTGGTGGTAGTTATCAACGCCGCGCACCAACGTCGCGCAGTCGCGCGGTCCCTCGGTCTGGCGCACGTAGGCAGGGATATACCGGATCGCATAGCCGATACGGCGGTAGCCGGCGTTGTTCGGATCGGAGCCGTGCACCAGACGCACGTGGTGCAGCGAGAACTCGCCCGGCTGCAGCTCCACGTCGACGGCGTCGGCCGCGTCGACTTCGACCATCACCTCCTGTCCCCGCGTGAGCAAGTTGTTCTCGGCGTAGGTGTCCTGGTGCGGGAGCTGGTGTTTCAAGTGCGAGCCCGGAATCACGCGCATGCAGCCGTTCTCCACGATGCTCACCGACAGCGCCACCCAGGCCGTGACCACATCGGGATGGCTCAACCCCCAGTAAGTGGAGTCCTGATGCCAGGACACGTAGCTCGGGTCGCGCGCCTCCTTGATGAAGAAGCTGCTGCTCCAGACCAGCAGGTTGGGCCCCAGGATGTCTTCCACCGCGTCCACTATGGCCGGATGGCGCATCAGGTCGTTCGCCCAGGTGAAGATGAGGTGCGGTTTGCTGCGCAGCGTGCCCCGCACCGGGCCTCCGAGCGCGGCTTCGCAGCGTTCCAGCCGCCCGCGGTAGGCAAGCGCCGCGTCGGCCGACAGCGCTCTGAGCGGGAAGTGATAGCCATTGCGCAGAAAGGCGTCGACCTGCGCGGGCGTGAGCCGCTGCGTCTTGCGCTGGGCCGAAACGGGCGCGGCGGCGGTAGGCTCGGTCATGGGAGCTTCCTGCTGCTCATGAGAAGTCCATAATAAACGAAAGGCGGGACGAGGAGCCCCTTCCCGTCGCGCCCTGCGCGGTGCACCCGGCGGTCAAGGCAGTTTGCCCGCCGGCTGCAACCCGATCCGTTACTTGGCGGGTGCGACCTCGACGTGCTGAAAGTAGCGGCGCTGGACCGAGGTCTGGTTCTCGTAGATGGAGCCTGGGTTCAATGCCGGCGGGAAGGGCATGCGCATGGGCACGCGCTCGACCCTGGGTTCGATCGTGGACTGACCGCACAGCATGCGACTGTCGTACTCCTCCAGGGTCGTGAAGTTCACGAGCGGCCAGGCATCGGCCGCACCGCACTCGTAGAGCAGAAGCTGGCGCGGGTTGCTGGAGGTGTTCTGCGCCGACCCGTGCACCAGGCGCACGTGATGGAACGAAGCCGATCCGGCTCGGCCTGTGACCGCCACCGCCTTGTCATAGGGCAGCTTGACGGCCGTTGGGTCTATGGCCCCGCAGAAGCGTCCGTCAGCGTGGTGGTCGTGCACCGGGCCCCTGTGTGTGCCGGGCAGGACCATCAGGGGTCCGTTCTCCAGCTCCACGTCGTCCAGCATCACGCCGATCGCCAGCAGCTCGTCGTTGGTGTGAGGGTAAAAGGCCCAGTCCTGGTGCCACTCCACGGGCGAGCCGTACTTCGGGTCCTTCATGTTCAGCTTGGAACCGTGTAATCGGACATTGGGCCCGAGCAGACGCGTGCACACTTCCAGGAGTGCCGGACTCTTCGCGAATTCCCAGAAGATAGGGTGCACGACATGCGGCTTCTTGATGCGCCGCACACGCGGACTCTCGGGCGTGTGGGACGGCTCGAGGTCGTATACATCGTCATGCCGCGCGACCCCCTTGGCCTTGACAATGAGGTCGGCGATGACCTCTTTCATTCGAGCCCGGGTACTGCGGTCCAGCACGTTCTCGACCAACAAGTAGCCGTTTTGCCGATAAAACCCACCGTCCCGATCCGAAATCACTCGATTTCCCCTTGATTTTCGATGCCGGTAAACCGCGTCGCGCCTGCTGGAGGGCCGGCGGACTCGTTAACTCACCGCCTGCGGGCAGTGTTCCAGGCGCCTAACCTTAAGGCCCACCACCCGAATATGTCAACGGCAGGACAGGAGGTTCCCTACCGCGCAGGACGTCGGGCCGAATGCTTGCATGCAGCTTACGTTTGTGGTGTGATGTTCCCCCCGCTTGGTGGGAACGAGTCAGGCTCGCCTGTTTTCCTCCCATCCGCGCGGCCACAAGAAAGCTGGTCCTCAAACATCTTTGGGAAGGAGATCTTCATGAGACTGAATGCCATCGCGGTCGCGATCGCGGCCGTGTGCCTGGGCGCGGGATATGCCGCAGCGCAGACGCTCAAGGGCCCGGTAGACGACTCGCCCATTACCGAAAACTGGTTCCCGACCAAGTGGGGCGCGGACGACAAGGCCGGCAGCTCGAACCACACCAAGAACTCGGCCAACATCAAGCGCGCTCTGAGCTTCGTCAAGCAGTACAAGTCGATCACCGTCGGCAAGTACTATCACCGTGAAGCGCCGGCCTTCGGTGCGCGTAGCTGGCAAATGTCTATCCCCGGCACGCCTACCGGCGGCCCGTTCGGCAAGAACGCCCTGATCTACCACGACGAGCTGCTCACCACCGAGATAGGCCAGATCGGGACTCAGTTCGACGGTCCCGGCCACATCGGCGTCAACACCTCTAAGGGTCCGATGATGTACAACGGCCGCATTACCTGGGATAACTATGAGCGTGGCCCAGGCGGCCGTGTGCTCGGCATGGGCCCGATGGGCGTCGAGCACATCGGGGAAAACGGTTTCGTCTGCCGCCTGGTGGTTCTGGACGCGGTTGCCTATCGCAAGTCGCAGGGCAAGCTCGCCGCGTCCGCGGAAATGCTGCCGATCCCGAAGGATCCCAAGAGCCCCGGCATCGTCACCGCCGACGACGTCAAGGGCATGGTCAGTGCCATGGGCATCGCTGAGATCGGTTCCGGCGACTGCGTGGCGCTGCATACCGGTCAGGGCAATTCCTGGGGTAACGGCCGCTATAAGTCGCTGACCTCCGCGGAGCGCGCTGCCGCCCGCGCCTTGTTTGCGCAAGGCGAACCCGGCTTCGGCATCAGCGCCTGCCAGTACTTGGCCTCGCGTGACATCGCCCTGGAGATGGGAGACACCTCGGCGAACGACGCGCAGCCCTTCGGTGAGGATGGTGACGGTTATGCCGTTCCCTGCCACACCCAGCTGCAGACGCGTCGCGGTATCTGGAACCTGGAAAACGTGGATACCGAGTCCCTGGTCAAGGCCGGCATCAAGGAAGGCGCGTTCGTGTGGGCCCCGCTGCGCATGATCGGCGCCACTGGCTCGCCGGGCAACCCGGTCGTATTGTATTAACAACAAGAACACCCATCAGCTGTACCTCAAGCTTGGGGCGGTGGCGCAAGCCACCGCCCTTTTGTTTGCGTGCGGGAGAGAAAGAACACCCTCGCTCCTTCACTCAAACACCGCCTCCACGGTTCCCAGACGCTCGATCTGCATAACTACGCGGTCGCCCCGCGCCACCCACTTCGTCTCCACCACGCTGCCGGTGAATACGAACTCGCCCGCCCACAGGCTCCTGCCACGGCGAGCTAGCGAATTGGCCAACCAGGCGAGCGCTTCGAAAGGATGGCCCATGACGTCCGCCCCGCGCCCGCGCCCGACCTCCACACCGTTGATCCAGGTCAGCCCGCTCAGCGACGCCAGGTCCAGCGAGCGCCAGCCGGTGACCGGTTCGCCCAGTACGCAGCCGGCGTCGAAGAAGTCATCCGCGATGAGCGTGGGCGTGTCCAGGCTCCTGTAATCCACATAGCGGTCGTCGACGATCTCCATCCCCGCCATGACCTCGCCGATCGCGGCGGCCACCGCCTCGCGGTCGAAGGGCGCCTGCCGCATCGGGAGATCCGCACCCAGACGCACCACCATCTCGCACTCGACGCCGGGTCGCACGTAATCCGCGTGCCGCAGGGTAGCGGGAGTCCGATGCACTTGGCTTTCGAACACGCCGCCCGCGCAGGGGTTGGGAATGCGCAGGAACTCCTGCATCACTCTCGTGGTGCAACCGATCTTGTGGCCAGTGACGGGCCCCAGGCCGGCCGCGGCGAGCAACCCGTGCAGCTGGTCCTGGATCGCATACGCGCTGGCCTCTTCCCCGGGGCGCACCGAGGGATCGAGTTGCGGAAGCCGCCGGTGCGACAGTCGGTGAGCGCAGATGATGCGTGCGGCGCTCAGGTACGTCTCGCTCATATCTGATCCTTAGAGAAACGCATCGGTGTCGGGGCGGACCACTGGACAGCCGCCCTACGCGGCGAGCCAGATGATGGATACAAACACCGCGAGCACGACCGCGATCGCCACCCCAATGCCGAGCTGCTGGCGAACGGCGTCCGGCCGCACGGTGAGCAGTCGGTCAGCCTGCAGCAGCGCCCAGACCATCGCGACCAGGCCTGCCGCGGACGGCACCGCGGCCTGCCAGCCGAGGCGCCGCCCGAGGACGTAAACGAACAGGTAATAAGCGCCGAAGAACAGCGCCCAGACCGCCATCCGAACCAGCGCGCGCACGGCTGCCGCGGCGCGCCGGTGGCCGGCTTCGCGGGCGGTCCGCCGGGCCTCACGGTAGATGGCGCGCACACCGATGAAGACGAAATACGCCAGGCCGATCCCAAACAGGCCGAGCACGCCGATCAGGATCGGGGCGAATAAGCCTGTGTCGGGCATGATGCGAGAGTCGAGCGTTCGGGCCGATTGCAAAGAGCCGGCATTTTACCCGAGGCGAGTCGCCCGACGCCGCGAAGTCGCCCGCATGCTGCATAGCGGCGAGAGCCGGCGGCGACAATCTGTGCGTCGATGCTCGCTTGACACTCTCATCGGGTGTTCAACATAATCGACCGGCTGTTCGGAGCGCCCGTTTCGGGGCCGGTTTCGCCCGGGCGCAACATCGAGAACGAATAACTCAGAATGGAGGAGGCATCATGGGCGATTTCTTTCCCTTCCTTCGGCGCCCGGGCCCGGTCAAGGGCTCTTTCCTGGCGGTCCTCGCAGTCGCAACCCTGATCTGGAGCGGCGGTGCAACGGCGCAGAGCGCCGCCCAAAGGGCGGCGGACGCCGCCAAGAAGATCTGCGCGGGCAAGACCGTCACCATCGTCTGGGAAGCTGGGCTGCAGTCCGAAGACCCGAAGAACTTTTCCGGTCCTAAGTGGGAGGAGCTCACCGGCTGCAAAGTAAAGGTGATCGAGGTGCCCACCGACCAGATGTTCACCAAGATCATGCAGGAGTACCGCGCGGGCACCGGGGCGTATGACGCGCTCAACGTGATCCCGGCTTGGATGCCCGACCTCGCCCAGGCGGGGGCCCTCGAGGTGCTCGATCCCTACGTCGACAAGTACGGTTTCCGCGCCGAGCTGCAGAAGATCGCGGCGACCTACCGCGACAACCAGATGACGGTCAATGGCAAGATCTACGGTTTCCCGGACGACGGCGACGTCTTCCTGATGTACTACCGCAAGGACATCTTCGCGCGCCCCGACCTGCAGAAGGAGTTCAAGGCCAAGAACGGGTACGATCTTGCGCCACCGAAGACCTGGAAGCAGTTCGACCAGATCGGCAGCTTCCTCACCGAGAAGCTGAAGGGCGAGGGTATCTACGGCGCCTCGTTCTTCGAGCAACCGCCCTACACCATGTTCATGTTCGAGGAGCGCTTCCGCAACGAAGGCGGCCGGTTCTTCGACACGGCCACGATGAAGGCCACGGTCAACAGCCCGGTCGGCGTGCGGGTGTTCACCGAGATGCGCAACGAGAACAAGTTCATGCCGCCGGGCGTGGAGAAATTCGGGTTCGGGGAGAACCTCGCTGTATTCCTGAAGGGCGAGAGCGCCATGACCATATCTTGGCCACCCTACGGCCGGTTCGCGGCCGGGTACCTGGCCGACGAGAAGAAGCTGGACTGGGTGCCGAAGTCCACGATCGCAGGCAAGGTTGGCTACGCGCTGCCGCCGGGCGGACACCCCGAGCTCGCCGCCGGCTTCGCGCTTTCGGTTGCCTCCACCAGCAAGCAGAAGGAGCAGGCCTACCTGTTCATCCAGTGGCTGAATAGCGAGGATATCTCCAACCTGCGCGTTCAGCTGCCCTACGCCCTGCGCGATCCATTCCGTAATT
>JBGPOV010000097.1:0-13978 GCA_041488255.1 Gammaproteobacteria bacterium | reverse complement strand
CGTCTCTGTCTCGGGAACGCGCTGCTGCCCAGCACCAGCACATCGCAGGCCGCGAGGCGCGCCGCGTCCGCCAGAGCTCCCACGCTGGTATCGGTCAAGTGCAGAAGGCGGGTGTCGGCTCGCACAGCTGGCATGTTCTTTCGGGCCGTCTCGCGAAGAGCTTCGAGCCCGGCATTCTCGGTGCTCACGATCGCCACTGTCAGAGCCATGCCTTGGCTCAGAGCGAGGCTCTGAGCAACGCTCACGGCACGAGTCCCCGCGGGGGTGGGATCGAGGATGCCGAGAACCCGACGTGACCGGGCCTCTCCCGCCACCGCTCGTGCGCCCATGACTGTGTGCCATCTGCGCGGCGCTGGAGCGAAAACCGCCGCCACAGTCTCCGACAGCTCGGCCAGCACGCGCTCCAGCAGCTCGCCGCGCTCCACGCGCAACGACCAGGAGACGTCCAGTTCTGCCGCGAGGCTAGACAGCGCTCGCTGCGCCTCTTCCGCTTGCGCGCGCAGCGCCCGCTCCACATCGATCACCTCGATCGGCCGCACCACGCCCGACGTTGCGCCGACCTCGCGCGTCATGGGCAGGGCGGCCAGGCGCAGCAGGTCGAGACTTTCCACGAACAACCCGGCCAGCTCGATGTGCGCAGACTGCGCCAGCGCGCGCGCGGCCGCCAGCGGCTGCAGGCTCAGGCCGGGCGGCTCTATGGCCAGCAGCACGCGCCGCAGGGCTATTTCATCGCGTGATTCGCTCATGGCGCGCTCGGTGGGGTGTCTTTCTTGCTCGCCTTCCTGATCGTCTTCACCTTCAGCGTCGTGTGGGCATAGGCTCCGCGTATCTGCGACAGCTCCAGCAGGCGTGCGGCGACTCGGAAGTTGACCGTATCCTCGGGGTAATCGCCGTGCTTATCCCTGACGCCGGCGGGCGTGCCGGTCAGCAGCTGTACGGCCTGGTCGATGGTGTCCACGGCATAAATGTGGAACCGGCCGGCTGCCGTGGCATCGACCACTTCCTTCTTCAGCATGAGATGAACCACATTGGTGGCCGGGATGATGACGCCTTGTGTCCCGGTCAGATTGCGCGCGTTGCAGATGTCAAAGAACCCCTCGATCTTCACGTTGAGTCCGCCCACGGGTTGCACCTGCCCGTGCTGGTTCACCGAGCCGGTGACCGCCAGCGACTGCTTCAATGGCAAGCCGGCCAGGGAAGACATCAACGCGCAAAGCTCAGCCACGGACGCGCTGTCGCCTTCCACTTCCCCGTAGGTCTGCTCGAACACCAGGCTCGCGGAGAGCGAGTTGGGACGATCGCCCGAGTAGCGAGAGGCCAGGAAGGACGACAGGATCAGCACGCCCTTCGAGTGGATCGGCCCGCCCATCTCCACCTCGCGCTGGATGTCGACCACCTCGCCGTCGCCGAGCCGGGTGGTGGCGGTGATGCGGGTCGGATAGCCGAAGCTGTAGCTGCCGATGAAGCTCACCGACAGGCCGTTGACCTGACCCGTCGCTTCCCCGTCGGTGTCGATGAGCAGCTCGCCGCGCAGGATGGACTCGCGGATCTTTTCACGCACTCGGCTGGCACGGCGCTCTTGCTGTTCCAGCGCACGCTCCACCGCGGCGGCGTCCACGGCACGCCCGTTGGCCTGTCTGACGCCGTGCTCGGCCTCGCGCAACAGGTCGACCAGGCGCTCCAGGTGCGCCGACAGATGGGCCGAGTCGGGTCCTAGCCGCGCGCTGTGCTCGATCACGCGCGCGACCGCGCTGCGGTCGAACGGCAGCAGCTTTTCCTTGCGGGCCAGCGTGGCGACCATCCGCGCGAGCAGGGCTTCCGTCTCGCGGCTGCGCGGCAGATCGTCCTGAAAGTCGGCGGCGATCTTGAACAGCTCGCCGAACTCGGGATCGAAGGCGAGCAGCAGGTAGTACAGGATGCGTTCCCCGAACAGCACCACCTTCACCTCCAGAGGGATGGGCGCGGGCTCCAACGCCACGGTGCTGATGAGGCCGTAGGTCTGGCCTAGCGACTCAGTCTTGATCTGCTCGGTGGACAGCGCCCGTTTCAGGCCGTCCCAGGCGAAGGGCTGCGACAGCAGCTTGTAGGCGTCCAGCAACAGATAGCCGCCATTGGCGCGATGCAGGGCGCCGGGCTTGATCAGCGCGAAGTCGGTCACCAACATCCCGAAGCGAGCGACATGCTCGACACGCCCCAGCAGGTTCTGGTACGTCGGGTAGTCCTCGCGCACGATCGGTGCACCGGTACCGGTCGTGTCGCGGTCGCCTATGACCACGTTGACCTCGTAGCGGCGGAACGAAACCGACTCGCCTGCCGGAACTCCGAGGACATTGGCTTCGGCTTCTGCGGGGCGGCGAAAATCCTCGATGTTCTCGAGCACGTCCGCCTGGACCGCGTCCAGATACTGCAATACGTCGGACAGCTGCGGGTAGCGGCTCTTGATCTCCTCTGTCTGGGTGCCCACCGCCAGGAGCGTCATCTCCCGATTGAGCTGCTTGAGCCGGTTGCGCCGCTCCTTCTGCAGCTGCTGCACCTGGCGCACCGCCTTCTGCAGCCTCCCCTGCAGCTCCTCCATCTTCACCTCGATCCGCGTGCGAGCCTCCTCGGGCAACTGGGCGTACTCGTCGGGCGAGATCACCTCGCCGTTGCGCACCGGTGCGAGCGAGAACCCGGCCGGCGTATGCAACAATGCGATGTTGTCCTTCGTGGCCTCCTCCCCCAGCTGGTGGAAGATCTTCTCCCCACGCTCGTTGATCTCGGCGTCGATCTGCTCCGCGCGCGTGCGGTATTCCTCGCTTTCGAACATGGCCGGAATGGAGGCGCGCAGCTCCTCCACGAGCTGGCGCAGGTTCTGGCGCAGCTTCGCCCCCTGGCCGGGCGGAAGCCGGAGCGCTCGCGGACGGTGCGGCTGGTCGAAGTTGTTGACGTAGCACCAGTCCGACGGGGTCGGCTCCTGGGCTGCGCGCGCCTCCAGCAGTTGCCGCGCCAGGCTGTGCTTGCCCAGGCCTGCCGGGCCCAGGATGAAGACGTTGTAGCCCCTTGCCCGCAACCCGACCCCAAGGTCTATGGCTTCCCGTGCACGCTCCTGGCCGAAGATGCCGGCCAGAGGCTCCAGGTCGTCCGTCGTGTCGAAGGACAGGCCACTCAGGTCGCAGCGGCGATACAGCGATTCGGACGGCAGCAGGCGCAGGTCTGGCATGATCGGGGGCTTTGTTCTGAACGCCGCGGTGCGCGCCCTGCCTCTCCATCGGCGGAGCGCAGGTGCAGAATACGTGGCACAGCGGTGCACAGGCTTGCGCTAAGTCAAACGGCCGCGCACGCAGCGCCCTAAGCTCAGCGCTAAGATTTACCCTTGCCTGCCCTATGATCGACATGCTGCCGCGCTGGGAACACTTCGAGCACGACGCCGACATCGGTGTGCGGGGCTTGGGCCACACCCGTGCCGAGGCCTTCGAGCAGGCCGCGGTGGCCATGACCGCGGCGATCACCGATCCGGCGCTGGTGCGGCCGCTGACCCGCGTCGAGCTGAGCCTCCAGGACGATGACGAGGAGCTGCTGCTGACCGATTGGCTCAATGCGCTGGTCTATGAGATGGCCACGCGACGGATGCTGTTCGGCCGCTTCAGCGTCCGGCTCGACGGTCGCGGCCTTACCGCTGTGGCCGAGGGAGAGCCGGTCGACGCGCGTCGGCATCAGCCGGCCGTAGAAGTGAAAGGCGCCACGCTGACCGAGCTCAAGGTCGCGCAGCAGCCGGACGAGTCCTGGGTTGCGCAGTGTGTCGTGGACGTGTGACCGGCCTAAAGCGAGTCAACCACGGAGACACGGAGAGCACGGAGGAAAGGCGAATCCCGAGTAACCCCGACTACTCCGAAACGGGGCTCGGGGTTTACCCTTCGTTGTTGCGAGCTGCCTTCCTCTTCAAGTTTGAGGTATGGGTTTCTCCGTGCTCTCCGTGTCTCCGTGGTTCATAGGGTCTTGGAGGGTTGAGCAATGGACCTCGGAAGATTGGTGAGAGTGAATCCTTACGAATGGCGCATCGAGCCGCACGCCGCGATGCGGGTGCCGGGCGTCATCTTCGCCGACCAGGACCTGATCGAGGCCATGGACGAGAAGGTGTACGAGCAGGTCGTCAACGTGGCCAGCCTCCCGGGGATCGTGAAGGCTTCCTACGCCATGCCCGACGCGCATTGGGGCTATGGATTTCCCATCGGCGGCGTGGCCGCCTTCGATCCGGACTTGGGCGGCGTGATTTCGGCGGGCGGCGTCGGGTTCGATATCTCCTGTGGCGTGCGCACCCTGCACACCGGGCTCACGCGTGCCGACATCGAGCCGGTGAAAGAGCGGCTGGCGGATGCTCTGTTCGCACAGATTCCCGCCGGCGTGGGCAGCACCGGCGCAATTCGCCTGACCGGCGAGGACATGGCTGCAATGCTGCGCGGTGGAGCGCAGTGGGCAGTCGAGCACGGCTGGGGAATGGAGGAGGACTTGGAGCGCATCGAGGAGCGTGGGCGAATGGCCGGCGCCGAGCCCGCGCAGGTTTCGGAGCACGCAAAACGACGCCAGCGCGACGAGATGGGCACGCTGGGCTCGGGCAATCACTACCTGGAGGTGCAGGAGGTGGCGCAGGTTGTCGACCGCAGCGCCGCCGATGCCTTTCACCTGGACTCGGGAGAGGTGGTGGTCAGCATCCACTGCGGCTCGCGCGGACTCGGCCATCAGATCGGTACGGAGTTCCTCAAGCAGATGGCGTTGGATGCAAAGGCCCGCGGGTTGGGCCTGCCGGATCGCGAGCTGGCTTGCGCGCCGATCAACTCGGAGCTGGGACGCAGCTACCTCGGCGCGATGCGATCGGGGATCAACTGCGCGCTCGCCAACCGGCAGATCCTCACCTACCTCACGCGCCGGGTTTTCCGAGACATTCTGCCGCGCGCGCGCCTCACGCTGCTCTACGACGTGTCTCACAACACCTGCAAAGTGGAAACGCACGAAGTGGATGAGATGCCACGGCAGCTCTTCGTGCATCGCAAGGGCGCCACCCGCGCCTTCGGTCCGGGCCACCCTGATCTCCCCGAGGCGCTGCGCGCGGTCGGTCAGCCGGTTCTGATCGGGGGCAGCATGGGTACCAGTTCTTATATCCTGCGCGGGACCGCGAGCAGCGAGCAGCAGGCCTTCAGCTCGGCCTGTCACGGAGCCGGGCGTGCGATGAGCCGCCACGAATCGCTGCGCCGCTACAAGGGCAGGAGCGTGGTGGACGAGCTCGCCTCCCGCGGCATCTTGATCCGCAGTCCCTCCATGCGCGGCGTGGCCGAGGAAGCGCCCGGCGCCTACAAGGACGTGAGTGCGGTGGTGGAGGCGGCCGACCGCGCAGGGTTGGCGCGCACGGTGGCTCGGCTGACCCCGATTGTGTGCGTCAAGGGCTGAGACGCGGTATGTGCCGACGAAACCGATAGCGCGTGACTGAGGCCGCGAGGGGAGCGGGCCTCCACCGCACGAACCTGTGCGAGAATATCCGCAGGCTGCATCTCTGGGGCAAGCAGCAGCAATGAGTCAAACGAACGGGCATGTTCGCCCGCCAGCGGGGGCGCGCGCAGTCCTCGGGTCGCGCAGCGGCGGGTTCACCTACCTGGGACTGCTGTTCTTCGTCGCCCTAATGGGCGCCGCGCTGGTGGCGATCGCTCAGGTGTGGCACACCGAGGTCAAGCGCGAGAAGGAGGCGGAGCTGCTGTTCGTGGGCAACCAGTTCCGCCAGGCCATCGGGGGCTACTATGAGCGCACGCCGGGCGCAGTGAAGCAGTTCCCGAAGCAGCTCGAGGACCTGCTGCGGGATCCGCACTCCCCCGACGTGCGGCGCTATCTGCGCAAAATCTACGTCGACCCGATGACCGGTCAGCGGGAGTGGGGGCTGGTGCGCGCGCCCGACGGCGGGATCGTCGGGGTTCACAGCTTGTCCGAGGACGCGCCACTGAAGCGGGCCGGCTTCTTGGCCGTCGATGCCGCATTCGCCGAGGCCACCAACTACCGAGGCTGGGTATTCGCCTATCTCCCGCCCGATTCGGCGGGAATGCAGTCCGTGGCGCGCGGCCTGTCCGACCAGGCGCGACGCGGGTTGGGTGCGCACGGTTCCGCCAACCAGCCGTCGGCGCACGGAAGCTCGACAGGAGATCCCTAAACTGGAAGGGCTGAGCTATCGGGCCAACGTATGGCTGAACGGCACGCAGCTGTCGAGTTCGACCGCGACGGCGGGTCAGTTCCGCGCCTTGGAGTTCGACATCACCCCCTACATCTCTTACTCCAGCACCAACGCGCTGGCGGTTCAGGTGTATAGGGCGGTCGACCCCCGCAACCCCGGCGGCGATCTGGCGGTCACCTTCGTAGACTGGAACCCCAACCCGCCCAACTGGAACATGCGCATCGCATAGCTGTGGGTCCCTCGCGGCGCAGGGCCCAAGGCAAAAGAAACAAATATGTCGTAGCCAAAGAGGCGAACTGCATTCGTGTCCTTGGGCTTACCCGCAACTGTCTTGGCCTGGGTGGCCACCGGCATTTGCTCCGCTGTCCTCAAAGCTCCCTCGTGTCAATCCAACTCACCCGTCCCGTCCTTCTCTTCACCTCGTTGTACATATGCGCCGTCCCGCCCGGTCCGTCACCGCCGCCGCCATTCCACAGGCAGATGAAGCGCACCTTGTCCACGCCCCAGGCGAGCGCAGTGTAGAGCAGCCAGAGGTTGCAGCGTTCGAAGGCGTTGGCTTCTTCGCCGCCAGCGGTCTTGGGCGCCGGGCCGAGCTCGGCGGGCATGACGCGGGGGGGGTCTTTCAGGCCGGACTTCAGAGCGTAGTAGCGATCTCGCCACTTCTTGCCGTCGGCCGAGGGGAGGATCGAGCGTTCGATGAACTCGGGCTCTTCCAGTGGCAGCAGCAGTTGCAGGCGCACGCCGCGTTGCTGGCAGGCTTCGAGAAACAGGATGTCGCCGCCGCTCGCGCCCTGCGTGAGCGCGAGATCAACGGGGCCGGCGCCGAGGGCATCAAGCGCCGCGGCGATCTTCTGCGCCGCGATCGGTTCCTTGTCGGCGGGAAAGCGCGGCGGCGGGGGGCGGTCGGGCGCGTCGATCATGTGGCCGCTGAAGACGAAGACCTGGCGCGGCTCGAACGGCATGGCGATTCGGGCGATCTCGCGGTCGACGATATCCAGAGCGGCAGCCGTCTCGGCGGGACGGAACTCGATGTCGCGCAGCAGGGCGAGGGTCTGCCGGCTCGAGTCGAGTGCGAACCAGTCGCGGTTGGCGGCAGCCACGGTGGCGCTGTATTCCTTCTGGATGGTGTCGATCGGATTGACCAGCAGACACAGTTCGGCGTAGGTTGCCCGCGCCCAGTAGTCTTTGCGGTCGCGCTGTTGCGCGGTGAGGCCGGCCCAGAGCACGCCGCCGGTCAGGTTGTCGATGACCGTCTGGCTCGTCTCGCCGCCGAGGTGGCGGCGCAGCAGGTGGAGCGTGATGGCATTGATGCCGGAGTAGTGGTGCGAGGGGTCAGCGACGAAGGCCTTCTGGTACGGCTCGATTGCCTCGGCGAGCGCGGCGTCCTCAACGCGAGCAGCCTCGCGCATCTGCGCCGGTGTCAGGTCCGGTTGGCGCCAGCGCGAAATCCAGTTCTCCTTCTCGACGCGGCCGGCAAGCGCCCAGCATTCCGGGTCGGCCGGGTGGTCGTCGGTGAGCTGGCGTACCCATTCGCGCGCTTCCTCGTAGCGACCTAGCCGGCCAAGGCAGACAGCCTTCTTCTCGCGGCTTGGCTTGTCGTCGGGGTCAAGCGCAAGGGCGGCTTCAAACTGCTCTAGCGCGAAGTCGTAGTGCTTGAGCTTGAGCAGTGCGTTGCCCGCGGCGCGACTGGCTTCCAGGCGCAGGGCGCGGATGGGTGTCTCGTCGGCCAGAACCAGGATGTCGCCTGGCCGGTTTTTCTGCCGAGCGACTTCCATCCGGCTGGCCCACGTTTCGTAGGCTTCGCTGAACTCGTTGCGTTCGGTGAGCAGCAGGTTGCGCCACTCGGGCTGCTCGAGGTTCGGGATGAGCAGGAACACGGGGCTGACTTTGCGGCGTGTCGAGGTCTCCATGGTCGCGCGAACCATCTCGGTGAGCCGCTCGCAGTCGGCCTTCAGCGTAGCGGGGTCGGGCGCGCCTTGCTGGAGCGTATAGCGGAGCTTGCGGTCAGTGTAAATGTCGAATGGCTGGTTCGGCCGCGGCCCCTGCACCAGCACCACGCCGCGGGCGCGCAGCGCATGCCGCACGCCCAGTTCGTACCAGACGTTGGGGTTGTCCAGCGTGAGGTCGGCCACCACCAGGTCAGCGACCAGCAGCTCCTGGAACATATCGGTACGGATGTCGCCGGCGCGCTGCTCTTCGTCGGCCCGGAAGACCTCCATCCCGGCTGCCTTCAGCGCCGGCTGGATGTACTCCGTGTAGACGCGGTTGAAGTCGATGGGTTGGCCGTCTTGCCCGGGCTTGGTGCCGAAGGGCATTGCGACGAAGGCGTGTGGCTTCATGCGAGTCTCCAGTATCTGTCACTGAACTTCAGGCGCTCTTCGTTCTCAGCTTAACGGCGCGGCAATTTATCTGACCCCAACCTCGTTCAGCGCCACTTCCGCCTGCTCGAGCCACGACTGCATGCTCAGCTCGCGATACATCGTGATAGCGGTCGTGAAGTGCTCTGGTGCTTGCTTCCACTTGCTCTGCTGGTCGAGCCTGCCGAGGCCGAAGTGACAGTGCGCGACGAGCGGGCGCATGCCCAACTCGGTCGCGAGCGCGAGTGCGCGATGGTACGCGTCCCCGGCCTGCTCGGCCCCGCCCTGATCGATCTCAGTGGGCGCGTGGGCGTGGACGTCGCCGAGCAGCTTCAGACCCCAGGCTTCGAAGCCCCGCTGCTGCTGGGCGCGCGCCAGCGCCACCGCCTGCTCCGCCTGTTCCCGCGCCTGGGCGACCCGTCCGAGGACGAGATAGGCCTCGGCCAAGAACGTGACGATCCACGAACGGATGCCCAGAATCCGCATCGCCGTGATCGCTTCGACCGCCTCCTCCAGCAACGGCACCGCGTCGGCCGCGCGCCCCGACCAGAGATAGGCGGAGCTCAGGGGCGCCGCGACGAACGGCAGCGCGAGGCGAATCTCGATCCCCCGGCAGGACGCGAGGCCGGGCTCCAGCACCCGCGTCGCCGCCACGAAGTCCCCCCTGGCGCAGATGGGCGTACCCGAGGCCATAGCGGGCCCAGACCTCGCTGTAGGCATGGCCGGCGCTCTCGGCGATCCGCAGGCCCTCTTCCCCTGCGGCGAGGCCCTCGGCGAACTCTCCCAGTTCGGCCAGGACCGCCGCCAGGACATAGCGGGCGAGCACCGCCGGCAGCGTCGCCATCCCGAAGCGCTCGCCGAGGGGCGCGCCCTTGAGGAGGGCGATCACCGTGCGCACGGGCTCGGCCGCCCGGCGCGGGTCGCCCGCGTTCCAGAGCGTCAAGCCCAAATAGTAGTTCGCGACGACGCGCAGCCCGAGGTCGCCGACCGCCTCGGCGATGGCGCACGCGCGCTCCCCCGCTTCGATCGCCCGCGCATGCTCCCCGCGGAGGCCCTGGAGATGGGCCTGGTACGCAAGTGCCCGCCCGAGCCGCCGCTGGTCACCGAGCCCCTCCGCCAGCGCGCGCGCCTCGCCCAGGACCTCGCCCAGCCGCGCGAACTCGCCGAGCGGCATAAGGGCGGTCCGCTGCTCGACGCACAGGTCGATGCGCTGCTCGGTCCGCGCCCGACTCTCGGGCAGCTCCTGGAGGGCGACCCGCGCTTGGTCGAAGGCGGCGAGGGCCTCGCGGAGGGCCGAGCGGTCGTGCGCCCGGGTCCCCGCCTGCCGGCTGTAGCGGACCGCTTTGTCCCACAGCTGCCCGCGCAGCGCGTGGTGGGCGAGGCGCTCCACGTGTTCACTCAACCGGTCCGCGTAGAGCCGCTCCATCGCGGCCACGATCTGGGCGTGGAGCTGGCGGCGCCGCTCCTGCAGCAGGCTCCCGTAGGTCACCTCGTGCGTCAGCGCGTGCTTGAAGGTGTGCTCCAGGTCGGGGAAGAGCTGTGTCTCGTAGAAGAACTCCGCTTCCTGCAGGTGCGCCAGCCCCCGCCGTAGCGTCTCCTCCGGTTGGTCCGCGATCGCCGCCAGCAGCGAGTAGGGCACGTCCTTGCCGATCACCGAGGCCGCCTGCAGCAGCTGCTTCTCCTCCAGCGGCAGTCGGTCGATGCGCGCTGCCAGGATCGTCTGCACCGTAGCGGGAACCTGCAGCGCCTCCACCGGCCCTGTCAGCCGGTACGCTCCCCGCTTACCGACTAGCGCTCCCGTCTCCACCAGCGTGCGCACCGTCTCCTCCAGGAAGAATGGGTTGCCGCGCTTCACCAGCATCTGCGTGAGCGGTGCGAGCCCCAGGTCCGGCCCGAGGAGTGCGGCGAGCAACTCTTGCGCGCTCTCGGCGGGGAGACTGTCGAGCCGCAGCTGAGAGTACGCCGTCTTGCTGCCCCAGCGGTGCTCGTACTCGGGCCGGTAGTTGACCAACAGCTGCAGGCGCGCGGAGCCGAGGGTCTCCACGATGCTGTCGAGAAGAGCCTGGGTCTCGCCATCGACCCAGTGCAGGTCCTCGAAGACCACGAGCAGCGGTTGCACCTGGCTCTCGCGCAGCAGCAGGTGCTTGACGGCGTCGAGCGTGCGCTGGCGGCGCTGTGGCGGGTCCAGCGATATCCAGGCAGCGTCCTCGACCGGCACATCGAGCAGAGCGAGGAGCGGAGGCAGCAGGGGCTCGAGCGCGCGGTCCAGGCCCAGCACGCGCCCCAGCACCTTGTCGCGCATCTCCCGGTGATCGTCCCGGTCGCCGATCTTGAAGTAGCCCTTGAGCAGCTCGATCACGGGCAGGTAGCTGGTGGCCTTCCCGTAGGAGACCGACGGGGCTTCCAGGATCAGCCACTCCTGCACCCGATGCGAGTGGGTGAACTCGTAGACGAGCCGGGATTTGCCCACCCCCGCCTCGCCCACGATGGCGACCGCCTGGCCGCGGCCGGTGGCGGCCTGGCCCAGGACCCGGCGCAGGTGCTCGACCTCGGCATCGCGGCCCACGAAGCGCGTGAGGCCGCGGAGGGCCGCGGCCTGCAGCCGCGTGCGCGCCGCACCCGCCCCCGTCAACTCGAAGATCTCGATCGGGTCCGGGAGGCCTTTCACCGGGATGGGCCCGAGCGACCTCACCGCGACGTACCCCTCGGCGAGCCGAACGGTCTCTCCGGTCAGCCGGACGGTCCCGGGCGGCGCCAGCTGTTCCATCCGGGCGGCCAGATGGGTCGTCTGGCCAACCGCGGTGTAGTCCATGCGCAGATCGCTGCCGACCGAGCGGACGACGACCTCCCCGGAGTTGAGGCCGACCCGGATCTGCACCTCCACACCGTGCGAGCGGCGCGTGTTCTCCGCGTAGCGCTTTAGCGTCTCCTGCATCCGCAGCGCGGCGTAGCAGGCGCGCACGGCATGGTCCTCATGGGCCAGCGGCGCACCGAACAGCGCCATGATCCCGTCGCCCATCACCTGATTGACGGTGCCCTCGTAGTGATGCACCGCCTCCATCATGCGTTCGAGAACGGGATCGAGGAGCCGGCGCGCCTCCTCGGGGTCGCGGTCGGCGAGCAGCTCCATCGAGCCCTTCAGATCGGCAAACAGGACGGTGACCTGCTTGCGCTCCCCTTCGAGGGCAGCTTTGGAGCTTAGGATTCTTTCGGCGAGATGCTTGGGTGTGTAGGAATCCGGAGAACGCGGCGGCGCGATCGTGTCACTGGCGCGCAGCCCTTCGATCGCGTTGAGCAGCTTTTTGCGATGGCCGAGTGAGACACCCAACTTCTCCAGCTCGACATCGGTGAGCAGGCGCAGGGCATCGAGGTCGACGTCGTTCTCGGCGAAGACCGCACCGTAACGCTCCAGCCCAAGCTCCTGCAGCCAGGTCAATAAAGCGTCCATGCTAACTGCAACGCAACCAAATACCGCCGCTCGCACGTGGCATGCCTTTGGACTTCAGCTCTTCGCGCATCCGGCCGCTCGGGCGATGAGACACCATCTTGCGCCTTCCACCGCGGAGAGTCGACCGCTCTCACCGCGGCATTTGCTCACTCACGCGGAGCCGGCTCTAAAAAAGCTCAGCGCGATATATCGAAATTCGGAGCGGGTTTTCGCGTGCACGAGCTCAGCGATGCGGCGTATTTGCGCGGTTCGATGTCTTATTGAGGTTTGCATAAACGGCTAACAACGCGCAGTTCGGTAGTCGTCATTCCGGCGAAAGCCGGAATCCAGCCCTGTTGGCCAAATGCGCCTGGGTCCCGGCTTTCGCCGGGACGACGAACCTTTGTTAGCCAATTCGGCAAGCCTCAAAGGTGGAGAGCGTCTCGTCGAGAGTTTAGACTGCTGAAAGTTCGCACCAGCGCCCACCGGAGCTGGAATTCAAAAGCAAGACTCGGAGTGTGAAGTTTAGCGATAATCTTTACATTACGAAGTGCTTGAGATTATTGAAAGGAACGAACATGAACACGCCAGTGAACAATGAGGCGCTTGCGGCTGCAACGGTGAACGATCCCCGGTGGGCAGCGGTTGTGGCTCGTGACCCCGCGGTCGACGGCACATTCTTCTACTCGGTCAAGACGACCGGGGTGTACTGCCGCCCTTCGTGTGCGGCTCGTCTCGCAAGGCCGGAGAACGTGCGGTTCCACGCCACCTGTGCGGACGCCGAACAAGCCGGCTTTCGCCCCTGCAAGCGCTGCAAGCCCAACCAGCGCCCGCTAGTCGAGCAGCACGCGGCGAAGGTCGCGGAGATCTGCCGGCTCATCGAGGGCGCCGAGACCGTACCTAGCCTCGGGGAACTTGCCAGCCGCGCAGGCCTGAGCACGTATCACTTTCATCGTGTCTTCAAGGCCGTCACAGGCCTGACGCCCAGGGCCTATGCAGCGGCTCTTCGCGTCCAGCGAGTCCGCAATGAGCTTGACCGGAGCGGTACGGTCACGGCGGCGATTTTCGACGCTGGATACAACTCCAACGCGCGATTCTATGAGAAGTCGCACGCGGTCTTGGGGATGACGCCATCAAACTATCGCGCGGGCGGCGCCAACACAGAGATACGTTTCGCCATCGGTGAGTGTTCCCTCGGGTCTATTCTTGTGGCCACCAGCGAGCGAGGGGTTTGCGCCATTCTCTTAGGCGATGATCCCGATGCATTGGCGCGCGACCTACAGGACAGATTCCCGCGCGCAGATCTGATCGGTGGGGATCCAGACTTCGAGCAACTCGTTGCCAAGGTGGTGGGCTTCGTCGAAGCCCCCGGACTGGGTCTAGATCTGCCACTTGATGTTCGCGGAACGGCGTTCCAGCAGCGCGTTTGGCAAGTGCTAAGACAGATCCCGGCTGGCTCGACCGTGAGTTACGCGGATATCGCGAAGCAGATCGGCTCGCCGAGCGCGGTGCGTGCCGTGGCACGGGCCTGCGCAGCGAATGTCCTTGCAGTGGCAATACCTTGCCACCGCGTGGTGAGGAACGACGGGGCACTCTCGGGCTATCGGTGGGGCGTCGAGCGCAAGCGAGCGCTACTCGAGCGCGAGACCAACGGATGAATGCGCGAGACAAGAGCGCGGCGACTGTCACGTCCGCAAACGACGTTGTCAGGCGGGTGAAATCGATCGACTGGGAACTGGTATCGAAGAATCTCGACGTCCAAGGCAGCGCGATGATCGAGCACCTCATCACACCGGCGGTCTGCGAGGCGCTAGCTCGGCTGTACTCGAACGACGATATTTTCCGAAGTCGGGTGGTAATGGGACGGCACGGGTTCGGGCGCGGGGAGTACAAGTACTTCGCGTATCCCTTGCCCGAGCTCGTTGCCGGCCTGCGCACGGCGCTCTACCCGCGCTTGGCGCCGGTCGCCAATCGCTGGAACACGGCCCTGGGCATCAACGTGCG
>JBGPOV010000096.1:0-13991 GCA_041488255.1 Gammaproteobacteria bacterium | reverse complement strand
CGTATCCCAGCTTCCGAAGCCCCTCACGAAAGGCAGCGTGCCAGCGCTTGTACGGCTGGATATCTGAATTGAGCGAAAGAAACCCGATACGCCAGATCTTTCTCGTCTGCTGCCCCTCGACGGCGAGCGGCGCGGCGAGGAGGCTGCCAGTCAAGGTGCTGAGGAATGCGCGTCGGTCCACAAGGAACCCCCGCCTGACCGCCCGTCTAGGAGGGACCGGGCGAATGGACGGCCAAGCGGGCCGACCTTACCCCAGCGTCGAGCGGTCTGGCTAGGACTTCCTCTCGCCCTTCAGGCACCCCTGCAGCTCTGATTGGCCGCAACCCGTGGGCGGTGCAGGGCCCAGCTTTGGGTGACGCGATAATCTCATCCTCCGGAGAGCAGACACACTCTCCGTTCACGCCGTGTCCCACTCGGCCATGGCGACAGCCAGCTGCTCGGTGCACTCCGGGCACGTGTAGTACAGGCTGCCGTCCACTTCCTTGGTGAAGGGCAGGGCCTCGGGGCGATCTGCACCCGGGCACCCGTAGACAATTCGCTCTTCAGGCATCCGCTGTTCCTCCTCGACGCTGACGAGGTTGCAAAACCGGGGCCTGGTTAGGCTGGGGAGACCTGCCGGTGGCTCGTCTCGCTCTCTCGAATCTTCCCCGCGCACTGCCCGCAGGCACCCGAGGAGGCCGACGGTGCTCAAGGTCGGGGCAACACCCACCGCTTTGGCTATCTGCTTGAAGCAACGGGAGTAGGCAGGCCCTGACCTCTGGGCGCTCGCCGTTGGAATAGTGTGATCTCGATCTCTTCAATTCGCTCGAGGACCTGCGGCGCTCTGACTCGGCATGCCCCAGTGCGAGCGTGCTGCTTGTGCCAGACCGTGAAGCGTAGAGAGCGCACGGGCAGTCCATCGACCTCCGGCATGAGTGACCATTGCCGCGGCGACGGCCCCCCAACCTCCGTCCCTCTTCGTGGAGTCGAGCCCGCGGCCGTCTACGCGGAGGATGTCGTACTTCCACGCCGATCGAACTCGAGGCATAGCCCAGTCAGAGAAGGAGATCTTCACTGAGGCGGCCGGGAGTCCAGGGATGCCTCCCGTGGCGTCCAGGTCCATCACGGCCCCAGGTGTAGCGCGCCGACCAGGTGGTGGCTCTGGCACTTGCGCGAGTGCGGAGGCCAAGTCATCGACCCAGGCGCAGTAGTCAGTGGCCGCAAAGACGGCGAACTGTCGATCGAGGTGACCGTGCAGGAAGCCGACGACCTCAGGAAGTGGGACGGCCTCGGCACAGTTCAACAGGTAGTTCCCGGTGTGGCCGTATCCGGGGGAGAAGCGAGGCGTCCAGGCAAGACCGGCAAGGAGCCCATTCCAGGAGGTGCACAGGTGCTCGGCCGGGATCCTCGGCAACGCCCTACCGAGGTTGCCTCTTCCGACCTCGAGGACGACGAAGTGCTGAGGTCGGAGGAGGTGGGGTTTCTCCATTGGCTATCGCCGCCCACGACTCAGTGCCGAGTAAAGCGGGTTGAGCCTGGAGCGATTGTCGCGCAGGTGCCCGATCGCGCCCTTCGGGATATTGGGAGGCGGGCCCCATCTGGCGTCGCGCTCGTCGTCAGCGAGGATCTCGCAGAAGGTCCTGACAAGACGCTCAAGGAGCGGGACCGCAGGCCGTAAGGAGTCGCGGTTCTTGCTTGACCCGAACTTGGCCGAACCGTGGAACACCTGGTTCCTGAGGACATAGAGCCGCTCGAAGATTGGGACCAGACTCTTGTGTGGCGTCTTGGCGGCCCAGTCGCACTCAGCTTGGAGGATGTCTCCTGTGATTGTCTCCGCCACAAGATCCGTAAAACCCGAGCCCCAGTACCCGAAGGAAAGGAACTCAAGCCCGAGCAGGGCGATGCTTTCGTCGTGCAGATCTAGCAAGTCCTTGCGCACCCGTTCAGCGTCGCTCTGCAAGACTTTCCTGAGGAACGCCTCGACATCCAGCCAGTCGTGTGCCCTCCGTTGTCCGTAGAGAGCGTTGAAGGCGACCCAAAGAAAGATGAAGCGTGCGTCGAGGGAATCGGCGTCACCTGCAGCCTGAAGCCACGAACGGGCGCGATAGGATCGCAGCTGGTGGAGGCGCGAAGAATCAGCCATTCATGCGGGAGTATAGTGCCCCGAGCAAGGCCAAAAAAGAGGCCAGTGGTCCTACTACCCCTACACAACCCGGTGCACTCGCCTGGCCCGTCGCGTCTTCGAGTCAGGGAAGCCGACCGTATTCACGGTCGGTGCAACCCCACCGCTTTGGCTATCTGCTTGAAGTACCTGGCGTTGGCAGGTCCTGACCAGATCCCGCGTGCTGACTTGGGATCCAAAGGCGCCACAGAGGGGCACGCTTCGCGATGGCAATGACGACGCGGTATCCGACCCGAGCCCCGAGCGTCTCCGCGGAGAGATGGCCTGAACTGAGCGCCCCGGCGCGGTGGAACCGGATGCTGGAATTGGCGCGGCCCGCTGCGGAGCGGACGCGTCGGAAGTGGCAGAGCCTATGGACGAATGTCGGAGCAGTTCAGGGGGACAGCAACTGATTCGTAAGCAACCCCAGGCACCCCCCGACAGTACGCAACACGACGTAACCCGTGGGAATCAGAGCCAACAGCCGTGACCCGCGTCAGGCTGCGGTGTCCTCCGTCGGCCTGCGTTGGAACCAGAATGGAACCACGACTACCAGGCCGGGCGCATGGTTCAGAGCGTGTGGCTGCCGTTCGTGACGCCTGTGACCGCGCCATCACTGCTGCGCGCGCGCAACTGGACGTGGCGACCGCCGACGAGGTCTGGTCGGACGGCGCGGTTATGACGGTCGAACAAGTGATCGCCTATGCCCGCGAGGAGGCTGCTGATGTCCCGCCGAGGTGAGAGACCGCCCTCTCCTCGTCGTGATGCTCCTCGTCGGTTTCAGCGAGGTTGCAGTTGGTTGCGGCTGCGAGCCGATCCACTGCGCTCCGGTTAGCCCCCCGATCAAGGTGAAACGAGTAAGCCGCGACTACTTGGGCGTCTCCCGCTCAAGGAGCGCTATCAGCACGGAATCAACGATTGCATATATACAAGTACTAGTTTCATATATGCAGCAATAGGCTGAATCCTCTTTTCTAGGTGGCCACCCCACGATCAAGGAGCTCCCATGAATTTCAAGTTCCACCACCTGAACCTTTGCACGGACAATCTGCCGCAGCTTACGAAGTTCTACCAGACGCTCTTCGACCTCGGCACGATTCGCGACGAGGAGCACACGCGCGTGAACGCCGAAAGCAAGACCACCGGCTATAACGGCAAGGTCGACTTTCTGAGCGACGGCGCCATCGAGTTCCACTGGGCCGAGCGCGACGTCAATACCGGTTTCAAGATGAAGCAGATTATCAACCCGATGTCTCGGGGCCATTTCTGCTTCCGCACGAACGACGTCAAAGGCTTCATGCGCAAGCTCGACCAATTGGGCATCCAGTACTCCGAATACGGCAAATGGGCGATCGCGGGCTGGTACCAAATCTTCCTTCACGACCCGGACGGAAACGTCATCGAAGTGCATCAGCCGGGGATGTAGATGGCCGCGCGCATGCTGACA
Source organism: Gammaproteobacteria bacterium (assembly GCA_041488255.1). GTDB lineage: Bacteria > Pseudomonadota > Gammaproteobacteria > Burkholderiales > SHXO01 > SHXO01. The sequence continues at coordinate 10,404 of JBGPOV010000096.1, read as the reverse complement.
GAGCGTATCGGGGCGGCCGCCGCTGCGCAAAGAGCCTCGCCGGACCGAGCCCATGCTGCTCAAAGATAAGGTGTGCGTTGTCGTCGGGGCGGCATCGCTCCGGAGTATCGGCTACGCGACGGCGGAGCTATTCGCTCTGCAGGGCGCCAGGGTTGTCGTCGTCGATATTGCGATGGACGATGGTGCCTTCGCCACACTCAGGGCGTCGATCGAGAAGGCGGTGCAGCGTCCGGCCGAACTCTTCGGGGCGAAATGCGATATCCGAAGCTATGCGGAGTGCCAGCAACTGTCTCGCGATGTCGTGTCCCGCTACGGGACCGTCGATTGCCTCGTGAACTGCGCGGGGGTCGTCAAGGCGCAGGGAATGCTGGAGATCGAGGAGGCGGACTATAACCGGATGATGGACGTCAATCTCAAGGGCACGTTCAACATCTGCAAGAGTGTCTTAGGCGCATTTGCAGAAAAGGGGCGTGGTGTGATCGTAAATGTGGCGTCCGTTGCTGCTCAGCGAGGCGGTGGCCTGGTAGGAGGGGCACACTACGCGGCATCGAAGGGCGGTGTGATCAGCCTCACTCGCACGATCGCGCGCGAATTCGGCCCGATGGGTGTTCGCGCGAATGTCGTCTGTCCGTCGATGACCGAAACGGGGATGCTTGACGGCAACGTCACGGCCGAGCAATTCAACGACATCGTCAATGCCATACCGTTGAGGCGGGCGGGACGAGCGTCCGACATCGCGGGCGCCTGCCTTTTCCTGGCGTCCGATCTCTCCGCCTATGTCACAGGCGCGACAATCGACGTCAACGGCGGCAGCCACATCCACTGAGCTGCTCTGTGCGCGTACTCATTCCAGGAGAAGCCAGGCCCCTTGGTTCACGTCGCGAATTCTCGGTGCTGCACCTCCTCCTGCAGGCCAAGGAGCGGTCCGTCATTCGCGCGATGCATCAACTGGACAATCGCGCGCCGCGGTTTCCACTTCGCGGCTGTCAGGATGATTGGGCGCGAAGACTAACCAGCGAACCGCCGCCGCCGTTGTCTTCAGCGTGTTTTGCATGGGTTACTGGTGATTTCGGCCCGCTCTTGTGAAGGGGTGTCCCGAACATGGCTCCCCACTGAAGAGCAAGCGCCTCTCCGAGCCTGAGACCTGTTCGTGCCATAAGCAAGAAGAGAACAGCAAACCGAGGGAATGTCTCGACGGCGGCTCTCAGAAAGACCGTAAGCTGCTCGCGCGTAACTCTTGTCGCTGCCATTCGGCATCACAAGCACGAATCTGTCCTTAGCTTCCCGCTCTCTCCTACGATCTTCAATGTTCGCAGCCATACCGCGGGGACGGGAAATGCCGGCTCTCGGTCCTCGTCTGCCGGGAATGGCCATGCAATCGGTTCCTCGCCAGTTCTCACGCTCCGTATTATCTCGGTGAGCCTCCAGCTCCGATGCCACATCGCGTTTATTTCAAGGCCGGACTCGATCCGGGGGATATGTTCGCTGTAGTAGCGCTCGGCAGGCTGTGCTTTGCGGAGCCGATTCTCAGCGCCTGGGCTCACCTTCGTAGTCAGCGCACGACACATGTGCTCCATAGCCGCGAGCGTTTCGGTGCGATGGGTCTGGGCGTCGGCTGCCCGTCGTTCGACTGCCGCGGTGTACCAGCGAGTCAGGCTCTTGTAGAACGTATGACCAAGATCAACTAACTCCTTCTCCAAGGCTATTCGATGGCGGATCTCTTCATCATCGATGCCTGGGCGCCGGCCGCTCAAGGGGTGTGCGCGTCGATACGACGCCTCAGCCTTGCCCAGAGGGGCCTGACCGATAGAGAAGACCTGTCGTCGTGGTGGGCAGGGCAGCGCGCACCCGGCGCCGTCGCGTCAACCTCAAGCCCGCCAAGAACCCTTGGTCTGACGATTCCGCAGTCGCTCCTCCTCTTCTCGTCTAGCGGTTTAGTCCAGCGGCGGAAGGTCGCGCAGGTGTGCTCTCTTCCTTCACATTTGATGGCGCTTTGCCCCACGCTCACACCATTGCGTCGTTTAATTCCACTCCCAGCAGGCTCTTGCCCTGGATCTCGACGTTTGAGTCAAAGTCGAGCATCGCGTGGTGCGTCGCAGTGTTCATATCGCGAAAGAAGATCTGCATGACATGGCTGTCGTGTGCCGCGCCGGCGCCGGCCCCTTCGAAGAGTCGATTGCAAGCTCGCCGGCATAGTTCCGTGGCATAAGCGGCATTCCATCGGACCTGCGCACGCGCTGCGGTTGGCATCGGCGGATCGCGGTGCATCGCCTGCTCCAGCAGGTCGCAGTTTTGTTGCGTCAGCGCCCAGGCGCAGGTGATCTCCGCGCTCGCCTCGGCCACGCGGCGCTGCATGCCGGGGTTCTCGACCTTCATGGTCCCGGCGTAGACGTCCCGGCGTGTCCGCGTTTGGTCCACGAAGAGCTGCAATCCCCGCTCGGCCATCCCGACGATTGTGCCCAGCAGCATCGTGGCTAGGGCCGAGCGAATCGGGAGTCGGTATAGAGGAATGTCGACGCCGGGTACGGTGCCGAGTTGCGCCTCGCTCATCGGCACCGCGTAGTGATCGGGAATGAACACGTTATCGAGCACGAGGTCTTTGGAGCCGGTACCACGCATTCCGAGAGTGAACCAGGTGTCGTCGATGACGACGTTTGCCTTCGGCATTACGACGATCAAAGAAGAACAGGATTCGCCCGCTTCGTTGCGAATTCCCCTGCATCCGATCAGGACCCAATCGCCGTGGTCGGCGCCGCTGGCGTATGGCCACCGTCCGTTGAGGATGTATCCGCCCTTAGTGCGCTGGCAAGTGCCGCGAGGCGACGGCACGCCGGGGATTAGCATGCCGGGGTCGGTGCCGAAAATCTCGTCCTGGCCGCGGCGCGGCATTCGGCCGGCGATGAAGGTATGTGCCGCGCACACCATCAACACCCATGACGCAGCCGTGCTGCCATGCGCCACGACTCGTTCGGCTTCCACCAGGGCACGGACCGGCAACTGATAACCGCCATAGACTGCCGGGCTTACGATTCGAGTCAGCCCGGCTTCGTGCAGAAGCTCGACGGCTCGAGTGCTTAGCGTACGCCTCGCCTCCGACTCGGCCTCCGTCTCCTTCAGCGCCTCAACGATTTTCCCCGCACTGACGTCAGGATCGATCATCGCTTCCCTCTCATTAGTCGCTCCTTCCGTTAACATACTAGTATGGTAGTATAGTCTCTATGAGAGCTGCGCTCAATATCGACCTCCCGGGCGCCTCAGAAGAGTTGCGGCGCGGGAGCCCGCGCTTGCAGGACCTCGCTTATGGCTATCTGAAGGGCCTCCTATTGGGTGGCGGCCTCGATCCAGGCGACCGGATCTCGTCCGAGTTGGTCGGACGGGTACTCTCGATAAGCCGTGCGCCGGTGGGCGACGCCATCCGCCGTCTGACTGTTGAGGGCCTGCTGGACATCCTGCCTCAAGTCGGCTGCCGGGTTGTTCGCCCCGTCGCGGCCGAAATGGCCGACTTTTATGAAATATTTGGAGCCACAGAAGGTGTTGTCGCTCGCTTCGCGGCCGAGCGTCGTTCGCCCGGCGAAGCCGATGAGTTCGCACACCTGTGTGCCGAACTCACGTCAGGAGCAGATCTTCCGGATGACTCCGATGCGCGCTTCATTGAGCTGCGGCAGCGCAATCGTCGCCGCTATGAAAAGCTGCACAAACTCGCACGATCGCCGCTGAGCACCAGGATCGGCGAATCATTCTGGGATCGAAGCGACTTCTTCATCAGAGTGGCCTTCGGGCCTCGTGATTTGCCCGGCTATGTACGGACCGCGCACGCGGCGTTTGTCGCCGCCGTTGTCGCGGGCGACGGCCCGACAGCTGAGCATGAGACACGGCGCTATCTCGTTCGGCTTGGCCATGACGTCGCCGACCTGCTTGGGCGAGGACCTTCGGGCGAAGGGCGTTGAAGTTTGCATCAAAGCCAGCTCACGTTCGGGACTGTCAGAATCAGGTAGGTGCATATGAATTTTGGCTACTTCACGCTCAGCGATAACCACTACGAAAACAACCCGCGCACGTCGAACCAGTTCGTCGCCGACATCACCGACGAAGCGCTCTATGCCGAGCAGCTCGGCATGCACTCGGCCTGGATCGGCGAGCATCATTTCAACTCCCTCGGCGTGCTCTCCTGCCCCGATCTGGTGCTTGCCTACATCGCGGCGCGCACTAAGAACATCCGCCTCGCGCCCGCAGTCACAGTGCTGCCGCTGCATCATCCGATCCGCGTCGCCGAGCAATGGGCGACGCTCGATCTGCTCTCGAACGGGCGCGTCGATTTCGCGGCCGGCCGTGGATACGACGCGCGCGAGTACGTGCCGTTCAAGGTCGACTTCGCCGACAACCAGGGTATCTTCGAGGAAGGCATGGAACTGGTGCGCAAGCTCTGGTCGGTCGACGGGCGCATCTCGCATCACGGCAAGCACTACTCGTTCGACGACGTGCGCATCACGCCGAAACCGGTGCAGCAGCCCCTGCCCGCCTACGTCGCCTCGTTCTCCAGGCCCTCGATCGAGCTTGCAGCGCGGCTCGGCTGCGGGCTAATCGTTGCCCCCTTCGCTGCCGCGATGAGTTTCGGCGGGCTGAAGCAAGTGGCCGAACTCTATCATGCGAGCTGCGCCAAATTCGGCAACAAGCCTGGCAAGCTGATGTGCAGCTACTTCACGCATTTTGCCGACAACGATGCGCAGGAGCAGTCGCAGCGCGCGCGCCAGATCCGCTACTACAAGGAGTGCGTGATCCCGGCCTTCCCCGGTGACCCGAAGACTGCGCCGCCGAGCTATCGCTATTTCGTCGACATGGTGGCGCGGCTGCAGCACGTGAAACCGGAGGACTTGACCGAGAACTCCGTGTTGCTCGGCTCGTCGGCCCGCATCACGGAGACCTTGAAGAAGATCGAGGCCGCGGGTTTCGAGGAGGTAATCCTCTACTTCAACGTAGGCCTGAAACCCCACGCGCAGGTGAAGGAGGAGATGGACCGCTTCATGCGCGAGGTTGCGCCCGCCTTCGACGGCAGATCTAACGCACACGCGGTATAGCCTGCCGGCACTGCAACTCCGTTCAACTGCGTTCTCGCTCACTTGCCCCGCGTGTGGCAGCGAGTAGCGTACTCGACGACACGGGCGCAGGGCTCGCGCTTCGGTGGCTTGCTCGGCGCGGAGCTTGGCCAACCCGCCGATGGAGCTTGAGCGGGAGAGCCCCAATAACTCACGCGGGCGCTCGGGGGCGGGTATGGGCGCGCACCAGAGGTCGAGCGACGGCCCGCAAGCTCGCGGCGCGCCTGGCCAAACCGCGGCGACGGCGGCGCTGCGGCACGGGCGCGCGAGGGGTGCGACACGGGGCAGGGGGCGGGGCTCGCATGGGGCGCAGGCGTGCGCGCGCCGTGATGGCAGTGCGGTCACCAGAGCCTCAAGCTCAGGTCGCTCGAAGAAGCCCTGGCGGGTATTGTGTTCAGGCAGGAGGCTGATCTGGGGCAGGAAAAGCAACAGCCCCTGTCCTTCCACAAGCCGTAGAGCGCGCCTGAGCAGCTCAAGCTCGCGATTCACGGCCGCGTTTGCCTTCTTAGCCTTCAGCCGGCCTCGGTGTACAAAGCTCGGCCGAGCCGTAGATGGTCTCCATCGCCCTCCAGCCCTTGAAGTGCTCACGTAGCGGCACCCGATGGCTCAGGGTGGTTGATGGGGAACTCCAAGCCGGCATTGCGAATGGCCGCGCGGTCCCGCTCTCGTGCACCGCCGAGTCAGGGAAGCCGACCGTATTCACGGTCGGTGCAAGACCACCGCTTTGGCTATCTGCTTGAAGTAACAGGAGTAGGCAGGTCCTGACCCGATCCAGCGCAGTTACTGGAATGCCAAGACGCCAGAGAGAGCCGGGGATTTAGGCGAGGTCCCCAACTCTACCTTCCTGTGTACTGCCGACTGTCCCGACCGGATCAGGGATGCGCTCCGGTCCTCGAGGCCGCGGTACTGGAGCGCTTCGGAGACGTGCTCGGCCGTGATGGCCTCCGCGCCGGAGGTCGGCGATGGTGCGGGCCACGCGCACGACGGCGACGCTGCGCATCGACACGGCGATCGAGGTCGACTACTATGTGCCCGGCGGCATCCTGCCATACGTGCTGAGGCAGCTTCTCGCTGCATAGCCCCACAACAGCCGAAGGAGACAAGGCATGATCAAGGTCAGCGTGATGTACCCCAACACCCCGGGCGCGCGATTCGATCACGAGTACTACCGTGACAAGCACATGCCGCTGGTCAAGGCGCGGCTGGGCGATGGGTGCAAGTTCTACACCGTCGACAAGGGCCTGGCAGGCGGTGCGCCCGGCACGCCGGCCACCTACGTCGGCATGTGCCACATCTATGCCGACTCGGTCGAAGACTTCCAGAAGGGTTTCGGTCCGCACGCCAAGGAGATCATGGGCGACATTCCGAACTACACCGACCTGAGTCCGGTGATACAGATCAGCGAAGTGGTAGTCGGCCAGTAGGTGCGTCAAGCCGGCGCGGTGGACGCATCGGCGCAGTATATGGCCGGGGCGATCCCGGCAATAAGTCCGTAGTTCATACCCTCACCCGTTGGTGTAAGTTCGACGCTGGCTGTTCCGCCCCGTTCCTCCTAGACGATGCGGCCAGCGGAGAAGGGCCATACTGAATCGGCGGATGTTTCTCGGGTCCCTGGCAGGCGGCCTCCTCGCTGCGCCGCTCGCCGCCGCGCCGGTGCCTCCCGACGTGGTGCTGGTGCGCAGTAACGCGCGGCAGTTGATGCTGCTGGCGGAGCCGGCCCAGGCGGCGGGCGCGGCCGGCACCGGGGCAACCGCCATCCCCGGCCTGCAACTCGGCGCCGTCGAGGAGAAGCGGGCGGTGATCGTGCGCGCCAACCAGGAGATGGAGAAGTTCCACCGAGGGCGCGCCGCCGCGCCGCCGACGGCGTAGGATGGCGAGAGTGAACAATTATCGGCTGCTCATCGAGTTCGTTCCAGGTACCCGCATCAGCCGCGAACCGGAGGTCGTGTCGAAACTGCCGATCTTGCAGAACGGTCCCCCTGGAACGTCTGTCGTCTTCGGAGACGGAGCAACGGTGCCCCTGCCAACCGATCAGATCGTCTTCGCCGAGGATGGCGGTGGCGCCGCCCGTGTGGGTTTCGGCGGAATGAGCTTCGAGGGAATGGAAGGCGGCCAGCTGGTCTTCTTCCGGGTTCGCGACCTTCAGCCCGAGGAGCTACTGTCCCCCCAGCGTGGCCGAAGGATGACGCTAGAGCCGCGCATGGTCGCCTCGATTGCGGTTGACGGCCGAGTCGTGTGGCCGCAGTGACTGGCCGCGCACCGGGTGGCCGAGCGAGCGACCATGCTCGCCACGGCGTACGTGGCACATCCCGAGGGGTTTCCCGTCGGCCCACCGAAACCGGCGGCGTCGCCAACCGAGGCCTGGATCAATCCCCCAAGCCCCGAGCGATCGAGGAGACGCTCACACGCTAAACTCGTGAACTTGCTGTCATTCTTGTTTACAGGGTCCGCGGCGTCAAAGAGCACCCGGGTCGCACCGCGAGGAAGCCGAGGGAGCAGCGTTTGTCCGTCCTATGCGCCAAGCAGGTGCTGCGCTCCATGGAGCTGGTAGCGCGCCACGTGATCCCGCGCTTCGCCGGCGCGTGAGCACGCCGCGCATGGCGTGCGGCGCCGCCAGCACGATCCAGGTCCACGGCCTTCGTCTTCAGGTGTACCGTTGGGGCCGCCCGGAGCTGCGGCCAGCGCTTCTCCTCCACTCGCTGGCGGCCCACAGTCACTGGTGGGACTGGGTGGCGCCGCTGCTCGCCGAGCACTTCCAGGTGGTCGCGCTCGATCTGCGGGGGCATGGCGGGAGTGACTGGGTCGAGCCCGCTGCCTACCGGGCGGTGGATTACGCCGGCGACATCGTGGCCGTGCTGGACGCGCTCGGATGGCGGTCGCCGCTGGTGATCGGCCATTCCCTCGGTGGCTATATCGGCGTCAATCTCGCCTCGCTCCATCCCGATCGGGTGGGAGCCCTCGTGATCGTGGACACCATGACCCAGTGGAACGACCGCGAGTTGGCATCGGCGCTGGAGCAGGCCGAGCGCCCGGGCCCCGAGTTCGCGAGTCCGGCCGAGGCGGGGGCCCGCCTCAAGCTGAGCCCACGGGAGACGACGGCACCGGCTGAATGGCTGGGCCACCTCGGCGAGGCCGGCGTGTGCGAGCGTCGGCCCGGCGTCTGGCAGCACGCCTTCGACCGGCGTGTGTTCGCGCACGCCCGGCCCGACGCCTGGCCGATCCTGCCCGGCGTGGCCTGCCCCACGCTCGTGGTCCGCGGGGCGGGCAGCCCGATCATGGACAAGGAGGCGTGGCTGCGCGTGGCCACGACCGTGCAGCGAGGGCAGTTCGCCGAGGTGAAGGGCGCCTATCACCACCTCATCCTCGACGATCCCGCCCAGTTCGTCTCCATCGTCACCGGCTGGTTGGCGGCGACCCGCTGACTCTCCTCGCTCGGCGACCCGCGGTGCGCGGCCTCTGATACTCCACCTCGGTGGAAGAGCGGCTGGCGAGTGTCGTAAACACGACGTACAAGCAGGGAGCGCTTCCGCTCATCCCCGGACCGCACGAGGCGAAATCCTCACCTTCCGCAGGTCGGCACGCCAGGCTCACGGTGATCGGGGCGACCGGGATCGCGAGGCCCGAGTGGCGGATGGCCGCGCGCACCCGGTCCCGATTGTCACGCACCCTCGAGTCAGGGAAGCCGACCGTACTCACCGCAGGAGCAATATCGTGTCCGCTCCCTGCTGAGGGCGTCGGCCTCCATCGCCGAGTAAGCACACAATGGCGTTGCCCCTCCTTCTGGGGCGGGGCACAGTCTATCGGCTGGGTGGGCAGAGCGGAGTGTATCGAGTCACGTGGTTCGAGTGGCTCGTATCGTGGGCACGACCCTTCTTGGGGAGGAACAACAATGAAAGTGTTCGGCTGGCTGACGAAGAATAAGATCCCCCTGGGGATGGGTGGCGCTATCGTGTATTTCCTCTCTGCGGCCTACCAGTATTACCACAACGAAAGGATTGAAACGTTGGCCCGCCTTTCGAGCGAACAGGTGCAAGTGGAGACCCGGCGGGTTGAGGCGACTAAGCCATTCCTGGAGAAGCAGTTGACTCTCTATGCGGACGTGACGCAGGCTGCCGCCACTCTCGCACTCAAATGGAGGATGGACTCCGATCAGGCTAGGCCGGCGATGGATCGATTCTGGCGGCTGTACTTAGGGGAGCTTGCGCTCGTCGAGGATGCAAAGGTTAGGACCGCGATGTGGGCTTTCGGCAAGGCGTTGAATGACTACGATACGCCCCCGAGAACGCTGGCGAAACTAGCTCAGGAACTAGCGGGGGCGTGTCGAGAGTCCCTCGTCCGCTCGTGGGGCGTCAAAGAGCTGGATACCCTCAAATCGATTCCGGATTCCGAACCCCTGCTTTTGCCAAAAACGGGGGGATGACACTCCCAATCGGCCTGCGCCGACCAGTACACTTGGGGTAATGGGCCGGCTCATTCCCAAGATCACGCAGCCGATGGCCGCGACGCCGTTGCCCCGCCCCTTCCACCGTGAGGGGTGGATCTACGAGGAGAAGTACGACGGCTGGCGGGTGGTGGCCTACAAGGACGGTCCCGCGGTGCGGCTCGTGAGCCGCGCCGGGCGGGATCTCACGCACCGCTTCCCCGAGCTCTACGCCGAGGTAGGGCGTTGCCGGCCCGCACGCTGATCCTGGACGGTGAGGTGGCGATATTCGATGCCGCGCTAATCTCGCGGTTCGAGTGGCTCCGTGGCCGGCCCAAAGCGGAGACGGCGACCCCGCCCATGCTGATGGCGTTCGATTGCCGGTACGCGCGCGGGAAGGATCTGCGCGAGCGGCCCCTCCACGTTCGGCGTCACGTGCTCGAGGGTGAGGTAGACGGCCATCGGCTCATCCTGCCGGCTCGGAGGCTCGCGGCCAATGGGTTGGAGGCGTGGGTCGAGATGCTTGAGCGTGGGTACGAGGGCCTGGTGGGCAAGGACGAGGTGTCACCGTACCGCGAGGGCCGCACGCTAGCGTGGCTCAAGGTCAAGCAGGCCCGCTACCGTGAGGGCGAACGCGGGTGGGAGCCGAAGGGGAAATCGTAGGCCACACGCTCGCCCTCGTTGGTGTAAGTTCGCCGGGATGGACCGGCGAGCTCACAGCCCTGGGCGGCGCGCACCCGGTCCCGACTCTCGCGCACCGTCGAGTCAGGGAAGCCGGCCGTACTGAATGAGGGCAGCCCCGAGGTGACATCCACCTCGATGAGGATGGTGGCGGCCTCGATCCCGCTGAGCGTGGCGGAGCGGACCCGCGCGGGCACGGGCCCAGTGTGG
>JBGPOV010000095.1:0-14031 GCA_041488255.1 Gammaproteobacteria bacterium | reverse complement strand
GCCTGCATCTCGGCCTCCGCCAGGATCACCTTGGACCGCCTCTCGCGCTCGGCCTCTGCTTGGCGCGCCATGGCGCGCACCATGACCTCGTTGAGGTCGATCGCCTTGATCTCGACCATCGACACCTTGATCCCCCACTGATCGGTCAGCTCGTCGAGCTGGTGCTGGATGTCGAGATTGAGCTTGTCCCGCTCGGCCAGCATCTCGTCGAGCTGGTGCTTGCCCAGGACCGCCCGCAGCGTGGTCTGAGCCAGCTGGCTGGTCGCGACCAGATAGTTCTCTACCTGGATGATGGCCTTCTCCGGGTCGACCACGCGAAAGTAGATCACAGCGTTGACTTTCACGGAGACGTTGTCGCGCGAGATGACGTCCTGGCTCGGCACGTCCATGGTCACCGTGCGCAGCTCCACCCGGACCATTTGCTGGATTACGGGCCAAACGATCACCAGTCCGGGGCCCTTCACGCGCCAGAAACGCCCGAGCTGGAACACGACGCCGCGCTCGTACTCCCGCAGCACGCGGACGGAATAGAACAGCAGCGCAGCGATGAAGATCAGTACGACGATTCCGCTTATGCCTTGCATGTAGGCTCTCCTCGTTATGTCGCTTGAGTGTCCGGCTCCACTTCCAGCACCAGCCCGTCGATGCGCTTGACGCGGACGCTCTGGCCCGGATGCAGCTCAGCGCGGCTGCGCACCTTCCATACTTCGCTGTGCACGCGGGCCCACCACTGGCCGTTGGCGTGCTCGACGATCTGGCCGGGCGCTCCGATCAGCTCCTCGCGACCGCTGACCACGGGCTGGCGCCGCGCCCGTAGGGCCATCCCGATCACGGCTAGAAAAAAAGCTGCGGTGACTGATGCGACCAGCGCGATCAGAGTCCACGGAATGTCGTAACCCGGTATGTCCGTCTCGATCAGCATCACAGACCCCAACACGAATGCGATCACCCCGCCGATACCCAATGCGCCGTAAGAGGTGACGAACAGTTCTCCCACCATGAACCCGATCCCCAGGACGATCAGAGCGAGCCCCGCGTAGTTCACGGGCAGGAGCTGGAAAGCGTACAGCGCCACCAGCAGGCAGATGCCGCCGACCACTCCGGGCAGCACCAGTCCCGGGTTGTAGAACTCGAACATCAGCCCGTAGATGCCGAGCAGCATCAAGATGTAGGCGATGCTGGGATCGGTGATCACCGCCAGCAGGCGGCTGCGCCAATCGGGCTCCACTCGCACTAGTTCGGCGCCGTCGGTAGCCAGCGTACGCTTCTGCCCCTGGATCTCGAAGGTCTTGCCGTTCACCTTCTTCAGCAGATCCGCGAGGTCGGAAGCGATCAGGTCGGCCACTTTGGTCTTCACGGCGTCCTGGGCTGGCAGGCTCACCGCCTCGCGCACGGCCTTCTCGGCCCACTCGGCGTTGCGTCCACGCAGCTCGGCCAGCCCCTTGATGTATGCGGAAGCGTCGTGGATCGCCTTTCGGCTCATGGTATCGCCGGGCTCGGGCGCGCTTTTCTCTCCCCCTTTCTTGGCGCTGCGCTTGTCCTGCTTCTTACTCTGCTCCGGCTTCTGCTTGTCCTCGGGCTTGGACGGTTCGCCACCGCCCGGCCCTCCGATCTGCACCGGCGTCGCCGCGCCCAGATTCGTGGCCGGCGCCATAGCGGCGATGTGGCTGGCGTATAGAATATAGGTTCCGGCGCTCGCCGCACGTGCACCGCTCGGGGCGACATACACGGCGACCGGCATAGTTGAGGCGAGGATGTCCTTGATGATGGCGCGCATCGAGGTGTCCAGGCCCCCGGGTGTGTCCATCTGCAGCACCACCAGCTGCGCGCCCTGCTTTACGGCATGTTCCAGTCCCCGATGAAAATAATCCGCGGTTGCAGGACCGATGGCGCCATTCACGGTGAGCACGACCACCGGGGCAGGCGCTGCCGACGCGCTCGAGAGCAGCAGAGACGAGAGCAGAGCGAGCAGCAGACGCATGAGTCAACCGGGGAAAATCTACCGGTCCAATATAGACCCTTTCCGCCGCTCCCGCAGTGCCAAAACGGTTTAACCACGGAGACACGGAGAGCACGGAGGAAAACCCAAGTCAGGAATTGAGCCGCCAAGAACTACAAGCTCTGGATTTAACCACGGCGCCCGGAGAGGGCGAGGGAACATCGAAGGACAGGAAATAGCCCGAATCTCACTCGCGGTCCGGTCCTGCCGCTCCTCGGCGCCTTGGTGGCTTGCCTTCAAATTCTTCTATTTCTTCTGCTTCGGTTTTTCTCCGTGCTCTCCGTGTCTCCGTGGTGCAATTTTCTTCGTGTCGCCCTGGTCAAGTCTCGGGGTCGATGAGAACGCCGGGGTTGAGCATGCCCTTGGGATCGAGGCGCTTCTTGGCGGCGGTCAGCGCCCGGGCGAACACATCCGGGCGCTGACGGTCGTACCAGCGCCGGTGGTCACGGCCCACCGCGTGATGGTGGGTGATGGTGCCGCCCAGCTTGATGAGCGCCTCGGAGGCGGCGGCCTTGATGGCCCAGGCCTGCTCGACCAGCCGCGCCTTGTCGCCCAGCGCGTGGCAGGAGAAATAGGGGGCGGGCCCGTCGGGATACACATGGGTGAAGCGGCAAGTGACCAAGCCCGGCCGGCCCGTCGCCTCTTCTATCGCTGTCTCGGCCGCAGCCTTGACCTGGGCGTGGAAATCCGCGAAACGGTCCCACGTGATTGCGGTTTCGAACGTCTCGGCGATGATGCCGCGCGGCGTGAGCACCTCTCGGTTGTAGGGCATGCGCAGGAAGCTGTCGCGCCACTGCCCCGCCGCCCCCTGCCGCTGCGCGCTTTCGGCGCCGAGCGCGGCGTTGTCGTATTGCCCGCCGTGAGCGCGCACGATCTCCAATGCGCGCGCCAGCGAGGCGTCCATCGAGCGATCGGCGGACTCGAAAGCCAGCACCAGTACGCAATGCGTGCCGTCACCCGCGCCGTTGACCAGCGCCTCGTCCGCGTCCAGGAGTCTGCAATTGGCTGGATACAGGTGGGCCTGGGCGATGGAGCGGACCGCCTCGGCCGCGCGGTAGAAGTCCTGGAAGCGAGCGCTGGTGGCCGCGCGAAAAGTCGGGCGCGGCCGCAGCCGCATCCACGCCTCGGTGATGATGCCGAGGATGCCCTCCGAGCCGATGAACATGCGGTCGGGGCTGGGGCCCGCGCCGGAGCCTGGCAGGCGGAACGACTCCATGATCCCGGCCGGCGTGACCACGCGCAGGCTTTCGACGAAGTCGTCGATGTGAGTGTAGAGCGTCGCATAGTGGCCGCCGCCGCGGGTCGCGATCCAGCCGCCGAGCGTGGAGAACTCGAAGGACTGCGGAAAGTGGCGCAGCGTGAGCCCGCTGGCTTTGAGCTGACTCTCCAGCGACGGGCCGTACACGCCAGCCTGGATGCGCGCCGCCTGGGAGGTCGTGTCGACTTCGAGCACGCGGTCGAGATGCTTGAGGTCTACGGTCACGATGGGCCGGTCCGTGCGCGGCGGCTCCACGCCCGCCACTACGCTGGAACCCCCGCCCCAGGGAATGACCACGGCATCGACCGAGTCGCACCAATCCAGCGTCGAGAGCAGCTCCGCGTCGCTGCGCGGGAAGGCGATCACATCGGGCGGGTTCGCGAAATCGCGCGCGAAGACGCGCACGCTGTCGAAGAAGGATTTTCCGTAGCTGTGCAACAGCCGTTCGTAGTGGTCGCTGGAGCAGAGCTGACTCAGGCTGGCGGGAGCGCGCACTCGAGGCTTGCGCAGGTCGATCTCCTCCGCGCGCGGCACCGGCGTGGCGTCGAAGCTCGAGACCCTGAAGCGCGTTGAGTAGGCGCTCTCCAATCGCGCAACTTCCTCGGGGGTTAGGCGTTCGGTCTCGTAACCCCAGCCCCAGAACTTGAGCCGCGCGCTGCCCATCTTCGCCTCCCTCCTATTCCTGCCGCAGCCAGATCTGAGAGCGGCCGAACAGCGTCAGGCCGATGTAGCCGCGCACCTCGAGCTTGCGCCCGCTGTCCTTGAGCCTCAGTCTGCCGCGATAGGTGATGCCGATGTTGGGGTCGAAAATTTCGCCGCCGTCGTACTGGTCGCCGTTCTTCTTCAGGCCCCACATAAAAGTCATCCCGACGATCGGCTTGTTCTTGCGCTCGCCGTCGCACCTCCTGCACAGGTGCTCGAGATCGTCCCCGGGCCGGTCGAAGATCTTTTCCACCCTGCCCTCGAACGCGCCATTGTTGTCCACGATGCGCACCAGCGCGCGTTCCGTGCCACTCTTGTCGTCGATGGTCTTCCACAGGCCGGCAGGCGAATCCCCGTCGGCGGCGGCCGGGCCTGCGAGACCCAGCGCAGCCACACAGGTCGAAACGCAAACCAGCATCTTCATCCGCGGGCCCCTCGTGGGACCGGCGCCTCAGCGGCGCATCGCCGGCGCCGGTTTGGACTGGCGATGCTGCAGGCTCCGCGCTGCAGGTACTCGCGGAAATGGCTCGGATGATAGAGCGATTCGCCGATGGCGATGGGCAGCGACGTGGAGCGGGACAGCGGCACGTGTGCGTCGAGCTGGCCGGCGACGCCCGTCAGGCAAGGGCCTCGAACACGCCGGCCGCGCCCATGCCGGTGCCGATGCACATGGTGACCATGCCGTATTTCTGCTTGCGGCGGCGCAGGCCGTGCACGATCGTCGCGGTTCGGATCGCCCCGGTCGCCCCGAGCGGGTGCCCCAGCGCAATGGCCCCGCCGAGCGGATTGATCTTTCCCGGATCGAGGCCGAGGTCATGGATGACCGCCAGGCTCTGGGCGGCGAAGGCCTCGTTCAGCTCGATCCAGTCCATGTCCTGCTGCTGCAGTCCTACCTGCTTGAGCACCTTCGGGATCGCGAACTTGGGGCCGATGCCCATGATCTCGGGCGGCACCCCGGCCACCGCGAAGCCGAGGAAGCGCGCCAGCGGCCGCAGGTTGTAGCGCTTGAGAGCGGCTTCGGAAGCCAGGATCACTGCGCCCGCGCCGTCCGAGGTCTGCGAGCTGTTGCCCGCGGTGACGCTGCCGTTGGCTGCGAACGCCGGCCTGAGCTTGGCCAACACCTCCGGCGTGGTGCCCGCCCGCGGACCTTCGTCCACCAAGACCACACGGGTATGGTGCTGGACCTGGCGCGAAGCCACTTCGGGCAGCTTCTCGTCGATCGTGTAGGGCGTGATCTCGTTCTTGAATTCCCCCGTTTCGATCGCGGCGAGCGCTTTGCGGTGGCTGTCGGTGGCGAAGCCGTCCTGCGCCTCGCGTGACACCTGCCACTGCTGCGCAACCCTCTCCGCGGTGATGCCCATGCCGTAGCCGATGCCGATGTTCTCGTCGCGGTCGAAGATGCGCTCGTTGATGGCGATCTTGTTGCCGCCCATCGGTATCATGCTCATGCTCTCGGCGCCACCGGCGATCATCACGTCGGCCTCGCCCAGGCGGATGCGGTCAGCACCCATCGACACCGCTTGCAGGCCCGAGGAGCAGAAGCGGTTCACGGTCACGCCCGACACGGTGTTGGGCAAGCCGGCCAGCAGCAATCCGATGCGCGCTACGTTCATACCCTGCTCCGCCTCCGGGATGGCGCAGCCGACGATGACGTCGTCCACGGCCGCCGGATCCAGTCCCGGCGCCTGCCTGAGCACGCTGCTCAACGCATGCGCCAGCAGGTCGTCCGGGCGAGTGTTGCGGAACATGCCGCGCGGCGCCTTGCCCACCGGCGTGCGCGTGGCCGCGACGATGTAGGCATCCTGTACTTGCTTGCTCATATTCAGCTCCTAATTGCGCAGGGGCTTGCCGGTTTTCAAGGTGTACTCGATCCGGGCTTGCGTTTTCTCGGTAGCAAGAAGCTCCATGAAGCACTCGCGCTCCAGGTCGAGGAACCACCGCTCGCCGACCGGGCTGCCGGCCTCGATGTCCCCGCCGCACAGCACATAAGCGATCTTGCTCGCCACCAGGAAATCGTGCTCCGAGATCTGGGCGCCGGCCAGCAGGTTGGCCAGGTGCGCCTTGAGGGTCGCAATCGCAGTGCGGCCAGCGGCCGGGATACTGTGCGGTTTGAGCGGCGGACGATGGCCGGCCTCGGCCATCGCGGAGAGCTCGGACTTCGCGACGCACAGCAGCTCCGCGCGATTCATCACAATCCGGTCTTCGGGTTTGAGATAGCCGAGCTCGCGCGCTTGTTCGGCCGACTTGCCGACGGTCCCGAGCGCGACATTCTGGAAATAGTGGCGCAGGAACGAGAACGGGTCGCCACCCTTGGCGTCCGCCGCTGCGCGCAACGCCAGCTCCTTGCAGCCGCCGCCGGCCGGCAGCAGTCCTACACCGGCTTCGACCAGACCGATATAACTCTCCAGCGCGACCACGGCGCGCCCCGAGTGCATGATGAACTCGCAGCCCCCGCCTAGCGCCATTCCCTCGACGGCCGTAACGGTAGGCACCAAGGCGTATTTCCAGGCCTGGGTCGTAGCCTGGAACTGCTCGACGATGCCTTCGATCTTCTCTAGCCGCCCGGCCATCACCGCATCGGCCACGTTCAGCTTGCGCGCCGCCTTCAGCACCATGGACTGCGTTTCGCGGCGGAACGTCTTCATCATCGAGGCAAAGGCCGAGGGCTTGGCGTCACCTCTGGGTTTGGAGGAGGAACCCGAAAGGTTCGCGCCCACCGAGAATGGAGGCTCGGTCTGCCAGATGATCACGCCCTTGAAGTTGCGCTCCGCCTCTTCGATAGCCTGCATCACGCCGTCGAGTGTGTCCTCGCCGATCGAATGCATCTTGCTCTTGAAGCTCACGATGCCGATGTCGTCGCCGGTGGTCCACATGCGCACGGCATCGGTCTCGAATACGGTCTGGCCATACTGGACGGGCTCGCCGACCAGCCGATCCGGGTACGGCTGGCGGCGGTACACCGGCAGGCTCGACCGTGGTTGCAGCGCATTGACCGAGGGGCTGTAAGAACCTTGCGGTGTGTGTAGGCCGCTGCGGCCCTTGTCCATGACCCAGGCCGGCAGCGGCACGTTGGCCATGGCCTTGCCAGCGCCGATGTCCTCCGAGATCCATCCGGCCACATGCTGCCAGCCGGCCGATTGCCAGATCTCGAACGGCCCCTGGTTCCAGCCGAAGCCCCAGCGCACCGCCAGATCCAGGTCGCGCGCGTTGTCGGCGATGTCCCCCAGTTGATAGGCGCAGTAGTGCAGCATGTCCCGGAACACCGCCCACAGGAACTGGGCCTGCGGCTGCTGGCTTTCCCGCAGCTTCTGGAAGCGCTCGGCCACGTCCCTGGTCTTCAGCGTCTCCAGGACCCCCGGGTCGGGTTCGGCGGCCGCAAGCCGGTAATCGCGGTCGGTGAGATCGAGGACCTGGATCTCCTTGCCCTGCTTGCGGTACACGCCGCGTCCAGACTTCTGACCGAACGCGCCCTGCCCGAGCAGGCTGCGGTACCAGTCGGGGACGTCGAAATACTTGTGCCAGGGGTCGTCGGGCAGCGTCTCCTTCATGGTGTTGACCACGTGCGCCAGCGTGTCCAAGCCGACCACGTCGGCGGTGCGGTAGGTCGCGCTCTTGGGTCGACCGATCAGCGGACCGGTCAGCGCGTCCACCATATCGAAGCCCAGACGCATGCGCTGGGTATGGTGGAATGCGGCCAAGATGGAGAAGACACCGACGCGGTTGGCGATGAAGTTGGGCGTGTCCTTGGCACGGATCACACCCTTGCCAAGCGTTGTGGTGAGGAAGGCCTCGAGCTGGTCGAGCAGCTCCGGGCGGGTCTGGCGGCAGCCGATCAGCTCGACCAGGTACATATAGCGCGGCGGGTTGAAAAAATGGACGCCGCAGAAACGCTGGCGCAACGGCTCGGGCAGGGCCTGCGCCAGCGCATTGACGGACAGGCCCGAGGTGTTGGTGGCCAACACCGCGTGCTCGGCGAGACGCGGAGCGATCCGGTCGTACAGCGACTTCTTCAGGTCCATCCGCTCGGCAATGGCCTCGATCACCAGGTCGCAATCGCGCAGCTGCTCCAGATGCTGGTCGTAGTTGGCGGCATCGATGTAAGCCGCCTTGGCGCTCGAGGCCAGCGGGCCGGGCTCGAGCTTGTTCAGGTTCTCGACCGCGCGGCGGACGTTTGCGTCGGGATCCCCCTCCTTCGCGGCCAGCTCGAACAGGAAGACAGGCACATTTGCGTTGACGAGGTGCGCCGCGATCTGCGCGCCCATCACCCCGGCGCCGAGGACGGCAGCTTTGCGGACTGGAAGGTGAGAGGTGGTCATCAGATGCGGACTCTTGGGGGCGACGCGGCGGGCGCTGCAGCGCCCGCCCCACATCTCAGAAGGTGTAGACCACCTGCAGGCTGACGATATCCACGGAACTGCTGTAGGTGCCGATCAGCGTGCCTGAGGCCGGTTCGGTATGGTCGATGGAGGTGTTGGGCACGAACAGGTGAGCATACCCGAAGTCGAGCGATGCGCCTTTGGTGAAGTACCAGCTGCCTCCGACCGCAAGCCAGGTCCGGCTGTTGTCTGGGACACGAGGAGTCCGCAGCGTCGAATTCGGCACCGGCGTCTGGTCCCAGGCCACGCCGGTGCGCAGCTTCCACTGCTCGTTGAACTTGTAGTTCAGGCCGAGTGAGAAGCGCCAGGTGTTGCGCCAGTCTTCGGGGGTGACGTTGCTTGGGGCACCGTTGGCGAAGTTCACGACCAGCTGGTCGAACACGCTCCACTGGGTCCAGGTGATGTCGCTCATCAGCTCCCACTTGTCGCCGAAGGTCTGGAACACGCTCACCGAAGCGGTGGCCGGGACGGTGAGATCTGCAGTGGCCGAGCTGTTCTGAAATGTGGTGCTGGAGCTCAGCGGGAACGGCACGTTCGAGAACGTGGAGCCGCCGCTCAGGGTGTACTTGATTTGAGAGCGGTAGTTGACGCCGATTCTCATGTCGGGTGAGATCTGGAACAGGGCACCGAGGTTGAAGCCATAGCCCCAGGCGCCAGCGGACAGCTCCTGAAATGCGTCTCGGGTTTGTGGGACGGACAGTCCGGTCGCGGTGCAGGTGCCAGCCGGAAGCAGGCCCGAAGACTGCGCGCCCAGACAGATCGTGCTCGAGTCGATCGCTTTGCTCAACGTGGCGTCCGCCCGCTGAGCGCTGAAGCCGAGGCCGAGCGAGACCTTGTCGTTCACCTTGTAGGCGATGCTCGGATTGATGTTCATGGTCATCAGCTTCGAGTTCAGCGCTTGGTAACGGCCGACCCAACCCTGCTCATATTCGGTCTTGAGTCCGAATGGGGCGTTCACGCCGAGTCCGAGCCACAGGCTTTCGTTCAACTGCCACGAGAGATAAAGGTTGGGTATGTAGTCCCAGCCTCCCGCGTTGCCGCCGTTGCCGCCAGTGAGAGGCTGTGGAGGGGCCGGTGGAGCCAGGGTCGAGCCTTGGTTGGTGAAGTTCACGTTCGCCCCGATCGCGTGCACGGCGGACAGAACCTGCAGGCCCGGCAGGCGCGTCATGCCCGCTGGATTGAAGAAGATCGTGCCCGCGTCCTCGGCCGCGGCGGCCCCACCCGCGAAAGCGTTGCCAACACCGCTGGCGTCTTGTTCGATGAGCGCGAATCCGGCGGCGCCGGCTCCTCCCGCGTATCCAGCCAAGGCCGCCACCACGCCCAGGCGGATGAGTGTCGTTGTCCTAGGTTCCATGGTTCATCCTCCCCTCTACTGGTTTGTTATGACACCTGCTCCGGTATTTCGGACTCTCCGCGGCGCGCTCACCCTGCCCCCGCATCGACAGGCCGCGGCTTTCGGTTCTGATCCACCGCTACATAGGTCAAGGTCGCCTCCGTGACCTTGACCGTCACCTCTTCCCGAAAACGCCGTTGAGCAAACACCTCCACCTCGACCGTGACCGACGTGCGCCCTACCTTGACGACCTTGGCGTAGAAGCTGACGAGATCGCCGATCAGGACCGGCTGCTTGAAGACGAAGGAGTTGACCGCCACGGTCGCTACCCGCCCTTTCGCGACGCGCAGGGCGGGAATGCTCCCCGCGATGTCCACCTGGGACATGATCCAGCCTCCGAAGATGTCTCCAGTCGGATTGGCATCGGCGGGCATGGGCACCACGCGCAGGACCGGCTCGCGGTCCCTTGGCAGCTGCACCGGCTCGCCCTCCGACGCCATCTCAGTGCCCCGCGTAGAGCTGTTCATACTCGGTCCGGTGCTGCTCCAGGACGCGGGCGCGCTTGAGCTTCAGCGTGGGCGTGAGCAAGTCGTTCTCGATGGTCCACGGTTCTGGGATCACGGTCGCGCGCCTGAC
Organism: Gammaproteobacteria bacterium; assembly: GCA_041488255.1. Taxonomy (GTDB): domain Bacteria; phylum Pseudomonadota; class Gammaproteobacteria; order Burkholderiales; family SHXO01; genus SHXO01. Next base: position 3,727 of record JBGPOV010000095.1, on the reverse strand, counting down.
CTGGGCATAGCCGGGAAACGCTTTGATCTGCGCGTTGATGCGCTCGAGCACCAGTTGCTCGGCCTGCCGCGTGCGGGCCGACAATGGCGAGACCGGGTCCAGCCCGTGTTCGGCCGCGGCCTTGACCCACAGCTCCTTGTTCGGCACCACGAACACCGACAGATAGGGTTTACCTTCGCCGATCACCATCACCTGCTCGAAGAACGGGTCCCGCGCGATGGCGGCCTCCATGTCCACCGGCGACACCTTCTCGCCGTTGGACAGGACGATGATCTCTTTGAGACGCCCCGTAATGTAGATCCGCCCGTCGCCATCCATGCGCGCCGTGTCACCGGTGTTGAGCCAACCGTCCTCGGTGAACATGGCCTTGGTCGCCTCACTGTTCTCCCAGTACCCCAGCATGACGTTGGGACCCTTCACCAGGAGCGCGTTCTTGTCGCCGATCTTCACCTGCACGCCAGGAATCGGTTGCCCGATGCTGGCAGGAACATTGTTCTCGATACGGTTGCCGCTGACCACCGGGCTGGTCTCCGTCAGGCCGTACCCTTGCAGCACGGGCAAGCCGAGTCCGATGAAGACTCTGGCCACATCCGGCGGCAGCGCAGCCCCCCCGCTGACTGCCGCTCGCAGCCCACCTCCCAGCCGCGCCAGGATCTTGTCGGCCACCAGCCTCTGCAGCACCCGCCAGAGCAGAAAGCTCGGCCTCCACGGTCCGCGCCCCTGCTGGTACTCGAAGCGCGACCATCCCACTTCGGTGGCCAGCTGGAACAACTTCCGGCGCACAGCCGGCCCCTCCCCCAGCTTGGCCTTGATCGCGGCGTAGACGCGCTCGTAGATGCGTGGTACCGAGATGAGCAGCGTAGGCCGGATGGTGACCAGGTCCTCGGCGAGTTGCGCTATGGAGCGGGCGTAGGCCACGCGCGCGCCGGCCATGACCGTGAGGTAGTAGCCGCAGGTGCGCTCGAAGGTGTGCGATAGGGGCAGAAACGACAGGAACGTGTCCTGACCGCTGATGTCGAACAGCCGCACGGCGTTGTAGGCGTTGGACAGCATGTTGTGATGGCTCAACATGACGCCCTTGGGGCGCCCGGTGGTGCCGGACGTATAGATGATGCTCGCCAGCTTGTGCGGATCCCGGGTGACATGCTGGAACGGGCCGCCGCTTGCGGGCAGCCACGTGGCCACGCTCAAAAGCCTCGGGTCGGCAGGCGTGCCCTGCAGTCGCTCGACACACAGCACGCGCAGCAGGCTGGCGAGGTGGTCCGTCACGTCCGCAAAGGCGGCCCACTGCTCCGGTTTCTCGAACAGCAGCAGCTTGGCGCCGCAGTTTTGGATGATGTAGGCGACGTTGTCTGGGCGATCCTGGGTGTAGAGCGGCACCAACACCAGACCCAACCCCATCGCCGCCTGGTCCAGTGCGACCCAGGTGGGCGAGTTGCGCAACATGATCGCCACCCGGTCGCCGGGCTGGAGCGGCTCGCGCTTGAGCGCCGCCTGCCAGCGCCCGATCAGAGCGTCCATCTGTGCCCAGGTGTGGTCGCGCCATTCGCCGGCATCGGCGTCGAAGTCGGTATACGCGACGGCATCGGTCGAGCGCCGGACGCGCTCGCTGAACAGGCCATCCAGCGTGACCGCTAACTCCGGTGTGATGATATCGACGTGATCAGCCACCTACCCTCCGTAGCCCGCTCGCCCCATCCGTCAATCCAGAAAAATGTCCATATGCAGGCGAGCGCCCGGCGTGACGGCGTACTGCTCAAGATCGGTGATGCCGGCGCCGCGCACGACGTCCTCGTCGATGAAGAAGCGGCCGGTGGTCGTGCGGCTGTCGCTGGTCAGGATCACGTGCGCGGCGTCCGCCATGATCTGCGGCTTGCGGCTGGCTTGGATCGACTCCGGGAAGAACATTTCCACCGCGGCCGTGGCGACGGTGGTGCGCGGCCACAACGAGTTGACCGCCACACCCTGAGCGGAAAACTCGCGCGCCATCCCCAGCGTGCACATGCTCATGCCGTACTTGGCGATGGTGTATGCGACATGCGGCGCGAACCATTTGGGATCGAGGTTCAGCGGCGGTGACAGCGTCAGGATGTGCGGGTTCTGCGCCCGCAGCAGGTAGGGCAGGCAGGCCTGTGAGCACGCGTAGGTGCCGCGCGTGTTGATGGTCTGCATCAAATCATAGCGTTTCATCGGCGTGGCAAGAGTGCCGGTCAAGCTGATGGCGCTGGCGTTGTTCACCAGAGCATCGATGCCACCGAACCTCTCGGCTGTCTGCTTCACCGCCGCTTCCACTGCCGTCTCGTCGCGGATGTCCAGTTGCAGCGGGAGCGCCCGTCCGCCCGCCGCCTCTACCTCGGCCGCGACGCTGTGGATCGTGCCCTGCAACTTGGGGTGCGGCTGCGCAGTCTTAGCGGCGATCGCTAGATTGGCGCCATCGCGCGCGCAGCGCAATGCGATGGCTCGACCGATGCCTCGGCTGGCGCCGGTGATGAAGATGGTTTTGCCCTTCAACGTCCGCATGGCGTTCTCTTCCTAAACCGAATAAACCACGGAGACACGGAGAGCACAGAGTCAGACAACCCCCAGGCCACCAAGTAACTGCGTCTTGTCGCAGTCCGTGCTCTCCGTGTCTCCGCGGTTCACTCGCCTGTGAAAACCGCCTTGCGCTTCTCCACGAATGCGGCCACGCCTTCGGCCAGGTCGTGCGTTAGCGCGCAGCGCGCGAAGGCTGCAAGCTCTTCCTCCATCTGAGTCTCGATACCGCGCTCGAAAGACTGGTTCATCAGCCGCTTGGCTTCGCCGTACGCCGCGGTCGGTCCGTTGGCCAGCCGGCGCGCGACGCGCCCGGTGTCCTGCGCAAGCTGCTCGGCGGGCACCACCCAGTTGACCAGCCCCAGATCCCTGGCCGTATTCGCATCGATCAGATCAGGCACCAGGGTCAGCTCCATCGCCTTCTTGTAACCCAGCAGCCTGGGAAGAAAATGCGAGCTGCCGCCATCGGGACTGGCACCGATGTTGGCGTAAGCGAGCGAGAACCGCGCGTTGTCGGCCGCGACGGCGAGGTCGGCAGCGCAAAGGATGCTGAAGCCCGCTCCCGCGCAAGCGCCCTGCACGCTGGCCAGCACCGGTTTCGCCATGCGCCGCAGGGCCAGGATGGCGAAGTGCATCTCCCGCCCCCAGCGCACGATCGCGTTCGGCAATTCCTCGATGTGCTGGTGAAACAGCGCCACGTCGCCGCCCGACACAAACGCTTGGCCCGCGCCGCGCAGGACTAGCGCTCGCACCCGAGTGTCGTGCTGCACCGACTCGGCCGCCGCGCGGAACTGGGCCATCGTGTCCGCGTCCATGGCGTTGAACACCTCGGGACGGTTGAAGGTGAGGGTCGCGACGCGCTCCTCCACCGTCAGCAGCACCGACTGGCTCATGCCGTCACCTCCTTGACGCCTGTGGCAATACCGAGCGGCCGGGTGTCGGTGACTGACGGCATTCGCCCGGGTCGCATCCCCAAGGGGCGCGTCGCAGGGCGGAAGAGGGGCCCCAGCTTGCTGGGGATCTGACCCCGCAGACGCGCGAGGGCCGGCGGGCGACGCGCCTTGGCCGGCTCCACGGTCGCATCTCCCCACAAGTGGGCGCGTCGGAGGGCGGAACAGGGCTCCCTCTGGGATGTGACCCCGCAGACGCGCGAGGGCCGGCGGTCGACGCGCCTTGGCCGGCTCCACTGTCGCAT
>JBGPOV010000094.1:0-14068 GCA_041488255.1 Gammaproteobacteria bacterium | reverse complement strand
CCACGATTGCACAGGCAAGCTCAAGGTGATGGCGAAACAGGTAAGACCGTGGTTGACCAAACCTGATACGAACCACGAACGAAAAGTTCGTCCCTCTGATGAGGCGTCAACCAGCGAATTCCATCAGGGCCAGAGGAATGAACCTTCCTCACTCGAAGGCCGGATGTATGGCTGCAATCTCTACCCCTGCCACCCACTACCGAGAGGCTGCTTGGCAAACCGGGGAGCGTCCATGTATGGTTCGTAGCCAGGTGCTCTTCCGAACGCAGCAACGAGCGCGACCGGCGCCACCCACGTCAGCCTCTGCTCAATCCGCCGTCGCCAAATTCAGATCCAATTGCGTAGCCGCCGCGGCGGTGCGGCGGGTGAGTTCCGCATCGTTGCGGGTAGCCTCGACGCCAGCTAGATACTCGGGCGTGATGTCGCCTGTGATGTAGACGCCGCTGAAACAAGAGGCCTCGAAGCTGCGGACCTTCGGATTGACCGAGCGGCAGTCGTCGATCAGCGCTACGAGGTCCTGGTAGATCAGCCGGTCCGCGCCGATCTCGCGCGCGATCTCTTCATCGGTGCGGCCGTTGGCGATCAGCTCCTTCGAGGTCGGCATGTCGATGCCGTACACGTTGGGGTAGCGCACCGGCGGCGAGGCGGAGGCGAAGAACACTTTGCGCGCGCCGGAGTCGCGCGCCATCTGCACGATCTCCCGGCTGGTGGTGCCGCGCACGATGGAATCGTCCACCAGCAGCACGTTCTTGCCCTTGAACTCCATCCCGATGGCATTGAGCTTCTGGCGCACCGATTTGCGCCGGATCGCCTGCCCCGGCATGATGAAGGTGCGGCCGATGTAGCGGTTCTTGATGAACCCCTCGCGATAGGACACGCCGAGCTGCTTGGCCAGCTCCATGGCGGAGGGGCGGCTGGAGTCGGGGATCGGCATCACCACGTCGATCTCCAGGTCGCGGTGCTCGCGCCGGATCTTGTCGGCCAGGCTCTCGCCCATTCTGAGCCGCGTCTCGTACACCGAGATGCCGTCGATGACGGAGTCGGGGCGCGCCAGGTAGACATACTCGAAGATGCAGGGGTTGAGCGAAGGGTTGGCCGCGCATTGACGGCTGTAGAAGTGCGCGTCCTGATCGATGAAGATCGCCTCGCCCGGAGCCACGTCGCGGATCAGCCGGAAGCCGAGGGTGTCGAGCGCCACGCTCTCGGAGGCCACCAGGTATTCCACGCCCTGCTCGGCCAGCGTCCGCCCCACCACCAGCGGGCGGATGCCGTGGGGATCGCGGAACGCAAGCAGCCCGTAGCCGGCGATGCTGGCCACCACCGCGTACGCTCCCCGGCAGCGCTTGTACACGCCGCCCACCGCCGCGAAGATGGTGTCCGCATCCAGCTCGTAGCCGCTGGAGCATTCCTGCAGCTCGTGGGCCAGCACATTGAGCAGCACCTCCGAGTCGGAGCTGGTGTTCACGTGCCGCAGGTCCTGGCGGAACAGATCGCGCTTGAGCTGCTCGGAGTTGGTGAGGTTGCCGTTGTGGCCGAGCACGATGCCGAACGGTGAGTTCACGTACATCGGCTGGGACTCGGCGGAGTTGTCGGCGGAGCCGGCGGTGGGGTAGCGGCAGTGGGCAATGCCGACGGTGCCCTGCAGATTGCGCATGTCCCGGGTGCGGAACACGTCGCGCACCAGGCCGCTGCCCTTGTGCATGTGAAAGGTGCTGCCTTCCGCTGTGACGATGCCCGCGGCGTCCTGGCCGCGGTGCTGCAGCACCTGCAGTCCGTCGTAGAGCAGCTGATTGACGGGAGACTTGGCGACGACGCCGATGATTCCACACATAGCTAGTGGGCTGTAACTCCTCTGCAGCTCCCCCTCACCCTGCCCTCACCCTACCCTCTCCCGGAGGGAGAGGGATCTTATATCTGCTGCCTCTCGCGAGGGGAGAGGGGGTCTATACCTTCCCTCACCCTACCCTCTCCCGGAGGGAGAGGGATCTCATATCTGCTGCCTCTCCCGCAAGGGGAGAGGGAGTCTAAATCTGCGCTGCGTGAGTATAGTCGAAACCGACCTCTGCGACGCCGCTCTCACTCGAAGTGGATGCGCTCGGCCAGCGCCTCCGGCAGCCAAGGCCGCACGTGTTTCGCCAGCGTGACGAGCGGCGCGCTGAACAGGGCGTTGCGCCATGCCGGCTGGCGCGGCAGAGGTGTCAGCCCCGCCGCCAGCACGAGCGCCACGACGATCACGAGCGCACGCCCCAGGCCGAACAGCATGCCCAGTGCGCGATCCCATGGGGCGAGCTTGGAACGGCGCACGAGCCGCGTCGCCGCCACGGTCACCAGCGCGAACAGCACCAGGCCCACCAGCATCACGCCCGCGAAGGCCACCGCGAAGCGCAGCCAGGGATGAGCGAGCGACTCCGGCAGCACTCCAGTCAACATGGGGGCGAAGTGCAGAGCGATCAAGAACGCGCCGACCCAGGAGGCGAGCGCCATGACTTCGCGCACCGCGCCGCGGAACACGCCGACCAGCGCCGATAACCCGGCGACACCCAGGACGGCATAATCGAACGCCGTCATGGATCACGCTCCGCGCTTCGGCCGCTCATTCCCCCATGCGGACGACCTTGGCGTCTGGCACGGGCACGAGCTTGAGCACCTTGAGCCGCTCGCGCGCTTTCTCCGCCACCTCTACGCTGGGATAGGGCCCCGCACGCACGCGTGTCTTTTGTCCCTTTGGCGTTTTCACCGGCTCGGTATAGGCGGGGAATTTGCCCGCTTTGAGTTGCTGCAGCAGTTGCTTCGCATTCGACGCATTGGTGTACGCGCCGAGCTGGATCACGAAGCCTTCTTCGGCGGCGAGCTTGGCAGGATGCGCGGTGTCCGGCTTCGCAGCGGGCGCAGTCTGCGGCGCTGCCAGCTGGGCCTCGGGAGGTGGGGATTTTTGCGCGGGCGGCGCTGTCGCGGGCGCTGGGGCCGGAGCCTGAGGTTGAGCCGGCGCGGCAGCCGGCGGTGTGGCGGGCTGCAGCGGCGCGGGCGGTGCTGCAACCGGCGGAGCCTGTACAGCGGGAGGAAGGGCAGGCGCCTGCGTCTGCCCGGGGATCGGTGGAATGCGGATGTCGATGTCCTGCTTTTGCTGTCGCGGCTCGCGCTCGAGGAACATGGGCACGAGCACGATCACCAACAGCACCAGCACGACCGCACCGACCAGCCGGCGGCGGGCGCGCTTTCTCAGCTGCAGCTCTTCGTCCGAAACAGGGGTCTTGGCCACGGTGAAGACGGTCGGTTAGGTTGGGTTGAGCGCGCGCAACGCGGCGGCCACGGTGTAGAAGGATCCGAACACGAGGATTTTATCATCCGGCCCCGCGCGGTCGCGGGCTCGTTGCAGGGCGCTGACAACAGCGTCGCAACGGGCCACCGGCGCGGCGACGCTCGCCGAGCGCAGTGCGCTCTCCAGGCGTTCGAGGTCGGCCCCGCGCGGGCCCGGCAGCGGCGCGATGAACCACTCGTGCGGCAGCGACGACACGCTCGCGACCACGCCTTCGATGTCCTTGTCCTTCAACATGGCGAACACCGCCAGGGTGCGGCCCCTCCGACCGAGGCGCTCGAGGTTCTCGGCCAGCCGTGCAGCGGCGTGCGGGTTGTGGGCCACGTCCAGGACGATCGCGGGCCGGCCGGGCAGGACCTGGAAGCGCCCAGGCAGTTCGACCTCCACCAGGCCGCGCCGCATCGCGCCGTTGTCCACCGGCAGACGGTCGCGAAGCGAATCGAGCGCCGCCAGAGCCGCGCTGGCATTCGCCAACTGATAGGTGCCGCGCAGCGCTGGCAGCGGCAGCCCGTCGCGCTTGCCACGCCAGTCCCAGAACCGCCACTGCACATCCGCCGCGACGTAGCCGAAGTCGCGATCGATCAAGCGCAGGTCCGCCCCGATGTCCCGCGCGCGCTGGAGCAGGTTGGCAGGAGGGTCCGCCTCGGCGACGATCGCCGGCTTCCCGGCACGGAAGATTCCCGCCTTCTCGAAGCCGATCTTCTCGCGCGTGGTTCCCAGGTAGTCCACATGGTCGATGGCGACGGTGACCACCACCGCGCAGTCTGGTTCGAACGCATTCACCGCGTCCAGCCTGCCGCCCAGCCCCACTTCGAGCACCGCCACCTCGACCTTGGCCTCGAGGAACAGCAGGACAGCGGCGAGCGTGCCGAACTCGAAGTAGGTGAGCGAGGTGCTTTCTCGCGCCCGCTCGACACGCCGGAACGCCGCGACCAGCGCGCCGTCGCCGGCTTGCGCGCCGCCGATGCGCACGCGCTCGTTGTAGCGCAGCAGGTGCGGCGACATGTAGCAGCCGGTCTTGTACCCTGCCCGGCGCAGACAGCTCTCCAGCATCGCGCAGGTGGAGCCCTTGCCGTTGGTGCCGCCCACGGTGATCACCGGAAACGTCGGCGCGAGAGCGAGCCGATCGCGCACGGCAGCGACGCGCTCCAGGCCCAGGTCAATGGTGGAAGGATGCAGCTGCTCGAGGTAGCTCAGCCAGTCTTCGAGGCCGGCGGATTCGAGCAAAGCGGGTCGAGTAGCGATGGGTTGCAACAGCGCGCAGCCTCAGGCGGCGGGCGCGCGCATCAGCAGCGTGATGAGGCTCACCAGCCGGTCGCGCATTTCGCGGCGGTCGACGATCATGTCGATGGCGCCATGTTCGACCAGGAACTCGGCGCGCTGGAAGCCCTCCGGCAGCGTCTGTTTCACCGTCTGCTCGATCACGCGCGGGCCGGCAAACCCGATCAGCGCTCCGGGCTCGGCGATGACGATGTCGCCGATCATGGCGAAGCTGGCGGATACGCCGCCCATGGTGGGATCGGTCAGGACGGAGATGAAAGGAAGGCGCTCGGTGGAGAGCTGGGTGAGCGCCGCGGTGGTCTTGGCCATCTGCATCAGCGACATCAGCCCTTCCTGCATGCGCGCGCCGCCGCTCGCCGCGAAGCAGATGAGGGGCAGCTTCTGGTCGATGGCGGACTGCACCCCGCGCACGAAGCGCTCGCCCACCACCGAGCCCATGGAACCGCCCATGAAGCGGAACTCGAAGGCGGCCACCACCACCGGAACGGTCTTGATGGCCCCCTGCATCACGACCAGTGCGTCGGCCTCGCCGGTCTCCTGCCCGTCGGCGTCCAGCCGCTCGGTGTAACGCCGGCTGTCGACGAACTTGAGGAAGTCCACCGGCACCACCTCGGAGCCGATCTCGTAGCGGCCTTCGGCGTCGAGCGTCACGTCGAGCCGCTCGCGCGCGCTGATGCGATTGTGATGCGCGCACTTGGGGCAGACGTTCATGGACTTCTCGAGGTCGGCGCGGTACAGCACCGACTCGCAGACCTCGCACTTGATCCAAAGGCCTTCGGGGACGGCCTTCTTGGCCGCGCCCGGGCTGCGCTTGATCTTGGGCGGAAGCAGCTTCTGCAGCCAGGTCACGTCACCTCCGGATCATCTCGTCGCTCAAACGCCTGCGGGAGCGCCGGTGCGCGAGACGAGCGACACGCCCTCGCCTCGGCCGTCATTCGTCCATGGCCCGGCGGAAGCCGCCGACCAGGGCCTTCACGTTGCCGATCAGCTGGTCGGGCGCGGAGCGCTCGATCTCCTGGACCAGCCGGCTGCCGATCACCACGGCGTCCGATACCTGGGCGACCGCCCTGGCGGTCTGCGCATCGCGAATGCCGAAGCCCACACCCACCGGCAACTTGATGTGGGAGCGGATGCGCGGGATCTTAGCACTCACCTCCTGCACGTCCAGATGACTGGCGCCCGTCACGCCCTTCAGCGACACGTAGTAGATGTAGCCGCTGGCCACGCGGCCGATCTGCTCCATGCGCTGCTCCTCGGTGGTGGGCGACAGCAGGAAGATGCTGTCGATGCCGCGCCGGCGCAACTCCGCGGTGAGGCCCGCGCTCTCCTCCGGCGGGTAGTCGACGGCGAGGACGCCGTCCACTCCGGCCTGCTGCGCCGCCTGCGCGAAGCGCTCGTGGCCCATCGCCTCGATCGGGTTGGCGTAGCCCATCAGCACCACGGGCGTGTCTCGGTCCGTCTGGCGGAAGCGCGCGACCGACTCCACCACTTGTTTGAGGCTGGTGTGGTGCTTCAGCGCCCGCTCGCTGGAGCGCTGGTTCACCGGCCCGTCCGCCATCGGGTCGGAGAACGGAACGCCCAGCTCCACGATGTCGGCACCCGCGTCCACCAGCGCGTGCATGAGCGGCACGGTGGACGCCAGGTCGGGGTCGCCGGCCGTGAAGTACGGGATTAGCGCCTTGCGGTTGGCGGCCTTCAGCCTGGCGAAGGTGGGCGCGATTCGCGACATTTACTTCGGTTACCCCTCACCCCAGCCCACTCCCGCCAGGGGAGAGGGAGGCCGGCGGGAATACTCTCCCGCTAGGGGAGAGGGAGGCCGGCGTGGGTACTTTCCCGCAAGGGGAGAGGGGGCCGCTTCCTTCACTTCCTTCACCTCCTTCACTCAGAGCTGTATGCCAGAGTACTTTGCGACCGTATGCATATCCTTGTCGCCGCGGCCGGAGAGATTGACCAGCAGGACCTTGTCGCGGCCCATCGCAGGGGCGATCTGCATCGCGTGGGCCAGCGCATGGCTCGACTCGAGCGCCGGCATGATGCCTTCGAAGTGGCACAGCGCGTGGAACGCGTCGAGCGCTTCCTGGTCGGTGGCCGCGACGTACTGCGCGCGCCCGCTGTCCTTGAGCCAGGAGTGCTCCGGCCCCACGCCGGGATAGTCGAGCCCGGCCGAGATGGAGTGGGTCTCGATGATCTGGCCGTCCGCATCCTGCAGCAGATAAGTCCGGTTGCCGTGCAGCACGCCCGGGCGCCCTGCGCACAGCGTGGCCGCGTGATGCCCGGTCGCGATGCCTTCGCCCGCCGCTTCTACGCCGATCAGCTGCACGGCCGGGTCCTGGATGTAGGGATAGAACACGCCCATAGCGTTGGAGCCGCCGCCGACGCACGCGACGATCGCGTCCGGTTGGCGTCCGACCGCCTCGGGCATCTGCGTGCGCAGCTCCTTCCCGACGATGGCGTTGAAGTCGCGCACCATCATCGGGTAGGGATGCGGACCCGCTACCGTGCCGATGATATAGAACGTGCTCTCGACGTTGGTGACCCAGTCGCGCATGGCTTCGTTCAGCGCGTCCTTCAGGGTCTTGGAGCCGCTTTCCACCGCCACCACGGTGGCGCCCAGCAGCTTCATGCGGTACACGTTCATGGCCTGCCGCTGGATGTCCTCGGAGCCCATGTACACCACGCACTCCATACCGAAGCGCGCGGCCACGGTGGCCGCGGCCACGCCGTGCTGGCCGGCGCCGGTCTCGGCGATGACGCGCTTCTTCGCCATCCTCTTCGCCAACAGGCCCTGGCCGACGGTGTTGTTGATCTTGTGCGCGCCGGTGTGGTTGAGGTCCTCGCGCTTGAGCCAGATCTGCGCGCCGCCCAGGTGCTCGGACAGGCGCCTGGCGTGATAGACCGGGCTGGGGCGCCCGACGTAGTGTTTCAGTTCGGAGGCGAGCTCGGCGTGGAACTGCGCATCGTCGCGTGCGCGCAGGTATTCGCGCTGCAACTGCTCGAGGGCGTGGATCAGGGTCTCGGCGACGAACACCCCGCCATAGGGGCCGAAGTGGCCTGCGCCGTCGGGAAGATCGTAGATCTGCCCCGCTTCATACATCTGCATCGCGCACTCCTCGCATGAAGGCGGCTATCTTGGCGGCGTCCTTGATGCCTTTTTCGCGTTCCACGCCGCTGCTGACATCCACCGCCCACGGGCGGACCGCCCGAATCGCCTCGCCGACATTGGCGGGTGTGAGCCCGCCCGCGAGCACGACCGGGAGCGGCAGGGCGCGCGGAATCAGACCCCAGTCGAAGGAACGCCCGGTGCCGCCGTGGGCGCCTGCGTCGTAGGCGTCCAGAAGCAGAGCTTTGGCCGAGCGGTAAACGGCAGCGTATTGTAGCAAATCCGTCTCCGCCGCCACGCTGCACGCCTTGATGTAGGGCAGAGCGAACCGAGCGCACAGCTCGGGCGCCTCGTGGCCGTGAAACTGCAGCAAATTCAACGGGACTTCGCGCAGCACGCGGAGCACATCATCGGGCTGGGGGTCCACGAACAGGCCGACCGCGGTGACGAACGGGGGCAGCCGCTCGACCACCTCGCGCGCGCGGGCAATTCCGACGCAGCGCGGGCTGGGCGAATAGAAGACGAGCCCGATGGCATGCGCGCCGGCGCGGGCTGCCGCAAGGCCGTCCTCGACACGGGTGACTCCGCAGATCTTGACTGCCGTGGGCATGGGATCAGGACAATGCGCTCGAGGCGAACCCTGCGCTCAGGAGCAGGTCGGCGGGCATGCGTGCGCACGGCGCGGGCAAGCCCCAGGCCGCGTCGTATTCTACTGCCGTGAGGTACAGCCCATGCGGCGCGAAAGTGGGCGCGGCGCGCTCGCGGTCGCGACTCTCCAGCACCTCCTTCAGCCACTGCGGCGGGCGCGTCCCCTCACCAACCTTCACCAGGCAGCCGACAATATTGCGCACCATGTGATGCAGAAACGCATCGGCGGCAAACTCGAACAGCACCAGCTCGCCGAAACGATGGATCTGCGCGCGGTGCAGCTCCTTCACCGGCGAAGCCGCTTGACACTCGGCGGCGCGAAACGCGCTGAAGTCATGCCTCCCGACCAGCCAGCGCACTGCCTCGCGCATCGGCTCCACGTCGAGCGGCCGGTGGTGCCAGCCTATGCGTAAGTGGTGAACGCCGGGACGCTCGTGCCGATTCAGCAAGAGGTAGCTGTAGGTGCGCGCGGTGGCCCGGTTGCGCGCGTGAAAGTCGTCGCTGACTTCGCGCGCCCACTGCGCCGCGATGGGCTTGGGCAGCAGAGCGTTCACGCCGCGCACCCAGGCGCTGAGGGGCCGGGGCGCGGACGTGTCGAAATGGATCACCTGGCCGAGCGCGTGCACGCCGGCGTCGGTGCGGCCAGCGCACTGTGACTGCACCGGGTGCGCTGCGATTTCAGACAGGGCTGCATCCACGGCGTCCTGTACAGAGCAGCCACCGGGCTGCGTCTGCCAGCCGCAGAAGGCGCTGCCGTCGTATTCGAGTCCCAGGGCGATGCGCATGAGGATAAAAACAAAATGGGCGCGGTCTCCCGCGCCCATGCGCCTTCGAGTCCGACCAAGTAAGAGTCTAACTCAGGGTCTGCAGCACCTTCTGGGCCGCGGCCTTCTGCTCGGCGTCGCCCTCGGCGACGACCTCGCGCAGGATCTCTTTGGCGCCTTCCTTGTCGCCCATCTCCTGGTACGCCTTGGCCAGGTCGAATTTGGTCTGCACGTCGTACCACTTGTCGTCCTTGCCACCGACTTCGGCCTCTTGAGTGCCGCCTCCGCCCAGGTCCAGATCGATCGAGGAGAGGTCGAGGTCCGGGATGGCGGGAGTCGAGCGACCGAGGTCGAGCACGGGTTCGGACTTGCCGCCGCCGGTCTCGAGCGAGATCCGATCGATGTCGAAGTCGACGCTGGTGGCGCCTGCCGAGGCCGTGCTCGTGTCGTCGAGCTTCAGGTCGAAGTCGACCGAATCGACCTTGGCCATCTGGGCCTGGGTCTTGTCTTCGCCGCCCGAAGGCAGGTCGAGATTGAAGTCCATGACCGGCATCTGTGAGGTCTGATCCGCGCTGAAGGTGGCCAGATTGATGTCGGTGCCGGCGCCGCCCATGCCGGTAGGATGGCCGAGGCTGTCGAGGTCGAGATCCACAGGCGTGGCCGCATTGACCGCTGCACTCAGCTTGCCCAGGTCGATGTCGGTCTTGGTCCCGGGTGCCTGTCCGTCATCCACGCTGATGTTGAGGTCGAGGCGGTCGCTCGCGGAGGCCGCTGCGGTGGTCGCGAAACGGCGTCCGAAGCCGGCGTCGATGTCGGTGAGTGTCCCGATCTCCGGCGAGGGTTCGAGCGAGTCGATCTGGATGTCCAGCGTCTTGTCGGTGGCGGGTGCGGCCGCGGTGGCCGCAGCGGCGGCGGCTTCGGCGCTGGACTTGCCCGCCGCGTAGCGCGGGTTGCTGGGCTCGAGCTGATAGCCTAGACGAGCGGCTTGCAGCCACAGCTCGCCCTGACCGCCGGTGACTTGCTGCAGCTCGCGCGCCACAGGGTCGAAGGCGGCAAGGTCCTTCCGCTTGGCGAAGATCTCGAGCAGCTTGACATGGATCTCGGGGCGCCTGGGCTGGTTCTGTAGCGCCTCCTTCAGAATCTCCTCGGCCTGGCCATCGCGCCCATAAGCGAGGTAGATCTCGGCTTCGGCCAGCGGGTCGACTTCTTCGGCGATCTGCGGCTGGGCTGCGGACGCGCGCGCCGCCGCCATGGCCTCGCTGCTGTCGCCACCGGCGGCAGCGAACGCGCTCACGTCAGAAGTTTTTTTTTCTGCCAGTCCGCCCTCGTCTGCCGCCGCGCGGCGGCTGCGCATGATCCGATAGCCGAAGAAGCCGAGTATCAGGGCTACGACGACCCCTCCGCCGATCAGATACGTCGGATCTTCCAGCAACTCATCCAGCAGGCTCGGAGGCGGAGGCGGCGGTGCAACCGCTCTGGGCTTCGGCCTGGGCTTGGGCTCCGTGCCCGCGATGCTGGGCTGCGTGCCGGACGCGGCCATGGGACCCGCGGCCGGCGCGACCGGTGGGGCTGGCGGGACGACGGGCGCGGCTTCTGGCTTAGGGCCGGCGGGCGTGCCCGGCGTGGGCGGCATCTTGGCAGGCGGGGTTACTGGGACCTGCGGGGGTGTGATGGCCGGCTTCTGCAGCTCCGCCATCGGCTTGTTCTTGAGCTCGAGAAGCCCCTGCATGTCCTTGACGGTCTTCTCCAGCTTGGCGATGCGCTCGTTGGCCTCGCGGATCGTCTTGTCCCGCACCGCAACTTCCTCTTCCAGGCCGCGCACTCTCTCCTGCGCCGCCTTGCTGCCACCTGCCCCGGGCGGCTCACCCTTGGACAGCTTCAGCACTTCCTTGGGCTCGCCCGCGGGGGGCGCGCCTTTTTCCTGCAGCGGGCCGGTAACCTTGCCACCGGCTGCCTGCTGCTCCGGTGCCGGCATGGCGGCGCCTGCAGCGCTTGCCAGGCGCTCGCGATAGGCCCTGAAGTCGGCGACTTGCAGGTGCACCTGTTTGCGCGCTTCCTTCTGGGGGATGCCGGCGGCCTCGGAGGGATCGGGAATCGTGAGGACCTTGCCGGTCTTCAGCCGGTTCATGTTGTTGCCCGAAAAAGCGTCCTTGTTGTTGCGGAAGAGCAGAACCAGCATCTGGTCCAGCGACACGTCGTCCGGCTTGTATTGCTTGGCGATCTTGGACAGCGTGTCACCGTACTTCACCGGGCCATAGCCCTCTTCCTTGGGCGCGGCCGGGGGCTTGGGCGGCATACCCGCTTCCGCCGGCGGGGCCTGGGCCATCTGCTCCGCGGGTGGCGCGGGATGGGCCGGCAACGGCTCACCCGGTGTCTCGATAGGCGTTGGCGCAGCTGCTACTTCGGCCGGGGGTGTCTCTGCTGGCGGCGGCTGCATCTCGCTGCCCATCCGCGTTTCGACGCTCGGCTGGGGTGGAGGTGGAGCCGGTGGCGCGGCGGCCGCGGCCGTGGGCGCCGGAGGCTGCGCCGCTGGCGGTGCTGCAGCGAAGGCAGGCGGGTCGAGCAGCGCGGTGTAGGCGCGCAGGATCTTACCGCCTTGCCAGTTCAACTCCACCAGCAGATCGACGAACGGCTCGGGCACCGGCTGCGCGGTGGTCGCCTTGATGTAGGTTTCGCCGCTTGCGCGTTTGTCCAGCGCCATGCGCAGGCCGAGTGAGCTGGGGGGATAGGGCAGGTTTGATTGCGCGTAGGCGTCGGGTGAACCCAGGCGCACGCTGAGCGTCTCGAGCTCGCGCTTCTCGGGCACGACGACATCGATCTCGGCCCGCAGCGGCTCTCCTAGATGCGACAGGACCGTGAGCTTGCCCAGCCCTGCGCCCTCGGCGGCTCCTGCGACTAGGAACAGCGCGGCTGCGATGATTGAGGCTCGAATTGACGTTTTGCCCACAGCGCCACCCGTCGTTATGACCAGTCAATAAATAAAAATAACATCATGTATTTAGGGATGCAAGCTAAACTTGCGTCTTAATATCGGCGTAACCCACCCGTTTTTCAGTCTTTTTGGGCGTGGGCGAATCTCGAGGGAGACGAAGCCACAGTCGCGTTGTCGGGCAGGCCCCTCGTCCTGCCCGTCAACAGTCTGGCCCCGTAAGCAAAACCCTCGCCTGCTTTAACAATTGAGCAGACACCCGAACCTGAATATCAGCTCTGAGCGTCCGGTCCCCGAGTCGAAGACGTGCTTCTTGACTGCGGAGAGAGGGCCGGCGCGGCCTGACACGCGAGACATCCGCTCAGCGCTCGAGCAGGATGCGCAGCATGCGGCGCAGCGGCTCCGCAGCACCCCACAGCAACTGATCGCCCACGGTGAATGCGGCAAGGTATTGCCCGCCCATGGGCAACTTGCGCAGCCGCCCGATACGCACCTCGAGAGTCCCCGACACGCGGGCAGGCGTCAGACCCTCCAGGCTCGCCTCACGGGTGTTGGGCACGACCTTCACCCAGTCGTTCGCTGCTGCGAGAATGGCTTCGACCTCGGGTAACGGCACCTCGCGGGTGAGCTTGATGGTCAGCGCCTGGCTGTGGCAGCGCATCGCGCCGATGCGCACGCAGATGCCGTCCATCGGAATCGGATCGGCCTCGCGCCCGAGTATCTTGTTGCCTTCCGCCTGCGCCTTCCACTCCTCGCCGCTCTGGCCGGTGCCGAGGTCGCTGGCGATCCAGGGCAGCACGCTCCCGGCGAGCGCATGGCCGAACTGTTCCACCGGCAACTTCGGCCCGCGCAGCGCGCCGGACACGGCGCGGTCGATGTCGAGGATGGACGAAGCCGGATCTTCGAGCAGCTTCGCCGCGGCGCCGTGCAACACGCCCATCTGCGCCACCAGCTCGCGCATGTGCTGCGCACCCGCTCCGGAGGCGGCTTGGTAAGTCATAGCCGTCATCCACTCCACCAGACCGGCCTTGAGCAGCCCGTGCACGCCCATCAACATCAGGCTCACGGTGCAGTTGCCGCCGATGTAGTTCTTCACGCCGCGCGCCAGCGCGCGCTCGATCACGCCCAGGTTTACCGGGTCCAGGATGATCACCGCGTCGGGCTGCATGCGCAGCGCCGAGTCCGCGTCGATCCAGTAGCCGTCCCAACCTGCGGCGCGCAGCTTGGGGTAAATCTCGTTGGTGTAATCCCCGCCCTGGCACGAGATCAGCACCTGCATCGCCTTCAGCTCGGGGAGGCTGCGCGCATCCTTGAGCGGCGGCACTTCCTTGCCGATGGCCGGCGCTTTGCCGCCCGCTTGCGAAGTGGTGAAGAACACCGGCTCCACCCGGTCGAAGTCGCGCTCGGCGCGCATGCGCTCGATCAACACCGAGCCCACCATGCCGCGCCACCCGACGAAACCGACTCGCATCGCCCCCATCTTCGCCTCGCTACCGATGCGCGAGCGCCGCAATCACTGCATCACCCATCTCACGCGTCCCGACCTGCTTGCAGCCCGGCTCGTAGATGTCCGCCGTGCGCACACCCTGGCCCAGCACGCGCTTCACCGCGTCTTCGATGCGCGTCGCCGCCTGCTCCTGATTGAAGGTATAGCGCAGCATCATGGCGGTGGAAAGGATCGTGGCCAGCGGATTCGCAACCTGCTTGCCGGCGAGATCCGGAGCGGAGCCGTGGATGGGTTCGTACAAGCCCTTGTTATTCGTGTCCAGCGAGGCCGACGGCAGCATGCCGATGGAGCCCGTGAGCATCGAGGCCTGGTCGGACAAGATGTCGCCGAACATATTGCCGGTGACGATGACGTCGAACTGCTTGGGCGAGCGCACCAGCTGCATCGCCGCGTTGTCGACATACATGTGAGACAGCTCCACGTCGGGATACTCCTTGGCCACCTCGTTCACCACTTCGCGCCACAGCATGCTGGTGTCGAGCACGTTGGCCTTGTCCACCGAGCACAGCTTGCGCGCGCGTTT
>JBGPOV010000093.1:0-14251 GCA_041488255.1 Gammaproteobacteria bacterium | reverse complement strand
CTGGGCTGAGAAAATGTTTCCACCCGATAGCAGTTCTTACAAGCACCTGCTACTAAGCGGCCGACGGATCGGCAGAGGCCATCTCCTCGAGCACCTCGCGCACGCGGTCGGATTCGTGCCCCTTGTCGAAGAAGTAGTCGGCCCCCAGCGCCAGGCTGCGCGTGCGGAACTGAGGCAGCGAGTAGTTGGTGAAGACGATGATGGTCATGCGCACTTCGGCGGCGATGCGCAGTGCCTTGAGCACGTTGAACCCATTGCCCTCTCGGAGCCGCAGATCTAGCACGACGGCATCGCAATCCAGCTGCCTCAGGGACTCGATGGCTTGCTGCTCGGTGTCGGCGTGGCCGATGATCTCGATCCGTCCGGACGCGCTAATCGACTCGGTCAGCCGGTCGCGGATGATCGGCGAATCTTCCACTAAGAAAACCCGGAGAGGGGCGCGGTAGGGCGCGCTGCTGTGTTGGTTGCTTGGCACCGTCCGCTGTCCTTGCTCCGAGGCATCTGAGACCTCGCTCAAGGTATCAGCAACCAGTGGCATTGGCTGTCGGTCTTTGTCCTACACGGCTCCGGCAGACCGACTCCGCCCTCCGTGCGGGTCGAGCTGAATCCGTGCGCGGGGAGGATCGCCGGCTAGTCCATCAGCCTGTTCTTGATCGCATAATAGGTGAGGTCGGCATTGGTGGTCATGTTCATCTTCTCCAAGATCCGGGTCCGATAGGTGCTCACGGTCTTGACGCTCAGGAATAGCTCTTCGGCGACTTTGGACACGCTGAGGCCGGCCGCCAGCTTGCAGAAGATCTGGAACTCCCGCTCCGACAGGCTCGCATGCAAAGGTTGGCCCGAATTGGGCCCCAGATCGTTCAGCAGCATCTGAGCCACGGCCGGGCTCACGTACTTTCTGCCTTGCACGACAGCGCGGATTGCCGTAACCAGCTGCTCGGGCGCCGATTCCTTGGCGATGTAGCCGCTGGCCCCGGCACGCAACAGGTTGAGTGCGTACTGTTGCTCCGAAAACCCGCTCAGGATGAGGACCGGCAGCTCGGGCTTGATCTGCTTGAGCCGGCGCAGCGTGTCGATGCCGTTGCAGTCCGGCATGAAGATATCGAGCAGGACGATGTCGCATTCCTGGGTCCGCACGAAGCCCAGGGCCTCCTCGCCCGTCCCTGCCTCTCCTGCGACCGCCATGTCGGGTTCGTCGGCGATGAACTGCTTCAGGCCAGCTCGCACGATGGCGTGATCGTCAGCGATGAGTATCCGGATCATCTGCGCCGCGTAGCGTTGTCTATGCTGGCCGCTGGGTGTTTCGAGTAGAAACGACGTTCTCACGTTAGCGCGAAAGACGTGCCGTGGAAAGGGTGTTTCGGTGCGGCTGCCCGGGCCGCTTGCGGGGCGCCCTCGTTTGCTTCCCGAGACGTGCTCGCGAACGTGCCGTCAGGACTGCGCAACCCGGCGGTCGTCATCGACCCGCGCCGCGTACTCAGTCAACCGGTTGTAAAGGGTCTTGAGGCTTATGCCTAGGATCTCGGCACATCGGCGCTTGTTGCCCACGTAGTGCTCCAGCGTGGCACATATGGTTTGTTTCTCCATTTCCGCAAGCGGGGTGCCGATGGGGAAGCTGAGACAGCCGTCCGCAGAATGCCCAGGTCCAGCCGCCAGCGTGAACGCGTGGAGCTCCACGGTCTCGTCGGCCAGAAGAAATGCACGCTCGATGCAGTTCTTCAGCTCCCGGACGTTCCCCGGCCAGGTATGAGCGCGAAGCAAAGCGTGCGAGGGCGCGGAGAACACCTTTTCGGTACCGGCTTGCTGGTTGAGCGTTTCGAGGAAATGGCGAGCCAGCAGCTCCACGTCGTTGCCCCGGCAGCGCAGCGGTGGCAAGACGATGGGAAAGACGGCGAGCCGATACATCAAATCCTGGCGCAAGCAGCTGCTGCGCACTGCCACCGCGGGATCTCGATTGGTGGCCGCGATGATCCTCACGTCCGTATTCCGCTCCTGCTCGCTGCCCACGCGATAGAAGTTGCCCGTCTCGAGCACTCGCAGCAAGCGCGCCTGCATCTCCGTGGACATCTCGGTGACCTCGTCAAGGAACAGAGTTCCCCCGGTTGCCCGTTCGAAGTATCCGCGGTGCGTCCTGGCTGCGCCGGTGAACGCGCCTCTCTCATAGCCGAACAGCTCCGCGTCGATCAGCGTTGATGGGATTGCTCCGCAGTTGACAGCGACGAACGGTCCGGCTCCGCGCCGGCTCATGTTGTGGATCGTGTTGGCAGCCAGCTCTTTCCCCGAGCCACTTTCTCCCACAATCAGCACGGTGGAGTCAGTCGGCGCGACCCGCTCGATCATGCCATACACATCCAGCATCTCCCGAGAAGAGCCGTGCAGCAGCCCGAAGCGATCGAGCGCGTGCGATGCCTTCCGATACGCAACAGGAGAGTCCTTCGCTCTGGGTCCCGACAAGGGGAACGCCATCACGTTGCTGCCGTTGAGCCATTCCGGATTTTGCATTTGCATGAGCCACCTCCGCAGTCTTGCGATCAGCCGTATTCGCTAAGTATGGCTGCCAGAGTGCTTGGCAGGACTTCGGACCATTGGTCCTCTGGTCACGTGTGAATGTTACGCAGCACCCGACCCATGCCCAATAGGAGCGTCGCTGATCGTGCTGTCGGAGTCTGTCCTACGCACATGCTCGGTACCGTCGCCGGTGAGCGTCGATGCGATGACACAACTGGAGGGGGCGGGCAGGAAAACGCGGCCACACTCCCAAAAGACTTTCAGACATCTCCGTGGACAACCATGATGGTGCAGTGGTGTTGAGCGGGGCGGTGGATAAGCCAGAGGACGCGATCCGTGCGGTCCAAATTGCGCCGAGCGTCGACGATGTGAAGTCGGTCGATAGCAAGTTGTCGGTTCGCTCCAACGGCTGAGCCAGGTCACCACCAGCTGCTTCCCAGTCGAGCCGGTCGCGTAGGTGATGATGTACGCTTTGTACTGGTAGTTCCACTTGCCTTCGATAAGATCCCAGTCGATCTCGTCTCCCACTGGCCTGCTCCGGCGCCAAGAGCAGTCAGTGGTCGCCATCGAGCAACGTCGCCGCAGTATTACGTCGGACCGGTTCTGACAGGCGAATGCGTCTCCGTCTGATGGCGCGCGAGCGTTCCCGGACCTAGCTTGTTCTTGACTAGGGTGGGGGGCTGGGCCTCCCCAGGAATCCGGAAATGATCTCTATGCGAGGCGCAAATGATTGAGAAGGCCGTAAAGCAGCAACTGAGCCCTAAATACATCATCGACTTGAGCAAACCCTTCCACGTAGCTTGGTGGGTAGCAACATTGGGCGCGTCTGAGCAGGACCTAGTTCGTGCAGTGAATGCCGTGGGGACGCAGGCGACCGATGTCAGCTGCTACTTGCGGCAACGCGCTGGGTGCTCCGTAGGCGGGCATTCACGCCATCGCTCACCGGATCGACTGAGCGGCGCGGAGAGATCGAGAGAACCTGAATCGATACCGGGCGACCCGAGCAGATCAGCCAATGTATAGCGGCGCGGAGCCGTGATGGCAGGGACGTGCGAGAGGGGCGTGTCGGAACCCCCGTGAACATGGCGCTGACAGAGGACGCGCTTCGGAGACAGCATTGTTCTCCGATGCGCTCGAGCTGTACGACTGGCTGGGCTCACAACCGGAAGTGGATTCCTCGCGCCAAGTGGTAGTAGGCCGAAGCCTGGGTACAGGGGAGGCCACTTTCGTCGCTGCGCATCGCCCAGTGGCAGCCGCCGTACTCGTCACACCGTACGATTCCATCCTGGAAATCGCCGGACGACGCTTTCCGTTCGCGCCAGTTCCTGTACAGCCGCCTCGGGCAGTCAGTCGGGGAGCAGACCCAGGGGGAAGGAGCCGCTGTGTCTCGCCGCTCGGCGTAGGTTCGGACCGGCGTGGTCCAGTTCCTCACACCTCGCATCGGAACGGCTCCTTTCCCGCTTTTTCTGGGAGCGGCTTGAGCGCAGAACGCATGCCTTGCTAGGGGCAGCACAACGGGCAAGGCAGACGGTCGGCCATGGTAACGTGCCCGTATTTCTCAACAGTGGCGGCAGCGAACCGCGCTTGGCAAGTGCGGCTGCCAAGGTCGGATTGGCGCCAGACTGGCGCGGTGATCGTTTGGAGGATCCAATGGCCAACTGGCTCGCGTACATCTACAACTTCCTCACTGCCGATCCTCTTCGGATGATGGTGCTCGGTTCGTTCATCGGCGCAGTGCTGAGTGTGCCGGTTGCCTGGTTCTTCTCATGGTGGTATTACCGGAGACCGGCCGAAGACCTGCGGGACGCTGCTAATGAGGTCCAGCGAGAGGCGCAGCACCTGCGGCATTACTTGCGGGATCTTGTGCTGCTCGAGGAGAAGGGAAGGAGGATGAAACTAGAGTCTATACCATTGTCGCGGGTTTGGTGCTGGCCATAACGAGCTCTTCGCGGCACCGGCAAGTTCTTCTCTCCGGCTTGAGCTTCGCAGGCTGCGTTTCGCTGCAGGAGCCGTATCCTTCTGGAATTTCTTGACGAAACTGTCGGGCGAGCAGATCAGTCCCCTGCAGAATATGCCGCAGGTACTGAACAACCCCAAGTCGTCGAAGAGGGAGAGGCAGTGGGCCACTCCCGACCTAGGAAAGGGCATCAGGTGACGGGCGCCTCCCGTGCTGCCTGCGACGCGCCCACAGCGAGGTGGAACGTACGCTTGGTCGACACGTGCTGATGACGGCGCTTCGATGTGAGCCCGCATGGTGCGACTCCTGGCTAGCGCACTATCGGCTGCCGTACTCGGTCGGCGGCAACGACCTCAGATACAGCCACACCGCCTTCATCTCGTCATCGGTCATCTGGCCGAGCACCTTCCAGGGCATGTACCTGGTGTCGAGCTCATTGCCTCGCGGGGTGACGCCGGTTCGCAGCGTGTCGATGAACTGCGCCTCCGACCATTGCGCCACGGCTGAACCGGGGTAGGGTGTCAAGTTCAGAGCGGGTGGCCAGTCCGGAGGTGTCCCTGGGATCTTGCCGCCGGTAAGCGCTTCCCCATGGCAACCGGTGCAGCGCACGGCGAGATATTTCCCATACTCCACAGTGACCCCTGCGACTGGCGCCGGCGGGCGTGCCGCATGGTGGTCGATGCGCTCAGCGGCCAGCAGCGGGAGGTCCTTGATGGTCAGCATTAAGACGCGCCCCATCGGCGACACCGCGCTCGCGGGGAGTTCGTTGTCAACCGCCGGTATCGTCTTCAGATAAGCGATCAGCGCGCCGAGGTCGGCATCGCTGAGCGCGTAGAATTGCTTCGATGGCATCACTAGAAGCGGCTTGCCGTCAGGCCGCACGCCGTGGCGGATGGCGCGGACCCAATCCTGGTCGGTGAAGCGGACGCCGGTGCCGCCCTTGCCGCCGGTGATATTGGGAGCGACGAACCGGCCGATCATGGCGCTCTCGAAGAACACGCGGCCGGCGAGGTTCTGGCCGTGGCAGTCGATGCAGCCGCTGATAATCGCCAGGTGGTGCCCGCGTGAGATGGCGGCGGGCTCGGTTGGGATTAGCACGTTCTCGACGGGAACAGCGAAAGTGCGCGTGAGCCGCGCCTGGCTCAACGCGAACACGGTCGCCGCTGCCAACGCCACCAGACCGAGCAGCACGATAGCGATGCGCGCGACCCACTTGACCAGACGCTTCATCCTCGGTGCTCAACCGTGTGGGTAGGCGTTGCGCCGGGCCATGCCAAGCTGGCCCTCAACGACACTGGCGCTCTCCGTGCGGGTAGAATCTCAGCTCCAACTATAGCAGGCACGAAATTGAACCGCGTTCATCTCCGGGGTCAGCCTAGGGTCGTTCGCGACGAGATCCCGCTCGCGTTGACCAAAAACAAGCAAGCCCGCGTTGAGTTGTCCGAGGCGTAGGCCCTTACATCGAGCGCGGAAGCACCCGGTCAATCTGCGGCCAGGCCGATGCTCCCACCGACCGCGGGTTTCCGCGCTCACCCGGGGTTCGGATGGCCACTTTTCAATCCAGAGGGGGTGTGCGATGCGCAGGAAAGAAGAGAGCGGTCAGCTAAGCGTCCAAGCCATAGCCGGGACGCACGTCGTGCTGCTCGGGATGAATCTGCCCAAGGAGCTTTGTCCCGGTCTGCTGGGCTTCGCGATCCGCCGGCATGACCACACCGAGGGAGAAATGTACTGGCTGAGCGGATACAAGACCTTCGAGAGCGTGGAGCCGCATCCGGCCCAAGGCGTGTTGTATTCGACGCGCAACCACCCGATCCAGGGCTTCACTTGGTCGGATTTCTCCGCCAAGCCCGGGTACAACTACACGTATGAGATCGTGGCCCTGCGCGGGACCCCGGCCCAGCCCATTGAGTCGGAGAAGGTGAAGGTGAGGGTGCGGACCGAGAAAGAGAAACTGCCGGGGAGCCTGCACCATGTCCACTTTAACCGCGGCGCCGCAGCCTCGCAGGAATATACGCGGCGCTTTGGCGACAAGTCGCCCAAGGAGGTGGGGCCGGCGGCCTACGATTGGCTCTCCCGCGGGGCGGCCGAGGCGATTCAGGGGTTCATCGAGCGGGCCACCGGCCCCGGCTGGGGGCTGCGAGTCTGTGCCTATGAGTTCACCGACGATCACGTACTCGGCGCCCTGAAGGCAGCAGCCGAGCGCAAGGCCGATGTGCAGGTCCTCTACCACGCTATGAACGACAAGCAAGGCGCGACGAACAAAGCGAAGATCGAGTCGTCGGGACTGACGAACATCTGCAAGGAGCGCAAGGCCAAAGGGCTCTCGCTTTCGCACAACAAGGTGATCGTTCTGATCAAGGGCAATACAGCTCAGGCGGTGCTCACGGGATCGACCAACTTCAGCGAGGGCGGTATCTACGGGCACAGCAACGTCGTGCACATCTGCGAGGACAACCGCATCGCCAAGGAGTACTTGTGGTTGTGGAACGAGCTGTCGAAGAACCACGATACGGACGTGGACGCGCCTACGCTCGTGGGCCGCACGCCCCTTCCGGCGGACCCGCCGCAGGCGGGAACCACACCCGTCTTCAGCCCGCGCCCCGACTTGGCAGCGCTCGAATGGTATGCCAGGCAGGCCAAAGGAGCGAACGATGCTCTGTTTATGACTTTTGCCTTCGGCATGGACGATCTGTTCCAAGACGCCTATCGCAACGGCCAGGCGTTGCTGCGCTACGCACTGATGGAGAAGATGAGCGGCCCGACCAAGACCGCGGCGCAGCGCGAGGCCAACGAGGCAAAGATCATTGCGCTTCGCAAGATGAGACAGAACAAGTTCGCCATCGGGGCACAGCTGGGCAAAGGCGCCTTCGATCGCTGGCTGGCTGAGCGCCTGTCCGGACTGAACGTCAATGTGCGCTACCTGCACACCAAGTACATGCTCGTCGATCCTCTCGGCGACAACCCGCTGGTGGTAAGCGGCTCGGCGAATTTCAGCAAAGCATCTACGGAAGACAACGACGAGAACATGCTGATCATTCGTGGCGACACTCGGGTAGCGGACATCTACCTCGGCGAGTTCATGCGGCTGTACCGGCATTTTGCTTTCCGCGACTGGCTGTCTAACAGTCCCGACCCACAGACCGCGGAGGTATCGCACCTGGACGAGAAAGACACGTGGTGGAAGGGGTACTTCGGTAGCTCGTTTGCGTCGCGCCAGCGCGCGTACTTTGCCGGGTGATTCGGGAGGCAGAGTGAGACTGTCACCTTGGAGCGTGAATAGAGGCAGGTGAGAGCAGCGGGTTCTGGTGCGTGTAGGGTGGTTCGGAAAATGCAGGCTAACGTCCGCGCTCTGCCAGGAACGTCTTCAACACCTTCGCCGTGTGCGACCGATCCGTGGTGTTGGCCACGTCCTCCGGCGAGCCCTGCGCGACGACGCGGCCACCTGCGTCCCCTCCCTCTGGTCCCAGATCGATGATCCAGTCCGCGTCCGCCATGACGTCGAGGTTGTGCTCGATCACCACCACCGTGTTGCCGGCGTCGACCAGCCGGTGCAGCACGCGGATGAGCTTCTCCACGTCGGCCATGTGCAATCCGACGGTGGGCTCATCGAGGACGTAGAGGGTGCGTGTGCCGACGTCGGGCTGGGCCCCCACCCCAACCCTCCCCCGCAAGCGGGGGAGGGAGGTTTCGCGTGTTTTGGCCAACTCAGTCACTAACTTAATTCGCTGGGCCTCGCCGCCGGATAGCGTCGGGCTCTGCTGGCCGAGCGTGATGTAGCCCAGCCCCACGTCCTGCAGCAGCTTCAGGGCGTGGTGAATGGAGCGATGCGCGGAGAAGAACTCCGCCGCCCCGTCCACACTCATGGCCAGCAGCTCGCCGATGCTCCTGCCCTTGAATCGCACCATCAGCGTCTCGGGCGAGAAGCGTGCGCCGCCGCAGGCCTCGCAGGTGACCTTGACGTCGGGCAGGAAGCTCATCCCGATCGTCTTCAGCCCCTGGCCTTCGCAGGCGTCGCAGCGGCCGCCCGCCGTGTTGAAGGAGAAGCGCCCCGGACCATAGCCGCGCATGCGCGCTTCAGTAGTCTCTGCGAACATCCTACGGATTGCGTCCCAGAAGCCGACGTAGGTCGCCGGGCAGGAGCGCGGCGTCTTCCCGATCGGGGTCTGGTCCACCTCCAGCACGCGCGAGACCTGCTCCCAGCCCCGGATTTCGCGGCACCCGTACAACCCGGCATCGCTCCGGCGCCGGTGGCTGCCGAGCAGTTGCACGAGGTTCTCATGCAACACGTCTCGCGCGAGCGTGCTCTTGCCGCTGCCGGACACGCCGGTGACCACGGTGAGCCGCCCGAGCGGAACGCGCACGTCGGCGTTGTTGAGATTGTGGAGACGCGCGCCGATCACGTCGATGCGCGGCGTATTGCGCTGCACTGCGCGGCGCGGCTGGAGCGGGTGCCGCAACGGCTTCGAGAGGAATTGGCCGGTGATCGACTCGGGCTGTTGCATCAGCGCCTCGGCCGGACCCTGCGCCACCACGCGGCCGCCTAGCGTGCCGGCTCCGGGCCCCAGGTCGATCACGTGCTCGGCGTGGCGGATCGTGTCCTCGTCGTGCTCCACGACCACCAGCGTGTTGCCCTTGGATTCGAGCTTGGCCAGCGTCTCGAGCAAGATCCGGTTGTCGCGTGGATGCAGGCCGATGGTGGGCTCGTCCAGGATGTAGCACACCCCGCGCAGGTTGGAGCCGAGCTGGGAAGCGAGCCGGATGCGCTGGGCTTCGCCGCCGGATAGCGTCGGGGCGGAGCGATCCAGCGACAGGTAGGAGAGTCCCACCTCGCGCAGGAAGGACAGCCGCGCCTTCAGCTCCGCGAGGATATCGCGCGCGATGTCGCCTTCCCGCCCCCCCATGCGCAGCTCCTCGAAGAAGCGCTCGACTGAGGCCACTGTTAGCGTGGTGAGGTCGGCGATTGACTGGCCCCGGAAGCGCACGTGCAGCGCGGTGGGATTCAGCCGTTTGCCGTCGCAGGCGGGGCAGACCTCGTCGACCTCGAGCCACTCCAGCCAGGAGTCGAGCACATGGTCCTCGGTGCCGGTCTTCTCCCGCTCCTCGTCCCAGCCGATGTCGCCTAGCTTGAGGCCAGTTCCATAGCAGGCCTCGCACCAGCCGTGCTTGGAGTTAAACGAGAACAGGCGAGGGTCGAGCTCGGGGAAGCTCGTCCCGCAGGAGGGGCAGGCGCGCTTGGTGGAGAAGGTCGCTTCGGTTACCCGTGCACTGCCTTGCATCAGCCCATCCAGCGGTGCGATTACCTGCACCACGCCTTTGCCGAAGTCCAGCGCACGCAAGAGCGCCTCGCGCAGCGCTACTTCGTTCGCGGGGTCGATCTCGAGGTCGGCAACCGGCAGCTCGATGTTGTGCTCCTGGAACCGCGACAACCGCGGCCACTTGCCCGTGGGCAGGAACTCGCCGTCGACGCGCAGGTGCGTGTAGCCCTTGGGGGCGGCCCATTTCGCCAGATCGGTGTAATAGCCCTTGCGCGCGACCACCAGCGGCGCCAGAAGCCCGATGTGCGCCCCGCGGTAGTCGCGCATTAGGCGCGCGGCGATGGCGTCGAAGCGCTGCGGCTCGATGGGGACGTCGCAGTCGGGGCAGTATTGGGTGCCGAGCTTGACGAACAGCAGCCGCAGGAAATGATAGAGCTCGGTCAAGGTGGCCACCGTGCTCTTGCGCCCGCCGCGGCTGGTGCGCTGCTCGATCGCCACCGTGGGCGGGATGCCGAAGATGGCGTCAACGTCGGGGCGCGAGGTGGGCTGCACGAACTGGCGCGCGTAGGCGTTGAGCGACTCCAGGTAGCGTCGCTGGCCTTCGGCGAACAGGATATCGAACGCGAGCGTGCTCTTGCCGCTGCCGGACACGCCGGTGATCACGGTGAACTTCCCGCGCGGGATCTCCACGTCCACGTTCTTGAGGTTGTGCTCGCGGGCGTGGTGGATCTGGATGGCGCCGCCTCCACCGCGCCCGCGGAGGGCGGAGCAGGTTCCGTCGGCCTTGGCCGATGGATGCGACCCCGGAGCGGGATGCAGCGCGCCGGATCCCCGCGTGCTTATACGCGCCTGCACGGTCGCATCCCCAGAGGGGCCCCTGCTCCGCGTTCCGGCGCGCCACGCCCCCGTCTTCGGGGGAGGGAGAGGGAGGGAGGATATGACTGACGTAGGCTCCGCAGTGAGCGACCTTGCTCTGTGCACCAGTCCGGTGAGGGTTGTCGCGTATTGCTTCAGCGCGACGCCGGTGTGAGAGCGCGCATTTGCCGTAACTTGCGCGGGCGTGCCCACGCATATCAGCTCTCCGCCGCCGTCGCCGCCCTCGGGGCCGAGGTCGACGATCCAGTCCGAGGCGCTGATCACGTCGAGGTTGTGCTCGATCACAACGAGCGAGTGGCCGGCCGCGATGAGTTGCCGGAAGGCCTTCAGAAGTTTGGCAATGTCGTCGAAGTGCAAGCCGGTCGTGGGCTCGTCGAAGAGGAAGAGGGAGCCGCGCGTGCTGCTGCTGGTGGAGCTTCCCTTCCCCCTCACCCCGACCCTCTCCCGCAAAGGGGAGAGGGGGGGGAGCTCCGCGACGCGGGGGAGAGCGCACAAGATCCCCTCTCCCCCGACGCGGGGGAGAGGGTCGGGGTGAGGGGGCGTCGCTCGTGCAAGATGCCCCGCCAGCTTCAGCCGCTGCGCCTCTCCGCCCGAGAGCGTGGGGACCGGCTGGCCCAGCTTCAGGTACTCGAGGCCGACGTCGGCCAACGGCTTGAGCGCGGCGAGGACTTCCTGCTGCTCGGCGAAGAACGCAACCGCCTCGGACACAGTCATCTCGAGCACGTCCGCGATGGACTTACCGCTCTTGGAGCCTGTGCCCAGAAGCGAAACTTCCAGCACCTCATCCCGGTAGCGCTTCCCGTCGCAATCCGGGCAGCGCAGGTACACGTCGGAGAGGAACTGCATCTCGACATGCTCGAAGCCATTGCCGCCGCAGGTCGGGCAGCGGCCCTTGCCCGAGTTGAAGCTGAAGGTGCCGGGCGTGTAGCCGCGCTCCTTCGCCAGCGGCTCCTTCGCGAAGATCTGCCGGATCGCGTCGAACGCTCCGACGTAGCTCGCGGGGTTCGAGCGGGTGGTGCGGCCGATGGGCGTCTGGTCCACCATGACCACATCGCCGATCCGCTCGTGACCGAGCACGGCCCGGTGCGCTCCTGGCGCTTCGGTCGGCTTGCCTTTGTGCTTGCGCAACGCGGCGTAGAGCACGTTTTGCACCAGTGTGGACTTGCCCGACCCGCTGACGCCAGTGATGCATACCAGGCGCTGCAGCGGGATTGCGACGTCGATGTTTTTTAGGTTGTGATCGGCCGCGCCCAGGATCTCGATGGAGCCAGCACTCGCCGGTGCCGTCAGTGCGGCGGAGGCCCGCACGTCATCGACGCGCTTCCTTCCCGTCAGGTAATCAGCGGTGAGCGTCTGGGCGCGCATCAACTCTGCCGGCGCACCGAAGAATACGATCTGGCCGCCGCGCTCGCCGGGGCCCGGCCCCATGTCCAGAATGCGATCGGCTTCGAGCATGATCTGCGGGTCGTGCTCCACCACTACCAGCGAGTTGCCGGCGTCGCGCAAGCGCTTCATCACGTCGATCACGCGGCCCATGTCCCGCGGATGCAGGCCGATGGAAGGTTCGTCCAGGACAAACAGCGTGTTGACCAGCGAGGTGCCCAGCGCCGTGGTCAGGTTGATGCGTTGCACCTCGCCGCCCGATAAGGTGCGGGACTGGCGGTCGAGTGTGAGATACCCGAGGCCCACTTGATTCAGATAACTGAAGCGTGCCCGGATCTCGGTCAGGAGCAGTTCGGTGGCTTCGTCGAGTGGTTTTGGCAAATGAACCCGGGCGAAAAACTCCCGGCACCGGTCGATGGGCAGCAGCATCACGTCGTGCACCGTCAGCCCGGGCAGCGACTGCAAGCTCGCGTCGGGCAGCGTCAATGCCTGCGGACGGAACCGCTTCTGCGGCGCCAGCACGCTGTCGGCGTCCTGCTTCGTACCGAGACGCCACAGCAGCGCATCTGGTTTGAGCCTTGCGCCGTCACAGGCCGTGCATGCGGTATAGGCCCTATACTTCGAGAGCAGCACGCGGATGTGCATCTTGTAGCTCTTGCTCTCGAGCCATTCGAAGAAGCGGCGCACGCCGTACCACTTGCCCGGCCACGACTTCCTCCAACTGACCCAGCCGAGGTCGCCCTCCAACACCCAGTGCCTGTGCTCCTCGGACATATCGCGCCAGGGCGTGTGCATGGCCACGCCGCGCTTCGGAGCGTACTTCTCGAGGTCATCCTGGCATTCGCCGAAGCTTGGCGTCTGCCACGGCTTGATGGCGCCCTCGCGCAGAGTCTTCGACTCGTCGGGGATCACCAGCCCGAAGTCGATCCCGATGATGCGGCCGAACCCGCGGCATGCGTCGCACGCCCCGATCGGCGAGTTGAACGAGAACAGGCTCGGCGTGGGCTCGTGGTAGTGAATGTCGCAGTCGGCACAGTGCAGGTCGGAGGAGAAGCGCCAGGGGACGCCCTCACCCCCAACCCCTCTCCCGGAGGGGCCCGCGGTGCGGTCTCCCTCACCCCCAGCCCCTCTCCCGGAGGGAGAGGGGAGTATCGCTGCATGCTCTGCTGGGGCTTCCCCTCTCCCTTCGGGAGAGGGGTCAGGGGTGAGGGTGCTCGCCTCCGCAAGCGCATGAACATCCACCCGCCCCTGCCCCACCCGCAGAGCGGCTTCCAGCGCCTCGATCACCCGTGTGCGCTCTACCGCCGAGAGACGGAAGCGGTCCTGCACCACCTCGAGCAGGCGCTTCCGCTGCGATTGGACCCGCGTGTAGCCCTGCTGCTCGAGGAGCTGGCGTACCTCGGCCTCGGAGAAGTTCTTCGGCACCGAGACCGGGAACGCAATGACAAGCCTGGGGTCGCCGGCAGCCTGTGCTCGCTGCGTGAGTTCGGCAAAGATCGTATCCGCGGAGTCGCGCCGCACCGGACGGCCGCAGCCACGGCAGTACAGCTGAGTGGCGCGCGCGAACAGCAGCTTCACGTGGTCGTTGAGTTCCGTCATCGTGCCCACGGTGGAGCGCGAGGTGCGCACTGGATTGGTCTGGTCGATGGCGATGGCCGGCGGGATCCCGTCGATGCGGTCGACCTGCGGCTTGTCCATCCGGTCGAGGAACTGACGCGCGTAGGGAGAGAAGGTCTCTACGTAGCGACGCTGGCCTTCGGCGTAGAGCGTGTCGAACACCAGTGAAGACTTGCCCGATCCGGACACGCCGGTGACGACCACCAGCTCGTTCAATGGGATGGCGAGATCGAGGTTCTTCAGGTTGTTCTGCCGCGCGCCGCGAACGTGAATCGCGTCGTATGTGTAATCCGTCAGATTGATGTCTCGGGGTTTCATTCGACATGCAGGAAGGGTTAATCGTACGGCGCCAATGGTCCAGCGACAAAGACACTGCAGACCGGATACAGCGCGCAATTGTACAGCCGGGGGCAACGATACTGTGTTTCGCCGGCTGCGCCTTTCAGACGAAGGGCAGAATCGCTCGGCGCAAAGCAAGCAACCGCACGCTCGACGCAGCGGGCGACTACAATCGTCATGAGCGCCTGAGCTTGCAGGCTTGGTCGCGGCCGAATCATTCTTTCCCTTTCGCTTGGCCTGGCCAAGGATTTCGGCAATCGTGCCGGGATGAACCGAACAAAGAAGCTAATACTCTGGCTGCTCGCCGCGGCTGCCT
>JBGPOV010000092.1:0-14290 GCA_041488255.1 Gammaproteobacteria bacterium | reverse complement strand
TCGGCGGGCTTCTCGCCTACTATGGATTGCAGACCGTGCACCAGTGGGTCCCGCTGCTGCTGGGCATCGCGGCCGCGAGCATGATCTACGTCTCGGTCGCCGACCTGATCCCCGGGCTGCACCAGCGGCGGGAGTTGCGTACCACCGTACAGCAGGTGTTGCTCATCGTGGCCGGCATCGCCACCATTTGGGTGGTGGGCGGCCTCGCACACTCGATCGCCGCGCTCTGACGGGCGTTGCGGCCGTCACCCGGGTGTTCTGGGCACTGATCCCAGGCCTCTTGGGGCTGGCGCAGCGCGTGCATGCAGCGGAGGCGCTCGTGCAGGTACAATAGCGCGGTTTGGACGCCCGGCGGCGTTGCGCGCTGTCCAGAGCCGCCCCCGAACATGTGACAGGGGTGCTGAAATTCGATGTGCAGAGGTCTTCGCTAACCCGTTCAGTGATGCGCACCCCTATGCAATCAACCGACCGCGTTGCACCGCGCAGGCTTCGCGGTCCCGCACACGCGTCCGCGTGCAGCCGCGCCCCGGCCCTATCGACAACCCGTACCCGATGCCCGACCCGCTAGCCGGAACAGTTGCGCTGGTGACGGGCGCCAGCCGCGGCATTGGCCGCGCCATTGCTCGCAAGCTCGCCACGGCCGGATGCGACATCGCCGCGAACTACTACAACAGCCACGCGGAGGCGGAGGCGCTGTGCGCGGAGATCCGGGCGCTGGGGCGGCGCGCCTTTGCGATCAAGGCGAGCGTGGGAATCCCCGAGAGCGTGGACGAGCTGTTCGAAGAGCTGCGCGGCCACTTCGACCGGCTCGACATCGTGGTCAGCAACGCGGCGAGCGGCGTGCTCAAGCCCGCGCTCGAGATGTCGCTCAAGCACTGGCGCTGGTGCATGGAGACCAACGCGCTTGCGCTCAACCTGCTGGCGCAGCATGCGGTGCCGATGATGCCTGGGGGCGGGGGCATTATCGCGCTATCCAGCCTCGGTGCCTCGCGCGCCATGCCCGGCTACGGGTTCATCGGCGCCTCCAAAGCAGCGCTCGAGTCGCTGGCGCGCACGCTGGCCCAGGAGCTCGGCCCACGCGGCATCCGCGTGAACACGGTGAGCGCGGGCGTGGTCGACACCGACGCGCTGAGCTACTTCCCGAACCGCGAGCAGCTGCTTGCGAACTTCGCGCAGCGCACGCCGCTCGGCCCGAAGCTCACCCCGGAGGACGTGGCGGGCGCGGTGTACCTGCTGTGCCTGCCGGAGGCGCGCATGATCACCGGTCACACGCTGTTCGTGGACGGCGGTTTCCGCATCTCGGGTTAGCTAGGGCGAACGCCATGGCCATGGATGCGGGCATCGCCGGAAAGAGCGTGCTCATCACGGGCGGCAGCCGCGGCATCGGTCGCGCGCTGGTCGAGCTGTTCGCGCAAGAGGGCGCGCAGGTCACGTTCCTGTTCCGGAGCAACGCCGCCGCGGCCGCGGAGGTGGTGGAAGCGGGCCGAAGCGCCGGGCGGCAGATTAGCACCGAGCAGGTGGACGTCTGCGACTACGAGGCGTGCGCGGCAGCGGTGGAGCGGACCGTCGAGCGCTGCGGTCGTATCGACGTGCTGGTCAATAACGCCGGCGTCGTCCGTGATAATCTTCTGGGTCTGTTCTCGCCGGAGGACGTGCAGACGGTGCTCGACACCAACGTCGTGGGGGTGTTCAACGTCACGCGCGCCGTGGTGCCGCACATGATCGCCCAGCGCGCCGGCAGGGTGATCAATATCAGCTCGGTCTCCGGCGAAAAAGGCGGGCGCGGCCAGACCAACTATGCCGCCAGCAAGGGCGCGATCAACGCGTTCACGCGCGCGCTGGCGGTCGAGCTGGCGCCGCGCCGGATCACGGTGAATGCCGTGGCGCCCGGGGTGATCGAGACCGAGATGTCGCAGCAGGTCCGCGACCGTGCCGCAGACGAGGTGAAGTCGCGCATTTTGTTGCGCCGCTTCGGGTCGCCGCAGGAGGTGGCGTACGCGGTCTGGTTTCTCGCCTCCGGGTTCGCGGATTACATCACGGGCCAGGTGTTGCATGTCGATGGTGGCTTCAAGATGGAGTGAGTCGAATGAGTCAGAATGAAACCAGGAAAGAGGAGATCCAGGCCGTCTACCCGACGGTGGCGAAGACCATCGCCGATGCGCTCGGGTGCGACGTGGATCAGGTCAAGCTCGATGTGTCGCTGATCGATGGGCTGGATGCCGAGTCGATCGACTTCCTCGATCTCGTGTTCCGCTTGGAGCGCTCCTTCAAGCTCAAGATCCCGCGCGGCAAGATCATCGAGGACGCCCGCGGCGACTTGCCCGAGGCGGAGTTCGAGCAGAAGGGCCTGGTGACCGAGGTCGGCATGCAGCGCCTGCGCAGCTTCTTGAGCGAGGTCCCGGCCGATCGCTTCGTCACGCCGATGAAGGTCGCCGACATCCCCCGCCTGTTCACGGCCGAGACTTTCTGCAAGCTGGTCGTCCGCGCTCAGCGGGCCGCGGCCACAGCGGGCTGAGCGGGTACTCGAGGACGCGACGGCGCGCAACGGCCGATGTCCGGGCACTTCAGCGCATTTTCCTTCGTCGATCGGATCACGGAGCTGGAAGTCGGCAAGCGCGCAAGAGGTTTCTTCCTGGTGCCCGCGCACCTTGCTCGCTTCCCATCGACGCTCGCTGCGGAGGCGGCCGGCCAGCTGGCCGCCTGGAATGCTATGGCCTACCTCGACTATAAGGTGCGGCCCGTCGCCGGGTTGGCTGCCGAGATCCGGTTCGGACCCGAGGTGCGGCCGGGCCAGAACCTGGACCTCGAGGTCGTGATCGAGAGCTGCGCGCTGGATGCAGTGAGCTACAGCGCCTGGGCCGATGCCGATGGCGTGCGGGTCATGGAGCTGGACCACAGCGTGGGGCCGATGCTGCCGATGGAGGAGTTCGACGCGCCGGAGGCGGTACGCGGGCGATTCCAGCTCCTCTGCGGTCCGGGCGCGCCGGGCGGGCAGTTCCCGGGCGTGCCCGAGCACGACATCGAGATCGTCGAGCGACTCGCTGAGGAACAAGTGCGGGCGATCCTGCGCGTGCCCAAGGAAGCGCACTTCTTCAGCGACCACTTTCCTCGCCGGCCGGTATTTCCAGGAACTCTGCTGCTCGATGCCCAGATCGGGTTGGCTTTGAAGTTCGCCGCCGACTGGCAGCGCTGGTCCTCGGGCGCTGCGCTCGCCGTCACGCGCGTCCCCGACATGAAGATGCGCTCCTTCATCTCGCCGGGTGAGGTTCTGGAGCTTCGCATAGACTTTGCGCCACCGAGCGAGTCGGACAAGGCGACAGCAACCACGGGTGTGCGCGTGAACGGCAAATCGATCGCGAGCGGGAAGCTCGAGATCACTGCAGGGAGTAGCAAATGACGAACGGCAAGCGGCGCGTTGCAATCACCGGTCTTGGGCTGGTCACTCCGGCGGGCAACGACGTCGAGACGAGCTGGGAAACGCTGCTCCGAGGACGCAGCCGCATCTCGACCATCACCCGCTTCGACGCAAGCGGCTTCCCCGTGCGGATCGCAGCGGAAGTCAAGGATTTCGACGACGCTCGCGCGGGGGATCGCAAGCTGCTCAAGTTCGCTAACCGATCCCACCGCTTCGCGCTGGCCGCGGCGGATGAGGCGATCCGCGACGCTGGGATCCGACCTAGCGAAGAGACGGGCACACGCTGGGGCTGCACCGTGGGAACCGGCATGATGGGAATGGATTTCGCGGACCTGGTTCGACTGCATCGCCACAGCGCAGCCGCGGGAGAGCTCGATGCCCGCCGCTTACTGGAAGACGAAGTAGCGCTCGACCCCATGGTCTTCTGCCGCAGCCAGACGCCCGCTGGGCTGTCGCTGCTGCTGCGCCGCTACGGCATTCGCGGCTACGCCACCTCGGTCCACACCGCCTGCGCTTCGGGTGGACAGGCGCTGGGCACCGCGATGAAGCTCATCCGGCGCGGCAGCCTCGATTACGTGCTGGCCGGCGGCTTCGATTCGATGATCACGCCGATCGGTCTCTCCGGCTTCTGCCTGCTGAACGCCGTATCCCCGGACAACGACACACCCGAGCGCGCCAGCCGCCCGTTCGACATCACCCGCAACGGCTTCGTACTCGGCGAGGGCGCCGGATTCCTGGTGCTCGAAGAGTGGGAGTCGGCCAGGCGGCGCGGCGCACGTATCTACGCGGAGCTCGCGGGCGACGGCAATTCGCTAAGCAGTTATCGCATCACCGACTCGCACCCGTCGGGCGACGGTCCAATCCAGTCGATGCGTTCGGCGCTGAGCGACGCCGGCGCGTCGCTCGACGACGTGGATTATCTGAATGCGCACGGCACATCGACGCCGATGAACGACCACAGCGAATGCGTGGCCGTGCGTGCCGTCTTCGGCCCGAAGACCCAGCAGGTTGCCGTGAGCTCGACGAAGAGTGTCATGGGGCATCTCATTGCCGCCGCCGGCGCAGTCGAAGCTGCGGTTTGCGCTCTGACCATTCAACGCGGTGTCCTGCCGGTCAACGCAAACTTGAAAGAGGTCGATCCGGACTGCGACCTCGACATCGTTCGCGGCGAGCCGCGCAGGCGCCGGGTGCGCGTGGCCATGTCCAACTCGTTCGGCTTCGGCGGCTCGAACAGCTGTCTGGTATTCCGCCACCCCGAGGGGGTAGACGGGCGCGCGGGTGCGGCTTAGGCGATGGCAAGCAGGCCAAAAATCGTGGTGACCGGTGCCGGGGCCCTGTGCGCGGCCGGCAAACATCCCGCGCAAATCTGGGAGGCGCTGCGGGCCGGTCGCTCGGCCCTGTCCCCGATCCGCCAATGGGACACCAGCGGGTGGCCGCGCCAGATCGGCGGCGAGATCGTGGACCTCGACCCGGTCGCGCTGCTCAAGGATCGCAAGATCCAGAAGTTCATTCGCCGCTCCGACGTGTTCGGGCTGTACGCGGCGGATCAGGCGATCGAGGCGTCCGGGATCACCGCGTATCGCGCCACGCTGGACGAAGCGGCGGCTGCGGCGTTCAGCGACCGCACCGGCGTCTACGTCGGCTCCGGGGGCGGGACCTATCAGAGCCAATACGACTACTTTCCGCTGCTCACCGCCGCCGACGGTGATCTCAAGAGGTTTGGAGCCCAACTCGGCGACACCGTGAATCCGATGTGGCTGCTGCAGACTCTGCCCAACAATGTGCTGGGCCACGTCGGCATACGCCACGGCTTGAAGGGTCCGAACGCTTGCATCACCAACCACAGCGTGAGCGGAATGCTCGCGATCGTGGAGGCAATGGAAGCACTGCGTAACGGGGAAGCCGACCGCGCCGTCGCTGTGGGGCACGATTCGCCGATCGAGCCGCAGACCATCCTCTACTGCCACCGCGTCGGGCTCCTCGCGCAGGACACGATCCGCTCCTTCGACGCGCGCCGCGACGGGAGCGTGTTCGGCGAGGGTGCTGCCGCCCTCGTCCTGGAGACCGAGGCCTCGGCTGCAAGCCGCGGCGCACAGGTGCTCGGCGAGGTTCTGGGCAGCGGCTGCACCGACGACGCGCAGGGCCTGTTCGCCGTCCGCGAGGACGGCGCCGGGCTGGCCGATGCAATCCGCGGCGCGCTGGAAGATGCGCGTCTTCGTCCGTCGGACGTCGGCATGATCGTCGCGCACGCGAACGGGACACGACAGTCGGACGCGTCCGAAGCCGCGGCGCTCCTGGGGGTGTTCGGTGCCGGCGCGCCACCCGTCACCGGCTTCAAGTGGGCGTTCGGCCATCTCATCGCCGCCTCCGGCATCATCGAGACGGTGCAGGCCATGTGGGCCTTCCGGGAGCGCACCGTTCCCGGCATCGCGACGCTGCGCGAGCTGGACCCCGCGTTCGCGCAGCTGCCGGCGTCCGCGGTGCCGCGCGCACCGCGCAGCGACGTGGCATTGGTCGTGTCGCGCGGGTTCGGAGGGACCAACGCCGCGCTGCTGGTGCGCGCCGCTGCCTCTGGTTAGCCCGGATGGCGGACGCTGCGCAGTCGGCCACGCGCTGCGGGATCGACACGGTCGAGATCGCGCGCATAGAACGCCTGCTGCGTGAGACGCCACCCGAGGATCTTCTCAAAATCTTTTCCCCGGAAGAGCTGCGCGATAGCGGCGAGGGCCCAGGGCGCGCGCCCAGCCTAGCGGCACGGTTTGCGGCGAAGGAGGCTTGCCTCAAGCTGTTCGCGCGCGAGACGGCGCTCGGGACGATCGGGGCCGCGGACTTTTCCGTGGCGCGCGACAGCTACGGAGCACCGCACGTCGTCTCGAGCTCGACTGCGTCGGATGTGCTCAACCGGTATCTCGTCGGACGGATCTCGGTCTCACTCACACACGACCGGGTCAGCGCAGCGGCTGTGGCGCTCGCGGAGCCGATGCACATTGAGGTCCCGCTGTCCGGCAAGCTCCTCTCACGCCTTCTGCCATATCGCCGTCGAGTGGTCGTCGATAACCTCCAGCGTGTGTTCGGCGACACGCTCACTGAGGAGCAGATCACGCGGCTCGCACAGGCCCATTACGCGCACATCTGGCGGCTGATCGTCGAGTTCCTGACCTTCCCACTGATGTCGCAGCAGCGGCGGGCGCAGCTGGCCCGCGTGGAGAACGAGCAGGTGCTGCGCGACGCGCATGCGCAAGGCAAGGGCGTGCTGCTGCTCACCGGCCACTTCGGCAACTTCGAAGTGGCCGCCGCCG
The DNA here is from genome assembly GCA_041488255.1 of Gammaproteobacteria bacterium. Classification (GTDB taxonomy): domain Bacteria; phylum Pseudomonadota; class Gammaproteobacteria; order Burkholderiales; family SHXO01; genus SHXO01. The sequence goes on along the minus strand of JBGPOV010000092.1, from coordinate 7,576 downwards.
CCGGCATCATGAGCTTCCCGGAGGCCCACGGCCACTTCCATTTCGTTCGCCGTCCGTTCAAACCGCGCTGGCTCGAGGACCTCGTGTACGGGAGGTCGCGCCGCCTGGGCTTCGGCTCGCTGCCCAAGCGGGGGTCGCTCGATTTGTTCATCAACCGGCTGACGGCCGGGGATCTCATCCTGTTCCCATTCGACCAGTACGCCGCGGGGCGCGACGGGATCCAGGTTGAGTTCTTCGGCCACCCGGCCGGCACGTTCCGCAGCCTCGCGATCATCGCGCGTGCGACCGGGGCTCCAGTGGTCCCCGCGGCGACCTGGCGCGAGCCCGACGGTCATCACGTGCTGCGCTTCGAGGAGCCGCTTACGTCGATCGAATGCGAGGATTACGACGAGGAGATCCGGCGCAACACGCGCGCCTACAACGCCATGCTCGAGCGCCTGATACTGCGTCACCCGGAGCAGTGGTGGTGGATGCACCGGCGCTGGAAAGCAGGTTCGAAGCAGCGCCGCTGATCCGGCACGCCAAAGCGCGTTGCCCTGACACCCGGGTCCGCTTAGTGCGCTGGTAGCCCGAGACCAGCCTGGTGCAGGCTCTCCCTGCCCTTCAGGAAACCCTTGCCAACGCTCGCACCGAGCACGCTCGGACGAAGTACGCGCTATGCAGCGAGCGTCGCGAGGCTTGATTGGGCGTGCCCGTCGGAGCTAGATTAGCCTATGCCATGTTCAATCGAGAAAGTTGTCTCTCCCGGGAGACGGTGTGGTTCTTGAACTCATATGGACACACACCTAGACCTGCTCCATACGCTAAACGCGCTGAACACACCCGACATCTGGCTGATTGTGGCGGGCATCGGGTTCATCGTCGTTTTAATGTCCGTCCTCGTCATCGGTCGTCGCCTCAACCATGTCTGGGAGGAGTTGGCCGAGCTGGGTCAGCTGCAGCGCGCGACCCCAAGAGCGGACAGTTACCAGGTCCCCACCTTCGCACCGGAGGGACCCCACGCATCTCCACTCACGTTACATCTCCAGCAGATCAAGAGACAGCAGCTGCTGGTGCTTGACGAGTTGAAGAGGGCGCAGGGAGCATCGCAGGCTGTTGCGGAGCTGTCACGGCATCTCGCGATCATCGAGCGCCGTCAGTCCCAACTGCTCGAGGCGCTCGCGGATGTCTCGACGGAAGTACAGCAGTGGAAGGCGAGACTGACTACGCTTGGGGCTGAGGTCGCCCCCTTGCTCGAATCCGACGCCATCGCCGACTTTGTGACGCATGTCGATGTGAGCGACGCATGAACCGCCCTGGCGACTAACCGAAAGCTGACTGGCAGGATTGCCGGATCAGTGCAGATGAGGGCTATGTCCTGCTTCCGCGGTTTCCAATTTGAAACGCGATTGCAGCTCGAGCCCCTTGCCGAGCCCCTCTCGGCAAGGCTTCTCCCGGTCCGATACGCATGCGAAATCATGCGCGACCGTTATCTCTGCTTCTGGATCAGCGGTGAGTTGAATCTGGTAGGTCGGCAAGGAACTATTCTTGATGGTTATCAGCCGGCGGCCGGGTGCAACTTCGAAGCTCTTGAGCGGCGGTGTGACGCCGATTTTCCTGCCGTCGACGTAGACCTCTCCCCAAGGCCTGACTGCCAAGAAAAGCGTCGCAGATCTGGGTCCCTGCGCCGATGCCGCCTTGGTTGGCTCGTCCGCTCCAGCCTGTCGTTTCTGCATCAGTCTGTGTTCCTGTTTTGCGACATGCTTAGAGGCCGGTGGCTGACGCTGTTCGCCGCCGGGCGTAGAGGTCGCGGCCTCGTTTCTCGGTCTAGCGGGTCGTGCCACGGGAGCCGGTGGCGCCTCCGGCGCGTTCGCGAGAACTGCAGAGGGTGCTGCCGCCGTGCGATTCATGTGTTCAGCCGGCGCGGGTGTAGAGCTAACAGCTCCGGACACAGTCACCTGCGGCGTACCTGCGGCAACCTGTGCGGCTGGCATGAAGGCCGGGACCTCGACACGAAAGCGACTGGACGAAGTCAGCGCAACGGCGCCAGCTAAAAGCGGGACGAGCGCATAGCGCAGCCCCGAGCGACGCAGCCAGCTGTGCCGGTCGGTCGGCGACTGCACAAGTACTGCTTGCGGCATAAGCTTTGACTGCATTGGAGGGTCGATCGGGTGCGAAGACCCGGTTATGTCCAACGGCTGCTCCGAGAGACTCTCCGACGCGGTGCTCTGCGGCTGGCATAGTCGGTACAAACAAAGCGGTGGGCCGACGGTGTCGGAGAAGACACCCTGATATTCCAGCAACCCCGCCAATTCAGGCGCCGCACGGGACAGCAGTTCGAAGAATGGGCGCGCGACCGAGAGTTGCCGGGGTGGCCCCTGGTGCATGACTCGAGCCGCATCCTGTCTTCCTTCACCGCTCACATATGCGTGTCCGAATTCATCCTCACCGATCTGCACTGTACCGAGGTTGATGCCCATACGCAGGGGCAAATCGCGGTAGCGATGTTGCGTCAACGTCGCCTCACGAATCGTGAGCGCGGTTGTGAAGCACTCCTCCGGGTCGGCAAGGAAGCTCAGCAACGCGCCGTCTTCCCGTACGATCGATAGAAGGTCGTGGGAGGTGGCGTGTGCCGTGGTATCAGACAGCAGCTGCTGGAAATCTTGCGTTAGGCGGATCTGATCGAAGACCGGCTTCGCGTCGTACTCGGCAATCTCTAGAACCAACAGGCAACAGATCACATTCCTGTGGACTGTCTCACCCTGGTCTCGGATTGCGCTCATAGTCGCGGCGTCGGGCGAAAGGGTCGGCGGACGAACACCCCGATGCTTATACGAACTCTACGGAAGTCGTGGCCTCTGCCGTCTGACACGCTCATTATAAATCCGTTCGGCAACTCGCCGGTAGTTCCACTTGTCGTACAGCCAACGGAAAATTGTCACAACGACCAGAGTATAGTGGAACGTGCAACGAACGCGGTTGAGTCAGTTCCGTCGAGCACACCGGGCGCGACCGTGCCTCCACTTCGTTACGACCGTCGTATAGATTCTAGGCAAGGAACTTTATGACGCTCATGCGCTTACTTCACGGCGCGATGAGGATTCGGATCAAGGTCTGATCGAGCACCGCATTGGCAGGTGTATGTCTGCACCGTTCGAGAGCTGCCGCTGATGACGGCGAGCATGCATGGGGCGGTTCGCGTTGGAGGTCTCTATCATTCGACAGCATTGTCCTCGAGAATCTCTGCGCTTGCCTTGTTGCTGCGACGCAGAACCCCGTCGCTCGAATGAACCGCCTCTGCACATCGTCTGCTCTAACCGACACGCCAGGCGTGAAGCCTGGCCCCTCACACTCCGCAGGAGAGAAGACCGGGACTTTGCGCACACCCTTCGGCGCGAGAACGAGGCGGGCAAGCCAAGGTCGAAGTATCATTGGGAGGCACGCGAGAGTCGCCTGCGGCTTGTGCGGGCCCGTGTGCTCGTGCCTGATGGGTGCAGGAACGCGTTGCGCGCCTGGTCAACTGGGCGCGCGGCAGAGCGTTGAATTAAGAATCGCGGCGTGCAGGGGAGAGCGAGCCGCGGTGTGCGGCAGGGTGTTCCGCCGCGCGTGTGGCAGAGGAGACCTGGCCATGAAACAACCGGCACACACTGCGCTAGCCGCGATCGCCCTGGTGCTGGCCACCTGGCTGATGCCGGACGCGGGCCAGGCCCAGACGGGCGACAATCAGACAGCCGCTGAAGCGGCGGCCGTATCCGCGCCCCTCCCCGCCTCGCCATTCCCGTGGCCGAACCAGTTCAGTGAGGGCGGCCAGGCCTTCACCGTCTATCCGCCGCAGCTCGACCGATGGCAAGGCGACCGGCTCGAGGGGCAGGCGGCCGTGGCGGTGCAGCCAGCTGGCGCAGACAAGCCGGTCTTCGGGGTGGTGTGGCTGTCGGCGCGAACCGACGTGGACAGCGCCACCGGCATGGTGAAGGTGCGAGACATCACCGCGAGCCGTGCCAGCTTTCCAACGGCAGCGGCGCATGCTGGGGCCTATCTCGATGCGATCCGCAAGCATTTATCCGCGGTGACCTGGACCGTTGCGCGCGACCGGCTCGAGTCCGATCTCGCCATCGAGCACGCCAGCCGGGAGGTCCAGAGCCAGCCGCTGCGCAACGCCGCGCCGCGCATCGTGTACAGCGAGTCGCCCGCCATTCTGGTGCCGATCGACGGCACGCCGCAGCTCAAGGAGATGGTCGGGCTCGGCCTGCGGCGAGTCCTCAACACGCGTGCGTTGATCTTGCAGGATGAAACCACCGGACGCTATTTCCTGTTCGTGGCCGGCCACTGGATGGAAGCGCCTTCAATCGAGGGACCCTGGACCGAGGCGTATGTGCGTCCGTCGGCGCTCGAGGAAGCGAAACAGCAAGCGTTGACGAACGGCCAGGTCGAGCTGGTCGACGAGGGTGAATCGGCTCGCGGGCGCGTCCCGGTCGTGTTCGTGAGCACCGGGCCGGCTGAACTGGTGCAGACCGACGGACCGCCCCAGTACTTGCCGATCCAGGGCACCAACCTGTTGTACGTGACCAACACGCCCAACCGGCTCTTTCTTGACCTGCAGACGCAGAGGTATTACCTGCTGCTCTCCGGTCGCTGGTACCGCGCCGCCTCGCTCAGTCAGGGTTCCTGGGAGTATGTCGCGGGAACGAGCCTGCCCGCGGACTTCGCGATGATCCCGCCAGAGCACCCCACCGAGAGTGTGCGCGCGTCCGTCCCGGGAACGCCGCAGGCGCAGGAGGCCGTGATCGCCAACCGTGTGCCGCAGATGGCCGCAGTCAGGCGCACGGCGGCAACGCTGGAGATCACCTACGACGGATCGCCGCAGTTCCGGCCAATCGAAGGCACCCCGCTGCAGTCCGCGGTGAACGCTCCAGTGCCGGTGATCGAAGTGGACCCGGGCTCTTTCTACGCACTGGATAACGGCGTGTGGTTCGTTTCGAATTCTGCCTTTGGACCCTGGACGGTGGCGACTTGGGTCCCGCCGGTGATTTATTCGATCCCGCGTAGCTCTCCGCTACATTACGTAACATACGTGCGGGTGTACGAGGCCACGCCCGAGGTCGTGTACGAAGGCTATACCCCGGGATACGTAGGGTCGTACGTGGCCCCCGGCACGACGGTGGTCTACGGCTCGGGTTGGTATTACCAGCCCTGGATCGGCACCGTGTGGTATGGGCCGCCGGTGACGTGGGGCTTCGGTTTCAGCGTCGTCAACACCTGGTGGAATCCCTGGCCCTGGCAGCCTTGGTGGTGGGCCGGGTGGGGGTGGGGGTGGGCACCTGCTCCATGCTTCCGTCCCTGGTGGGGACCGTGGGGTGCGCGCGCGGTGGTCGCGCCTGTATTCGTTTCGCGCGGCGTGCCCGTGGTCGTAAGGCACCCGGTCGCTCCGGTCAACGGCAAAGTGACGGTGAACAACATCCACGCGAACGCGGTGAACGTGACCAACATCTTCCAGCGCTGGGGTAAGCAGGTGGCTACGCCCGTCGGAGCGCCTGCCACACTCGCTCCCAACAGCAATGCAATGCGCCCGACGGTGGGCTCGTCTCAACAGGCGATCAAAGGCGGCGCGCCCCCGCCTCTCACCCAGGCCGGGGCGGCAGCGCACCACTTCGGGCAGGCCCCCGGGCATGAGTCGCCGACACGCGCGAGCGGTACTGCACCGCCATCGGCTACGACTGCCGCGGCGGCCGGGCCGATGGGCACCCCATCTGCCACCAGGCCGGCACCTGGGAGCGTCTCTGGGGGCAACGGGAACTTACAGGTCTTCCGGCGCATGGACGGGCAATGGCAGCGGTTTCAGGGGAACGGCCAGTGGCAGAACGTCAACGCGCCGAACCCGAGTCCCTCCAACCGGATGACGCAGCCCCCGGCTCTGGCACAAGGTAGTGGACCAAGGCCTGGCGCAATGGGCGGGGCGCCTGTTGTCTCTGGCGTTCCCTTGCGCGGGCCCTCGGGATCGATCGCGAGCCAGCCCATGCCGCCGTCCGCTCCGCACGCTGCGATGGGGCCACAGAGCAACCCGCCGTGGTCCGCACCGACAACCCAAGCACCGCGCAGCGCGGCGCCGCATGCTCTAGGAGGCCCTGGCAGCACGCAAATGCATCCCGCTGCCCCGGGCGGTGTTCACTTCGGTCAAGGCGGGGGCGGCGGAGAAGACCCGCCAATGGGGCGTAGCGGCGGTGCGTGGGTTCCAAACCACGGCAGCGCCATGGCGGGAGGCCGTCCCGTGGCCGGCCGGCAGCCCGTAGCCGGCGGACATGGTCGCGGCTGGGGCGGAGGAGGAGGCGGTCACATGGGCGGCGCGTCCATGCGCTGAGCGGTAGTACTTCAAACAGAGGAGGTAACGAATGAACGCAGTGTCCAAAGCAGCGCGTCCTATGCTCTCGGCCATCTTTGCGACGGCGGTGATCGCTCTCGCGGCCAACTCGGGCCTTGCGGCCGGGGAGGACGTAAAGGTTACGTTGAGTGGCGACCAAGAGGTGCCTCCGGCAAAAACTGCCGGGACAGGCAGCGGCACGATCTCGGTTTCGGCGGACAAGTCCGTGAGCGGCAGCGTTACGACCACTGGAGTCGCGGGGACGATGGCTCACGTTCACGAGGCGGCGGCGGGCAAGAACGGCCCGGTCGTGATCCCGCTGTCCAAGAGCGGGGACAGCACCTGGTCCGTTCCGGCGGGAGCGAAATTCACCGATGCGCAGTACAAAAGTTTCAAGGCCGGGAATCTGTATATCAACGTTCACAGCGCCGCCAACCCGGGGGGCGAGCTTCGCGGCCAACTGAAGCCGCAGTAGTCGTGACTTAAAGGCGCGAAGCCTTGCGGTCAGGCCGGGCTATTTCGGTCTACGCTGGGCCTGCGCGCGCCGCTCCTTCTCCTCCTGCAGACGGCGTATCGCTTCTTCGCGCGTACGCTGTTCGGCCTCTCGGCGCGCCCGCTCCACAGCCTCGGCCAACGCGCGGGCATCGCTGTCCGCCTTGTCCCGTGCCTCCCGCTCGGCGCGCTCCATGGCCGCACGAGCTTCTTCTTCTAGACGGGTACGCCGCGCCTGCTCTTCGAGGGCCTTGCGAATCGCCGCTTCCTTGGCCTGAACCTCCTTGATGACCTCCGCTTCCGCGCGTTTCAGGGCCTCCAGGTCAGGTTTGAAATCGGAGGGGACCGCATGGGCGGCCGCCGTGGTGTGGATGAGATCCGGCGTCGGGTCGGGGGTCGGGGGGCGTTGCTCCTGCGCCGTGCTGGCGGCCTCCTCGTCTTCCCGGCGGCGCCGTGCCTCCTCTTCCTTGCGCTTGCGCGCTGCTTCCTCGCGCCGTTTCAGCTCCTCCTCTACCCGCCGCTGGACTTCTTCTTCCTCGCTGCGCTTGCGCTCTTCCTCCTGCACGCGGCGGCGCTCGGCTTCCACCCGCTCCGCCGCTTCAGCCTGAAGCTTCGCCCGGTGCTCGGCTTCTTCACGAGCCTTGCGCTCCGCTTCTTCCCTCGCGCGCGCGTCGGCTTCGAGCTTCTCGCGGGCGCGGCGCTCCGCTTCTTCCTTCGCCCGGCGCTCGGCCTCTTCACGAGCCTTGCGCT
>JBGPOV010000091.1:0-14528 GCA_041488255.1 Gammaproteobacteria bacterium | reverse complement strand
GTGCCGATGTTCGAGAGCGTCGCACACTTCGTTCTCGGCGATCACTCCGCTGGCCTGACCTACGATCCCCCCATCGCCGACCCCGGCTACGCGCGGTTGCTGGCGCGGCGTCCCTACGCAACGCAGGACGGCTACATCTGCGTGCTGGTCTACAACGACAAGCAGTGGAAGAGCTTCTTCGACGCGATCGGGCGGCCCGAGCTGATGGCGGACCCGCGTTATTCCACCCAGGGCAACCGCGCTCGACATATCGCGGAGATCTACGACGCCTTGGCTGATCTGATGAAGACGCGCACGACGGCCGAATGGATGGCGCTGCTCGAGAAGGCCGACATCCCGGTATCGTCCATGAACTCGGTCGAGGATTTAGTCCACGACCCGCACTTGGCGGCCAGCGGATTCTTCGAGACCGAGAATCACCCTAGCGAAGGCAAGCTGCTCGCCCCGCGGACGCCTACGGATTGGTCCGGGTCGCAGCCCGGCGCACGTCGTCCTGCACCGCGTCTTGGCGAGCACTCTGCCGAAGTGCTGCGCGAGGCGGGCTATTCCGACGACGAGATCGCCGAGCTCGCGCGGCGCAGTGTGACGCTGCTGGCTCGCTGATGGACTTCTCGCTCACCCCCGAGCAGCTCGCGATCCGGGACGCCGTGACGAAGCTGTGCACGCGGTTCGACGCCCAGTATTGGCTCGAGCGGGATCGCAGCGGCCGTTTTCCAGACGACTTCCACCGCGCGATCGCTGAAGCCGGCTGGCTCGGCATCGCGATGCCGCTGGAATATGGCGGCGCCGGGCTGGGCATCACCGAGGCGGCGCTGATGATGCAGGCGATCAGTGAGTCCGGTGCGGGCTTCTCGGGCGCCTCCAGCGTGCACATGAACATCTTCGGGCTGAACCCCGTGGTCGTGTTCGGAAGCGCGGGACAGAAGAGACGCTGGCTTCCGCCGCTCATCCGCGGTGAGCAGAAAGCTTGTTTCGCAGTCACGGAGCCGGACGCGGGGCTGAACACCGCCAAGATTAAGACCAGCGCGCGGCGCGAGGGCGAGCTCTATCTGCTGCGCGGCCAGAAAATCTGGATCTCGACCGCGCAGGTCGCGGCCAAGATGCTGATCCTCGCCAGGACCTCCCCTGCCCCGTCCGCTGGGCGGCCGACCGATGGGCTATCGTTGTTCTACACCGACCTCGACCGGCGCTACGTCGAAGTGCGCGAGATCGAGAAGATGGGGCGCCAGGCGGTGGACTCCAACATGCTGTTCATCGAAGAGCTGCCCGTGCCGCTGGACGATCAAATCGGCGAAGAGGGCAAGGGTTTCGACTATCTCCTCCATGGCCTCAACCCGGAGCGTATCCTGATCGCTGGGGAGGCGATCGGTTTGGGGCGCGCAGCGCTGCGCCGGGCCGTCGCGTACGCCAACGAGCGCATCGTGTTCGACCGCCCAATCGGGCAGAACCAGGCGATCCAGCATCCGCTGGCGCGCTGCTGGATGGAGCTCGAGGCCGCGGACCTGATGGTGTTCAAGGCGGCGGCACTGTACGACCGAGGCGAGCCCTGCGGCGCGGAGGCGAATGCGGCGAAGTACCTGGGCGCCGAAGCGTGTTTCCGCGCCTGCGAGCAAGCCATGCTCGCGCACGGGGGCATGGGTTACGCGAAGGAATACCACATCGAGCGATTCCTGCGCGAGGCGATGATCCCGCGCCTCGCGCCGGTCAGTCCGCAGCTCATCTTGTGCTTCATCGCCGAGAAGGTGCTCGGACTGCCCAAGTCCTATTGACAGCTTCACCATCTACATTTCGAGGAGGCCGCAAATGGAAACCCGTGCCGTGTTCGAGCAATTGCGCAAGTTCGATACCCCCACCATCTGCAACGCGCTGGAGATCGTGCGCGGCAAACGCTTCACGAGCGGATTCACGCGGCAGAGGCTGCTCGCCGCGTTTCCGGCGCTGCCACCCATCGTGGGATACGCGAGAACCGCACAGTTCCGCTGCTCCGTCCCCTTCGACTCCGCGACGCGGAGGCAGAAGCTGCTCGGATACTACGAGAACCTGGCGCAGCCGAAACAGCCCTCGATCGCCGTGGTGCAGGACATCGACAGCCAGCCCGGCCTGGGCGCCTTCTGGGGCGAGGTCAACACCACCGTCCACTGGGGGCTGGGATGCATCGGCGCCGTGACGAACGGCTCGATGCGGGACCTCGATGCCATGTTCCCGCAGTTTCAATGTCTCGCGGCCACGCTCAGCCCGAGCCACGCCAACGGGCAGGTCGTGGAATTCGGCACGCAGGTGGATGTGTTCGGGATGGCCGTGTCCGACGGGGACATCGTTCATGCCGACCGGCACGGCGCGGTCGTGTTCACAGCCGAGGAGGCCGAGAAGGTACCCGCCGCGATCGATCTGATGGCGCGGCGCGAGAAGGTCATCCTTGAAGCGGCACGTAAGCCCGGGTTCAACGTCGCAGCGATGCGCGAAGCGTTGGCTGCATCCGAGCAGGTGAAGTAGCCTCGTTGCGCTCCTTGCCCCGGACCACATCCGTGTAGCCCGGGTGAAGCGCAGCGCAACCCGGGGCAGCTCGATGTCCCCGGACTGCGCTTCGCTCCGTCCAGGCTGCTGATGCCGTTTCCGGAACCAAAAAAACGGCCTGCCGGAAGGCAGGCCGAAACGCTTTCAGGGAGGTAGAAGAAATCGGGTCGGTTCGCTCAGGACACTCCGCTTACTTGGCGATGCGGCTGCAGCGGACCTGATCGTCCTTCAGCACACAGCGCGAATCGCCAACGCTGAACTGCGCGCGGGTCTTTCCATCTTCCATAGCGACCTGGATCGGGCTCTCGTCCGCGTAGGCGGAGGCGGCAACGGCCAGAAGCGCTCCGATCAGCAGGCTGGTGAGGGTCTTGGTCATCATGGTTTGGGTCGGTCCGTAGTGCGTTTTCTCTTGTACCCACTGTACGGTCGAGGACCCCTTTGGCTCGTTGACGCATTACCGGAGGGGGTGTGCGAAATTCACACGGTCGCCACGACGAGCCCAGCCGCCGCTGGCCGATCCATCCCCGACGGGCCCGTCCAGCCAAAAAATCAGGCAGATTCCACAGGGACACGGGTCTTGCCGCCAGGCCAAAGCCGGGCGAGGGCCTCGAATCGACGCGGCCATGAATTTATCTAACCAACTGATTAAAATCGTAAAAAACTTCGGTGCCCGGGGTTGAGGAACCCGCCCCGCCGGGGAAGGTCAAAAAAACGCTAAAGTTGGGTTAAATTTTTCCGAAACTCACTGCGTCAGGGACTTGGATTCGTTCCTTGACAAACCCGATGAAGACAGAGATCAATCCTGAGCTCCTTCGCCAAGCGGTGGCTGCGTCGAACGACGGCCTCGTCATCGCCGACGTGCGGCTGCCGGATATACCCCTGGTGTACGTCAATCCGGCCTTTGAGCGCCTGACCGGCTACCGCGCCGAGGAAGTGCTGGGCAAGAACTGCCGATTCCTCCAGCGCGACGACACTCGTCAGGACGGACTGGAGGAAATCCGGGCCGCGCTCAAGAGCGGCGGCAACTGCATGGTGACGGTGCGCAACTACCGCAAGGACGGCTCGCCGTTCTGGAACGAGCTGAGCCTAGCGCCGATCCTGGAGCGCGGCGGCCAGGTCAAGCACTTCCTCGGCACGCTTTCGGACGTCACCGCGCGCGTGCTCACCGAGCAGCAGCTCATCGAGAAGCAGCACCGGCTCGAGAAGACCAAGCGCATGCTCCAGGGCCTCGCCCTCAAGGACGCGCTCACCGGTCTGTACAACCGGCGCTACTTCAGCGAGCAGGTCGAACGCGAGTGGAACCGCGCGCGGCGCGAGCAGCTGCCAGTGTCGCTGTTCATGATCGACATCGACCATTTCAAGCGCTTCAACGACAGCTTCGGACATCTGTGCGGGGACCGCTGCATCCGCGCGGTGGCCGACGCCGTGCAACGCTGCTTCGCGCGCGGCTCGGACCTGGTCGCCCGCTACGGCGGGGAGGAATTCGTCGTGCTTGCAACGGGCGTCGAGCGGCGCCATGCGCGGGAGCGTGCCGAGCTGCTGCGACGCGCGATGAGTGGGCTCGTGATTGAAGGCGCCAGTCGCTCGGGGGGCAAGACGATTACCGTGAGCGTCGGGGTGGCCACGGCCGTGCCCGACGATCGAATCCTGCCAGAAGACCTCTTGGCGGCCGCCGACCGTTCCCTGTACCAGGCGAAGCGGCAGGGCCGCGACCGGGTCATACACGCGCCGTCGCTGCGCACGCTCGCTAACGCGGCCTAAAGCGTCACGCTCTTACCCCGGATTCCCTCTCGTGAACAGTCCGCTAGTGGCCCTGCGCGAACACATGCGGGCCAGGCCTCTTCACGGCCGCATCGACGCGCGCGTCGATCTCCTCCAAGGCGGGATTGACCTGCCTGATCCACTCGACCACGGGTCCGACGTCTTTCTCTTCTGCATAGGGTTTCCACGTCAGCGACGGCGCAGCCGCGTGGCATGACCTGAAACAGCTCGATCCAGGCATCTCCCAGCGCATGCCCCCGGCGTACACCGCCGCGTACATGACCTTCGCGTCGACCTCGCCCACGCCCTCGGTCAGGCTGGCGTGGTAGAACATCCGGTGCACGTCCCGCCACGGCTCGGCGATGACGTGGCAGTAGTAGTCGTAGACGACCGATGCCCGCCGATAATCCCCCACAAAGGGCATGCCGATCATGGAGCGGAACACCGGGGGGATCGAGGCGCCGTCGAGCACCTGGCCCTGACGCGCAAGCCATAGCTTTCCGGCCTGGTCCTCGAACCCGAAATCCTCGCGCAGCTGCAGCTTGGCCACGAACGGGTCGTCGAGCCACTCGACCACGACTTTGCCGACGAACCTGCCCTGACTGGCGGACAGCGCGGCCGCGCAGGTGAAAATACCCGCCAGAACGAACAGCGTACTCTTCATCAAAACGTCCCTCGGCGCGCGACCGATTCAAGCCGTGCCGGCCATTCTCGCCTGGCCGCCATCGGTCAGCAACATAGCAGGCCGGTGCGGTACGATGTCTGCTCTCCGATCGACTCCGCAAGAGGGTGAACCCATGGCAGCTCGAGCGCGTTATATCTTCATCGCCAGCATGGACGTGGATCCGGCCAAGGAAGATCTGTTCAATGAGGTCTACGACACGGAGCATGTCCCACTGCTCCTGAAAGTCCCCGGGGTCTTGTCTGCGAAGCGCTACAAGTCCGAGCCCCTGACCATGTTCATCGCCGGCAAGCAGCAAACCATCGTCGCCGAAGGCGAGCCGCGTTACAGCGCCGTGTACGAGCTGGAAAGCCCGCACGTGCTGACCAGCGACGCCTGGGCCAAGGCGGTGGATCAAGGCCGCTGGCCGACCGAGGTCAGGCCGTACATTCGCAACCGCCGCCTCGTGCTGCGAAAACTGCTGGACCCCAAGCCCGGTAGGTAAGGCACATCTCGCCGTAAGTGGTCACAGACGGCTGGCTGTGGATCCCGATCACCGTCTGGGCTGCCTTAGCCCAGACCATGCGCAACGCCGCCCAGCGACAGCTGACCGGCGAGTTGGGCACCCTCGGCGCGACGCTGGTTCGCTTCCTCTACGGCCTGCCTTTCGCGGCGCTATGGCTGTACGGCGTGCATGCCGTCGGACGGCTCGATCTTCCCTCCCCCAACGCGGCCTTTGCGGGGTGGGTATGTCTGGGCGCTGTCAGCCAGATCGGGGCAACGGCGCTGCTCCTGCGGGTGATGGCCGAGCGCAACTTCACGCTCGGCGTCGCGTACTCCAAGAGTGAGATCATTCAGGTCGCCCTCTTCGGCTTCCTGTTTCTCGGCGACCCGATCACGCTGATCACCGCGCTGGCCGTTGTCTTCGCGACATTGGGCGTTTTGCTGTTGTCGCCCGCCGAGCGGGAGCGCCCCATACGCGCACTGCTCGCCGGCTGGACAACACGCCCGGCGCTTCTCGGCCTCGCCTCGGGCGCAGGCTTCGCCTTCGCGGCAGTGGGTTACCGCGGCGCGGCGCTCGCGCTCGAGCACACCCCGTTCCTCATGGCGGCTGCCTATGCGCTTGTGAGCGCACAGATTCTGCAGACCGTCCTGCTCGGGGGCTGGCTGCTGTTGCGCAAGACCGACGTCGTCGTTCGAGTCCTGCGCGCGTGGCGCGCATCGCTGTTCGCGGGATTCATGGGGGCGGCGGCGTCTGTCGGCTGGTTCACGGCCATGGCAATCGAGCCGCTCGCGCACGTGCGCACGCTCGGCCTCGTCGAGCTGCTGTTCAGCTACGCAGTCTCGCGACGTGTGTTCCGAGAGCAGTTCAACCGGCGCGAGCTGGTGGGCATCGTGCTGCTGACGCTCGGCTTGGTGATCGTGACGCTGAGGCGCTGAGGCATCGTCGATTCAAACGAGAATCGTTGCCCGACCGGCAGCATGAGCGGATAGGAACACAGATCACGCCTTCAGCGGCTTGAACCTGATGCGCTTGGGCTGGGCGCCCTCTTCGCCCAACCGCTTCTTCTTGTCCGCCTCGTACTCCTGATAGTTGCCGTCGAAGAACACGACCTGCGAATCGCCCTCGAAAGCGAGGATGTGGGTGGCGATGCGATCGAGGAACCAGCGGTCGTGTGAGATGACCAGCACGCAGCCGGCGAATTCCTGCAGCGCATCTTCGAGCGCGCGCAGCGTTTCCACGTCCAGATCGTTGGACGGCTCGTCGAGCAGGAGCACATTGGCGCCCGCCATCAGCGTCTCGGCCAGATGCAGCCGGCCGCGCTCCCCGCCCGAGAGGTTGCCCACCAGCTTCTGCTGATCGGCGCCTTTGAAATTGAAGCGTCCGAGGTAGGCGCGCGAGGGCATCTCGAACTTGCCCACGGTGAGGATGTCGGCCCCGCCAGAGACCGCCTGCCAGACGGTCTTGTCGTTCTCCAGAGCGTCGCGCGACTGGTCCACGTGCGCGAGCTTGACGGTGGGGCCGAGCACGATCTCGCCGCTGTCGGGCTGTTCCTTGCCTGTGATCATGCGAAACAGCGTGGACTTGCCAGCGCCGTTCGGGCCGATGAGGCCCACGATCGCGCCGGGCGGGATCTTGATGCTCAGATCGTCGATCAGCAGGCGCTCGCCGTAGCCCTTCGAGACGCTCTTGAACTCGATGACGCTGTCGCCCAGACGCTCCGCAACGGGGATGAAGATCTCCTGCGTCTCGTTGCGCTTCTGCTGCTCATAGGAGCTCAGCTCATCGAAGCGCGCGATGCGCGCCTTGCTCTTGGCCTGCCGAGCTTTGGGGTTGGAGCGTACCCATTCGAGCTCCTTCTGCATGGCCTTGATGCGGGCCGACTCCTGCTTGGCTTCGATCTGCAAGCGTTGCTCCTTTTGCTCCAGCCAGGAGCTATAGTTGCCCTTCCAGGGGATGCCGTGGCCGCGGTCGAGCTCCAGGATCCACTGTGCCGCGTTGTCCAGGAAGTAGCGGTCGTGCGTGACAGCCACCACCGTGCCGGGGAACTTCTGCAGGAACTGCTCGAGCCAGTCGACGCTCTCGGCGTCGAGGTGGTTGGTGGGTTCGTCCAGCAGCAGCATGTCGGGCTTCGAGAGGAGCAAGCGGCACAGCGCCACTCGGCGCTTCTCGCCTCCGGACAGGTTGGAGATCTTCGCGTCCCACGGTGGCAGGCGCAACGCGTCGGCGGCGATCTCGAGCTGGTGCTCCACGTCGCTGCCGCTCGCGGCGAGGATCGCTTCGTACTTGGCTTGCTCGGTGGCGAGCCGGTCGAAATCGGCATCGGGCTCCGCGTAGGCGGCGTAGATCTCGTCCAGCTTTTTCCTGGCCTCTAGGACCTCGCCCAACCCCTCCTCGACCGCCTGGCGGACCGCCTGCCCGGGGTCGAGCTGAGGTTCCTGCGGCAGGAAGCCGATGCGCATGTTGGGCATCGGGATGGCTTCGCCCTCGATGTCCTTGTCTTCGCCCGCCATGATCTTGAGCAGGCTGGACTTGCCCGAGCCGTTGAGGCCCAGCACGCCGATCTTGGCGCCGGGAAAGAAGGACAGCGAGATGTCTTTGAGGATGACGCGCTTGGGGGGCACCACCTTGCCCACCCGGTTCATGGTGTAGACGTACTGGGCCATGGGGTTCTGCTGGACGAGAATGAGAGCCGGCGGAAGCAGCGGCTCAGGTCTTGAAAGCGTGTCATTATGCGGCAACGAGCGTGCGGAAGCACGCTCGCCGCTCCGAGACGGCCGATGAGCGGGAGCGCGCGAAGCTATGCTTGATTAGAGTGGGCCAGACGGTTGACGACTCTTGCATCCCGTCACCCACAAACGGGGGAGGGCATATGGAAGGATATCAAGTGAACATTCCGGCAGTCCTGGTGTCGGCGGTCGCGGCGTTTGCGCTGGGTGCACTCTGGTACTCGCCAGTTCTGTTCGCGAAGCAGTGGATGAAGGCGCAAGGCCATACGCCGGAGAAGCTCGAAGCGATGAAAAAGGGTATGGCCCGCGCCTACGGCGTCTCATTCGTCTGTTTTCTCGTGACGGCCGCCGCGATGGCGCTCCTGATCGGCCGTCTCGGCATCGGCAGCGTGCTCGGGGGCATCAAGCTCGGTGTCCTCTGTTGGGTTGGCTTCGCGGCAACCGTCGGCCTGACGGCGAACATGTACTCGGACAAGCCGCTGTCGGCGTATCTGATCGACGCTGGCTACCAGCTCGTATATATGGTGATCATGGGGATCATCCTGGCGCTCTGGCACTGACGCTGGGGCATAGCAGGTTGCGTGTCGCAGAAACAGCGGACGACAACGAGCTTCATCGGAAGCGCGAGTGGTTCGCTGGATGCTCTGGACCCTCACCAACATTACGCGATGCGTAAGGTATCCCCGGACGCTGCTTGAGAATGCGGCGCGCGACTTGACGCCTCGCCCATCTGCCATCCATAGTCCCGCCGCATCCCCCGTAAACCGCTCGACCGCTGGAGGCGCTCATGCGCGCATGTCGGCTGGGCAGCAGGTGCTCGATCCTCCTCCTGGTCACGGCGGCGACCGTGCTCTGGTCCTCACTCTCGCGTCCTGCGGAGCCTGCGCAAAGGGTCGTGCGCATGGGCTTCGTCCACCCCCAATCGCCTTCGACCGCAGTGCGCGGCGTCAGTGCATTCTGGGAGCGCCTGCACGAGTTGGGTTACGTCGAAGGCGGAAACCTTGTCATCGAACCACGCTGGGCAGATGGTCAGATTGACCGGCTGCCGGGGCTTGTGGTCGACCTGATCGGGCGCAAGATCGACGTGTTGGTCGCCTATGGGACACAGGCTGCCGTCGCGGCGAAGAACGCTACCAACACGGTCCCGATCGTCGGCGTGGCGATGGGCGAACCGCTCCGCACTGGACTTGCCCAGAGCCTCGCGCGGCCTGGGGGCAACCTGACCGGGACGTCGGTTGGGTGGGCGGAGGGGATCGGGGGCAAGTGGCTGGAGTTGCTGCAGGAGACCGTTCCGCGCCTTTCCACCGTCGCCGTGATCTATAACGCGGACACGCCGATAGCCCGAGACTTGGCGAAGGAGCTCGAGGCGATGGCGCCAACGCGGGGTCTGAAGCTCCGGCTCATCGAGGTGCGCGAGCCGGGAGCGCTCGATCGTGCCTTCGAGCAGGCAAGACGAAAAGCTCAAGCAGTTCTGATCCTCCCCTCTCCCATCATCTCAGCACACCGGGAGCAAGTCACGGCGCTGGCCGCGAAACACCGGCTCCCTACGATCTACTACCTGCGCGATTACGTCGACGCGGGCGGGCTGATGGCGTACGCGCCCGATTTGACCGTCCAGTGCCGACGCGCTGCGGAGTATGTCGACAAGATCCTCAAGGGTGCCAAGCCTGCCGACCTGCCCATCGAGCAGCCGACCCAATGGACGCTGGTCGTCAACCTCAAGACGGCCAAGTCCCTGGGCCTGATCATCCCCGAGTCGATCCTGCTGCGCGCCGACGAGGTCATCAGGTGATGAATTCCACAAGCGTCAAGGCGCCCTACCGGGCATTGCGCCGTTGGCTCCAGCACCCTTCCTGCACCGACGGTCTTGCGGTCGCGAGCGAATGGCGGCCACTGGAGTTCGAGCTGGCTGCCGGTGAACGGGGGTTGGCGTAGCGATCAGGCCACAGCCTGCCTGCCGCGCTCCCGCTCTATCGAATTGATCTCGTCGGAAACGGTGGTGCGGTGCATGACGCGGCGGTATCTCGTCTCGTCATAGGGCCGGCCCCGATGCATGGTGCAGCGGTTGTCCCACATCACGAGATCACCACGACGCCAACGGTGCTGGTAGACAAACCGGGGCTGAGTCGCGAACGCGACCAACTCCTCGATCAGGCGGCGCCCCTCCTCTATCGGCCAGCCGATGATGTGCGAAGCGTGCGAGGCGAGGTAGAGCGTCTTGCGCCCCGAGCCGGCATGGGTGCGCACCACAAGCTGAGGCGCGGGCGGCAGCTCGCGGCGAACGTCCTCGTTGAAATCCGTGAATCCCAAGATGCTGCGCGAGTGGAAGATGCTGTGCTCGGCGACGAGGCCTTCGAGGCTGCGCTTCTTGTCCTCAGGGAGCGCGTCGTACGCGGCCCGCAGATCGGCAAACTCGGTCTCGCCGCCCTCGGGCGGGACCTCGCGCGCCGACAGGAGCGAAGCGCGTGCCGGTACATACTTGAACGAGCTGTCGGTGTGCCACAGCTGATTGCCTAGGTTGAACATCCGCCGCGAGCTATCGAGATCCAGGACGCGCCCGTCGGGGTCGAGATTCGAGATGTCCGACACCTCGGGACGAGCAAGGCGCCGCCGCTTCTCGCCGGCATAAATAGGATTGGTTTCAAGCGGCCCGAACAGGCGACTGAATGCGAGTTGCTGCTCGTCGGTGACGAGCTGGGACGGGAAGATCAGCACGGCGTGCTGTTTGAACGCTGCTTCGATCTCAGCCAAGATGCTGAGCGGGACCGGCTCGGTAACGTCCACGCCGCCGATCTCGGCGCCCAGATGCGGATGGAGCGGTGTCACGCTGATGCCCATGAGCTTACACCTGTATTTCGAAACGAGTATGAACCCGAGCGCGCTTCGGATCAATCGGCTTCGGCCGGGTCGTCAACTGCCAGGAGCCGTTGTCCAAAACGACCCTCTCATGAGCCGCCCAACACGATCGCCGCAATGATCGGCAGCGAGAGGATCGAGTACCAACCATCCGGCCGAGGACCCGCACATCACTGACTCCAGTGGATGTCCTTGGCCTACAGCGCACAGCTCCATTCCTCTTGAATTCTGGGCGCAGAGAGGTATGATTACCAAAGGAGATGGCATTCCTTCGGTGGCCTGTCCGCGTCACAAACAGTAACAAGGACAGGTTTATATGGAAATCCGTCATTGCCATCTCGTTCGGGGCCGCACTGGGCGCGTTATTGCGCTGGGTGCTTGGCACCAAGCTCAACAGCCTCTTTCCCACTGTTCCACCCGGTGCCCTCGCTGCCAACTTGCTCGGTGGCTACGTGATCGGGGTCGGGATCGCCTTCTTTGCCTGGTTCTCCACGGTTGCGCCGGAGTGACGGTTGCTGGTCGTTACCGGCTTTTGCGGCGGGCTCACCACGTTTTCGACGTTCTCGGCCGAGGTACCGGGGGACCTAGCTAACCCGCGCGGCGGTGTGTGCGGGGTCATTCCTTCCAAACGAAACTATTGACGCAGGAGGCACGATGGAAGGCTCTTTCCTCAGGTTCTATCTGCATGAGAACCAACGACACCACGGCATCCTGTTGTGGGACTGGCTACTTGAGAAAGCCAACAAAATCGGCATCCGCGGGGGCTCCGCGTTCCGGGCGATGGCCGGGTTCGGCCGCCACCATCATCTGCACGAGGACCACTTCTTCGAGCTGGCCGGTACACTGACCGTGGAGGTCGAGTTCATCGTCACGCCGGATGAGGCGAAGCGGCTGCTGGCCCTGATCCATCAAGAGAAGATCCGCGTCTTCTATGCGCACATCCCGGCGCGCTTCGGCGTCATCAACCCGGACCGCGAGGATCCGCCCGCGGTGGCGGCGGACGAGTAACAGGGAGAGCGACATGACCGAGATTTGGGCTCTGGCGACGCTCTGGCTGGGGCTGGCATTGATCGCGACTCTCGCGTCGATCTGGCTGCGCGTGGCCACCGCGCTGTCCGAGATCGTGGTGGGGATCATAGCGCAGCTTATCATCGGTGCGGCGCTCGGCAGTGCGCTGCTGGCGGGAGATGCAACCTGGATCAAGTTCCTTTCCGGCGCCGGGGCCATTGTGCTCACCTTCCTCGCCGGTGCAGAGCTCGATCCCGTCGTCTTCCGCAAGCAATGGAAGCAGGCATCGGCCATCGGGTTGGTGAGCTTCGCCGGGCCCTTCCTCGGCTGCGCCGCCCTCGCGCGCTGGGTGCTGGGCTGGAGCGTGGAGGCAAGCTGGCTGGCCGGTATCGCCATGTCAACCACTTCGGTAGCGGTGGTCTATGCGGTGATGCTGGAGTTCGGGCTCAATGCGACCGATTATGGGAAGATCGTCCTCGCAGCCTGCTTCGTGACGGACCTGGCAACGGTGGTCGCGTTGGGACTCATCTTCGCCCCGTTCACGGTCAAGACGCTGGTGTTCCTGGGCGCTGGTGTGGTCGCCTTCCTAGTGTTGCCTTGGTTGACGCCACGCTTCTTCCGCCGCTACGGCAATCGCCCTTCCGAGCTGGAAGCGAAGTTTCTGATGCTGTGTTTGTTCGGGCTGGGCGCGCTTGCCACCTGGGCGGACAGCGAAGCCGTGCTGCCGGCCTATCTCATGGGCATGGTGCTGGCCGGCACGGTGGGCAAGGACCACGCGTTGATCCGGCGGCTGCGCACATTGACCTTCGGGCTGTTGACGCCCTTCTACTTCATCCGCGCCGGTTCCCTGGTCTCGCTGCCCGCGCTGGTGGCCGCGCCGGCGGCCTTCGTCGTGCTGTTGTTGGGCAAAATGGCGACTAAAGTGGCGGGCGTCTATCCGGTGACGCGGGCCTACAAGTCGCCGCGGCAGGAGGGGATGTACACCACGCTGCTGATGTCCACTGGGCTGACCTTCGGGACCATCTCGGCGCTGTTCGGGCTGTCCCATCAGTTGATCGACCAGGCCCAGTATTCGGCTTTGGTCGCGGCGGTGATCGGCAGTGCGGTGGTGCCCACTCTCATCGCCAACGCCTTCTTCCTGCCACACCACTTGCTCCCCGCTAGGACCGAGCCGGCTCAGGGCGCGCCCGAGGCCGCCCCACAGCAGGCGGCACCCAGAAAGACATCGTGATCACGTACTGCCGCGCTCCCCAGCGCGCTCGGGTGGCTGAGCGGGTGGCGGCCTCCGCAGGCGCGAGTCGACTGAATCGATATTGTCGCGGCCCGCGCAACGGGTAGACATCGAGGCGAGCCAGCGCTAGAGTGGAATGGCATTTGTGTCCTAACCGCCTTGCGCGTCTGAATGATGCCATCATGATCAACAGGATCCTGCTGGGCTACGATGGCTCCCAGTCGGCCCAGGACGCGTTCGCGTTTGCGCTCGACCTGGCGACGCGCTACGGCGCGGAGCTGCATGTGCTCGGGGTTGCTCGTCCTCCCGAGTTCGCCGAGGACGTCGAGACCGAAGCGGTCATAGAGAGCTCGCGCCGGCATTACGACAAGGTTCTGAGCGTTCCCAGAGCCAAGCTCGCGCAAGAGTCCATCAAGGCCCAGTTCCATGTGGTGGTGGGCCACCCCGCTGAACAGCTCGTGCGTTATGCCGAGCAGCATGGCATCGATCACATCGTCGTCGGTCATCGGGGACACACGTTGTTCGAGCGGTGGCTGATTGGATCCGTGGCGAGGCAGGTCATCGCCTACGCGCACTGCGCGGTCACCGTCGTCCGCAAGTAGCCATCGAGGCAGGTGGGCGTCAACTTCCACGCCGCCCCGACGCAAAATCCGCTCGCAACGGCTGGAGACGGGCGGTCTACCTCTTATCGCGGGCCGTTTAAAGCTTTAGCCCGCGGTATGGAGGCAGACTTGACATGAATCGCCGGTACGCCTTGCGCCGTCACCGTGGTCCGGTACACACTATGATCCATCCTTGCCAGGGCAAAACTTCTATGAGCTGCATGAGGTCTAACTGACAAGGTGGAGGCCCGTTCAGGGGAACGTTGCGGTACGGCTGGCGAGCGCGTTAGCTCGGGCTGTCATCGCAGAGCGCGCCTCCCCCGGACTTGCAAACAGGAGGTGGATTATGAAGATTCTTCGCATATTGGACTCTTCCGGTGACCGAGTGATCACCTTTGACGACACCAAGGCAACGGCGCTGGCCCGCGCCCAAGCGCAGGCGCTGTTTGAGCGGATGCTCGCTTCGGGCTCCACCGCCTTCAAGGTCAACCGCGGGGCGGGCAAGCCCGATGAGAAGGCAAGCGATTTCTCCACGTTGGAGAACGAGACGATCGTGGTGCCGCGCGTCGTCGGCGGATGACAAGAGCGCTGAGTCGTGGAGATCCGATTTCTCGCCTGGTTGATGGGCGGCCGCCTCAGGCGAACGTGGCAGCGCCGCGCGGGT
>JBGPOV010000090.1:0-14772 GCA_041488255.1 Gammaproteobacteria bacterium | reverse complement strand
GAAGACGAAGTTCGAGCCAAAGACCAAGCCGAGGCCCTTTCGCAACAGAACCTCTGCCGTGACGAGGCCCGCCGCAGCAAACAGCATCGCACCGCCGCACCAAATCGCCAGACGCGCGATGGCGGCGACGCCTGCCCAAAGTGTATTCATGAGATTCTGAACAGGGCCCGGATGCGCTTCCACGCCGGACCCCCGTTCGGGTCAGTTGGCTTTGGCCGTCAGGCCATACCGCTTGCCGATGATCTCGTTCCACTTGGCCGCGCAGGCATCCCCACACCGCTTGGCCCAGCTCTTCAGCACCGAGTCGTTCAGCGCCTTGTCGCGCGCCTTGAGGTCGGCCGCCGACGGCATCACCAGCTTCAGCTTCGCCGGCGGGCCGACGCTGCAGGTTCCGCCCTGGCCTGTCGTGCAGGCCACGCCCTCTTCGGTCTCGGCCTCGATCGTCTTCCACGACTTGTTCTCGAGCGTCTTAAACTCCTTCTCCAGAAGCGCACGCGTGTCGGGCGGCAGCTTGTTCCACATCGTGGCGTTCGCAACCCACAGGCCGACCGTGAAGCCGACCGGCAGGCGGTACAGCGTGTTGGTGACCTCCGGCCATTTTCCCTTGTAGGCCGGCATCGTTCCGGTAATCCCGCAGTCGACCACGCCCTTCTCGAGCGCCGGCACCACCTCGCCGAAGGCGATCGTCACCGCCGAGGCGCCGAACGCCTGGACCAGATCGGCCTGCGAAGTGCCCTGCACGCGGATTTTCCTGCCTTTCAGGTCCTCGACGCTCTTGATGTCGCCCTTGCAGTAGAAGTCCTGCTCCGGCCACACGAAGGAGGCGAGGATGATGGCGTTGTGCCGCTCCTTCATCACCTTCTGCATCTCGGGCATCCAGGCGTTGGTGATGTCGCGGCTCATCTTGAAGCTTCTGGCGACGCCGGCGATGTCCACCGCCTCGATGACGGCGCCGCCGTCCTCGACGTAGATCGGCAGCGCGGCGGCGAAGTCGAACACGCCCTGCTTGAGCAGGCGCAGAACCTCGGTGCCCTTGAGGTTGACCTCGGTCACCGACTTGAGATTCGCCTTGATGGCGCCGCCTGAGGCCTTCGGCAGGTCCTCGTTCCAGAACGGCTGCTCGAGCTTCTGCCAGTTCGTGAGGAAGTTCCACGTGCCGATGACGCTGAATTCCCTCTTGTCGATCTGCTGCGCCTGCAAGCCGCTGCTGAACGCGACCGTGCTCGCGAGCAGGGTTGCAGCCAATGTCCAACGCATGGAAACCCTCCCGGTACGCCGTGATGGTGGATCTGGTCGCTTCCGACGAGTGAAGAGCATCCCCCAATCATGGGTCCGGCGCAATAGACGGCGCCGGGATAGAACTGCGGCGCGTGCATCATGAGAGCGGAGCGCACCCCAGGGCCATGAGCACAAGTTGCAAGACATTGACGGCAGGGCATCAGCGAGCCAGAATGTATTGTTGAAATCTTCTATAACGAGGCTACCTCATGGCCACCGTGAATTTCAGCGTCCCCGACGAGGTCAAGGAGAAGTTCAACAAGACCTTCGCGGGTCGCAACAAGAGTCGGATTGTCGCCGAGTTGATGACTCGCGCGGTGGAAGAGGATGCTGCCAGGAAACGTCGAGCCAAGGCGATTGACTCCTTGGTGCGGCGTCGCCGGTCTCGGCCCGCCGCGTCAGCGAGCGAGATCAGGAGAGCCCGTCAGGCAGGCCGCCCGTGACGCCAGTGGCGGTGGCCGACGCCAGCGTCATCGTTAAGTGGCTGCTCCCAGAAAGGGAGCGCCGCAGCGATTCCGAGTTGGCTTTGTCTCTGCTCGCATCGGTCCGGGAGGGCGCGCTGGCGCTGCTGCAGCCGCCTCACTGGCTGGCTGAAGTTGCGGCTGTCTTGACCAGAATCAGTCCGCAGACGGCGGAAGCGGACGTCGCCGACCTCTTCGCCATGCAGCTACCAGTCTCGGACACGGCGGAGGTCTATCTCACGGGATGCAGGCTAGCGCGCACCTTGGATCATCACCTGTTCGATACGCTGTACCACGCCGTGGCGCTCGAAACCCAAGGTGCTTTGTTGGTGACAGCCGATGCGCGTTACTTTCGGAAGGCATTTGGACAAGGCGCCATCGCTATGCTGGCGGACCTGCCGCGTACTCGCCTCTTGCGTGCGCCATAACAGGGGCCCGGAGCTACGGGATGACTGCAAGGCGCGGGCTCGCCGCCCGGCGGACCCCACCCCCGCTGGTCACTGAGCGGTGGCTCAGCCGCTCGTCTTTCTAACAAGCTCCGCCCCCGGGCAGACCGCTGCCGCGTATGCGTTATCGGATCACCTCGTCCGCTCTGTACAAGATGGAATCCGGGACTGTCAGGCCGAGCGCCTTCGCGGTCTTCAGGTTGACGACGAGCTGGACCTTTGTGGGCCGCTCCACCGGAAGCTCAGCTGGCTTGGCGCCACCGAGGATCTTGGCCACGAACACAGCACTGCGCTCGTACGCCGAGGCCAGGTCGGGGCCGTAGGCGACCGCACCGCCCGCTTCGGCGAATAGACGGAACATCGACGCAGCGGGCAGCCGGTGCTTCATCGTCAGCCTGGCGAGTCGTTCGCTCTGCACATAGGTCATCGGCGAAGGCAGGATGATGAGGGCCTGGGGTCGTGCGCGGAAGGCAGAGAAAGCCCTGTCGATGTCCTCCGGCGTGCGGACCTCGACAACCTGAAGCTGTACGCCAAAGGACCGGGCAACACTTTGGACTGCTCGCAGGTGCGTGGGGCCCGGGCTGGGGTCCCACAGGACGACGACGCCTGACAGGCCGGGCAGCATGGCTTTCAAAAGCTCGAACCACTTGCCCGCGAATCCAGGCGCGTCGAGAAAGACCCCGGTGAGGTTCCCACCGGGCCGGCCGTAGCTCTCGACATAGCCTTCGGCGACCGGGTCGGTCGTAAAATCGTTCGCGACGATCGGGATGGTGCGGGTCGCCGCGTACGCGGCACGCACCATCGGTGCGTTTGTGGCCCAGATGACATCGACCTTGAGCTGAACGAGCTCAGCGGCGGCCTCGGCAAACCGCGGCGGGTCGCCGGGGGCGCTACGGTGTTCAAACAAAACGTTTTTGCCCTCGATCCAGCCCTGGTCGGCGAGCGTGCGGCGGAACGGCTCCAACCATTGCTTTACCACAGGGTCATCAGCAGTGCCCCCCAAGAGGAGTCCGACGCGCGGGATCTTCGCCTGCGCGCAGCTCTCTCCAGTCCATCCGATGCTGGTCAGCAACGCAGCCGCAAGGAGCAGCACAGCCGCAGTTCGATGTCTCATCTCTCCTCCGCGCCTCTTCGGCAAGTGACCGCCCCTGGACTAAAAGTTGTGCGGCTACCCCAAGGGCAAGCCGGTGCCCGCTCGGTCTTCACGCAATCGGCGCGGGCTGAGGCGCCGATTCGTAGCACCCCAGCACCGACTGGTCGAAATCGATGATCGAGCCGGTCATCAATCCGCACTCGTCGGAGGCGAGGAAAGCCACCGCGCGCGCGACCTCGTCCACCTTCAGCAACCGTCCCATCGGGAGTTTGGCCTCCGCCTGCTCCTTCCAGCCGTCCTGCGCGCCGTGGTACAGACGCATGATGCGGTCCTCGCCGGGCGTGTCCATCCAGCCGATGCACAGACCGTTCACGCGGATGCCGTGGCGCATGACGCCGAAAGCGACGTTCTTGGTAAGCGTGGCGAGCGCCCCTTTCGAAGCGCAATAAGCAGTGATGAAAGACTGCCCGCCGTGAGCCGACATGCTGAGGATGTTCACCACGCTCCCCCGAGTGCCTTCGCGGCGCATGAGGTTCAGAGTATCCTGCATAAGGAAGAAGGGTGCGCGCACGTTGACCGCGAACATCGTGTCGAACAACTCCGGCGAGGTGTCGAATATAGTGCCGCGGTCGGTGATTGCTGCCGCGTTGACGAGGACATCGACTCGGCCGAAGGCTCGATCCGCGGCTGCTACGACCTTGCGGCAATCCTCGACCACGCTCAAGTCCGCTTTGACGAATTCGGTCTTGCAACCGCGCTTGGTGAGGCGCTCGGCCACCGCGCGTCCTTTGTCGGCATTGCGCCCGCAGATCACGATACCCTTCGCGCCGCGCGCTACGAAATCCGCCGCGATCGCCTCACCCAAACCCTGCGTCCCTCCAGTCACGATCGCGATGCGTCCATCCAGCCGGACGGAGCCGGCGGGGGCCTGGTTGCTCATGGCTCGCTCCTCTTTTCTCGATCAAATACCCAATGTGTACTTCCTTTCTATTCATTGTACGACCACCGGATCGACCGCGCCGTGGCTTGCGGAGGCCGATCAATGTTGTCATGATGAATCGGCGCCGCGTGACGCTGCACATCCCCCACCCCAACCCTCCCCCGCACGCGAGGGAGGGAGAAGGAAGCGGCGATTGCTCTGCACCTGGTCGATGCAGTCCACGAGGTTCTACTAGGGAGATTACGTGAAGACCCTGCGCATCGGACTCGTCGGCTCGGGGTTCATGGGCAAGTCCCATAGCCTGGCCTACCGCGCCGTAGGCGGGATATTCAACATGCCGGTCCAACCGGTGCTCGAGCTGCTCGCCGACGTCACTTCCGATGCGGCTGCTGCAGCCGCCCGCGATCTCGGGTTCGCGCGCTCGACCGGCGACTGGCGCGTGCTGGTCGGCGATCCGCAGATCGACGTGGTCAGCATCACTACGCCGAACGGGTTGCATGCTCCCATCGCGCTCGCCGCCATCGCCGCGGGCAAGCACGTGCATTGCGAGAAGCCGCTCGCTCCTACGGCAGCCCAAGCCCGAGAGATGGCCGAGGCTGCGGAAAAGGCCGGCGTGAAGACCCAGGTCGGGTTCAACTATCTGAAGAACCCACTCATGACCCTAGCTAGCGACATCGTGGCCAGCGGCGAGATCGGCGACATCGTGTCGTTCCGCGGCATCCATGCGGAGGACTACATGGCGGATCCAGCGACGCCATGGCATTTCAGAATGGATCCCGCCGGCGGCGGCGGAGTGGTCGCCGACCTCGGCAGTCATATCACCGCGATCGCGCGCTGTCTGCTGGGCCCGATCAGCGAAGTGTATGGACGCCTCGAGACGGTGATCAAGCAGCGTCCCGAGGCGCCCGGCAGCTCGCGCATGCGCGCGGTGGAAGCCGACGACATCGCGCATGCGATGGTGCGCTTCGCACGCGGTTGCGTAGGCACGCTCGAAACAAGCTGGCTCTCTCGTGGCCGCAAGATGCAGATTGAGTTCGAAGTCGTCGGTTCGAAGGGCGCACTGGCCTTCTCGCAGGAGCGCCTCAACGAGCTGCACCTGTACAAGGCAGACGGCGACGAGAGCCGAAACGGATTCCGGACCATCGTCGCCGGCCCCGAGCATCTACCCTACGGCGCCTTCTGCCCGGCACCCGGCCATCAGCTCGGGTTCAACGACCTCAAGACCATCGAGATGCGCGACTTCCTTCTCGCCATCGCGGGCGAGCCGGTCAAGGGCCCCGACTTCCGGGAAGGATGGGAGGTCCAGAAGGTGGTCGACGCCATCATCCAGTCGTCCCGCGAGCGACAGTGGGTTCGCTTGACGTGACTCGGACCAGTCTAGGAAGGAACCCACGAACCTTCGAACCGATATAATCCGCGCTCCGATGCCGGTATCCACTTCGAGTTCCCGCCTCATTTACGACGCGTTGAAGTCCTGTGGTGTGCGGCTAATCTCCGCGCTGCCCGAGACCTGGCTCGTGCATCTGATTCGGATGGCCGACGATGATCCCGAGATGACGCTGGTGCGCCTGGCGAAAGAGGAAGAGGGTGTAGGCATCTCCGCGGGCGCGTATCTCTCCGGCGTGAAGTCGGCCATGCTCATGCAGAATCACGGCTTCCTCGCGTCGATCAACGGCATCGTCTCCTGTGCACAGCTGTACCGGATTCCGCTGCTCATGCTCATCAGCCATCGCGGATCGTTCGGCGAACGCGATCCATGGCAGACCGAAGGCGGCGGCGTGACCGAGGACGTGCTGCGCGCGCTCCGCATCGCCTACGAGCGGCTCGATGAGCCGTCTCGCGTCGCGCACCGCATCGCGGAGGCGCAGACGCTGGCGTATTCGTCGAACAAGCCGATCGCGCTCTTGTTGTGTCGCGATCTGATGTGGGAGTCATGACGCGGCTGGACGCGCTTCGCGCCGTCTACGACAAGCTCGTGGACCGTGTCGTCGTCACGATCATGGGCGCCGTAGCGGCGGAGCTGCAGTCGATCGGCCATCGGTCGAACTTCTTCTACCTGCAGCATGCGATGGGGTTGGCGTCGTCGATGGGGCTGGGAATCGCCCTGTCGCGTCCGGAGTTAGCGGTGATCGTGCTCGATGGCGACGGCTCGGTGCTCATGAACCTCGGCGGGCTCACGACGATGGCGCGGTACCGGCCGAAGAACCTCGTGCATGTCGTCTTCGACAACGAGAGCCTGCTTTCGGTCGGCGGCTTTCCCACGGCGACATCGACCGGAAGCGACATCGCCGGCATCGCGCGCGCGGCGGGCGTGCCGCGCACGGCCACGGTCCGGTCGCTCGACGAGTTCGCGCGCGCCTTCGACGAGGCGCTGGCGGCGGGAGAGCTGACGACGCTGGTAGCCAAGGTAGAGGCCGCGGGGCCGTCGGGCTACGTGACCGATCTCGCGTTGCTGGAGAACAGATTTCAGTTCCAGCGCTATCTGAAGAGCGCGGACCGCAAGATGTAACCATGCCTCAGCCGAGCCTGCGTTAACCCTCGATCCCGGCGCTCACCGACAGGAATCGTTGCATGTGCTTCAGGCTCGCTGCTCGCGGCTCTGTGCGCGGCAGAGTTGCTAAGCTGGCAATTTGCCGCTACAATAGCGGCAAATTGCCGTCACCAGAGGTGTCTCATGTCCACCCTGCTCGCAGCCGTCGCCTCCACCAAGCCCTACCTCAGGCGTCTGACCGATCTTCTGGCGCTCGGGAAGCCGCTGGGGTCAGAGCGCGAACTGGTGTCACTTATCCATGACGGCGTAGCACCCGAGGTGGTGGATCGGCTCGTCCGGGAAGGGCTGAGCGCGCGGGACGTTGCGTTCGTCACACCCCCGCGGACGTTGTCCCATCGCAAGGCGCGCGGCGAGAAGCTTACGCTCGAGGAAACGGATCGCGCAGTCCGGGCCGCTCGTATCGTGGCGCTGGCGGATGCGGTGTTCGGCAACCACGAGAAGGCTCTCGCCTGGCTGTCCTCTTCAAGGAAGGCGTTCGACGGAAGGAGAGCCCTGGATGCGCTCGCCAGCGAGATCGGTGCGCGTCTCGTCGAAGAGGAATTGACGAGGATCGACGAAGGCTACTTCGCATGACGCCGTAGCGCGGTCCGATGCGGATCTGGCGCATCAGTAATCACGCCGATCTCAGCGGGAGTGGCGGATTGCGCGCATCAGCCCGGTGGCACTCTCGGGGACGGCCTATCGTGTATTGCGGCGAGCATCCGGCAGCAGTGCTGCTGGAAGCGCTCGTACACCTGGAGATCGGTCGGCCGGAGGAATTGCCAGACACCTACCAGCTGCTGGAAATCGAGGTGCCGCCCGGAGTGAGGCGGCAAACGCTGGACGCCGAAGTTTTGAGCGAGCGCTGGCGGGAGTCGGAGGATGAGACGCGAGCCATCGGCGACGCCTGGCTGGCTTCGGCCCGAACAGCGTTGCTCGGCGTACCGAGTGCCATCGTTTTCCGGACAACGAACTTTCTTCTCAATCCCGCTCACCCGCATGCCGGCCGGCTCGCGCTCGTTTCCGTCTCCCGGTATCCGCTCGATCCACGCCTGGTCGGACCGCGGTCAGCACGCCGCCGGCGAGCCGCTCTGAGTTAGCGGATCCTGCTGTTATTCCAGCGGGCGGCTACCAGCTCAGGCGTTGGTTTACGCAGTCGCGTGCCGAGCCGCGGGCTCGAGGCATTCAACCGCGATCGATCACCAAGCGCGCCCGCTCTCCCCACTGCCGCCAAGGGACAATTCGAATCTTTGGGATAATGTGCCCTTCCGACCATCCCGCCTCTTTCCCTCGACCCCGATGCGCGTCAAACCATCCGTCCAACTCACGCTCAAGGACAAGCTCTCCCGGCTCACGCTCGTCCAGGCACAGAAGCTTCTTGGGCCGAAAGGTGCGCAACTGCTCGCCAAAGGCGGCGCGATCGAAATAGACCTGGCGACGCAGGTGCTCTTTACCGACGAGCGTCTTCAGGTCACGTTTCCTGATGCTCGAGTGAAGCGCGCGCCGGCCGTGGTCACCGTGGCGCTCGATGACTCGCATCGGGATCGGCTGCGGGTCCCGTGCAGCCGCTCGGGAGCAGAATCCCTGCTGCATCAGGCTGCGACGCTCTCGTTGATACTGGAAGAGAAGACGGCGCTGGGACTGGCTGCCGCGCCGGAGGAGGACACGCCGTGGGAACTGCTGCCCGAGAGCGCGCTCGAGTCGCGGGCGCTCGCCGAGCGGGCGAAGCGCGCAGCCGAAGAGCAGATGACGGTGAAGTCGATGGCTCCGGCCGCGCCCTGGGCGGACTACACGGTGGCCAACGCCCTCTCCGGAAAGACGTATCGCGTGGCCCTGCGCGGCATGGAGCGCGGGCAGAGTTACTGCTCGTGCCCGGACTTCCGCAAGAACCTGCTGGGCACCTGCAAGCATGTCTTGAAGGTGCAGGCGTGGGTGAAGAAAAAGTTCAGCGCCGCCGACCTGGCGATGAAATGGATGCCAGAGCGGTTCGGCGTATTCGCGCGCTATGACGACCATCTGCGTCTGGGCCTGGAGGCGCCGGCGCGGATGTCTCCCGCCGCGAAGCGGATCGTGAATTCCTGGCGAGATCGCTTCGCGCGCGACGGCGTTGAGCTCGTCGAGCTGGTCGACGCGGTGCGAAAGCTCTCGCACTTCGGCGAGGAAGTGACCGTCTATCCCGATGCGGAGGAGATTCTCGATCAGGCCTTGCACCGGCATCGCATGAGCGAGCTGGTGGCGCAGATACGGAAAAACCCCGGCGCGCATCCGCTGCGACGCGAGCTGTTGCTGACGGAGCTGCTCCCGTATCAGCTCGATGGTATCGCCTTCGCCGCAGGCAGAGGGCGCGCGGTGCTGGCCGACGAGATGGGTTTGGGGAAGACCATTCAGGGCATCGGCGTTGCGGAGCTCCTCGCACGGCAGGCCGGCATCAAGCGCGTGCTCCTCGTATGCCCCGCCTCGTTGAAGTCGCAGTGGTGCGTGGAGATCGGGCGCTTTTGCGAACGCAGCGTGCAGCTGGTAAGCGGGAAGACCTCCGAGCGCGCGCGCGTGTATGCCGGCGGCGCGTTTTTCATCGTGTGCAATTGCGAGCAAGTGCTGCGCGACTTCCTCGACATCGAGCGCGCGAACTGGGACCTCATCATCCTCGACGAAGCGCAGCGCATCAAGAACTGGCAGGCGAAGACCAGTCGCATCATCAAATCCTTGCGCTCGCCATTCGCCCTCGTGCTCACCGGTACGCCGCTGGAGAACCGGCTCGACGATCTGTACTCCGTCGTCGAGTTTATCGACGACCGCCGGCTCGGCCCTGCGTACCGCTTCATCCATCGTCATCGCGTGGCGAGCGACACCGGCAGGGTGCTGGGATACAAGAACCTCGACGCGCTGCGCGAGCGCCTGGAACCCGTGCTCCTGCGCCGCACGCGCGCGAGCGTGGCGCCCGATCTGCCGCCGCGCACCACCGAGATCGTGCGCATCACGCCGACTGACGAGCAACTCCAGCTCCATGGTGCGCAGATGCAGGTGGTGCAGACGATCACCCGCAAGTCTTTCATCAGCGAGATGGACCTGCTGCGACTGCAAAAGGCCCTGCTGCTCGCGCGGATGTCGGCGAACAGCACCTTCCTAGTGGACAAGCAGCCGCCGGGCTTCTCCAGCAAGCTCGAGCGAGCGAGCGAGCTTCTCGAAACCCTGTGCGGAGAGCCTGGCCGGAAGCTGCTCCTATTCAGCGAGTGGACCACCATGCTCGATCTCGTGGAGCCGGTGCTGACGCGGCTCGAGGCCGGCTTCGTGCGGCTGGATGGAAGCGTGCCGCAGAAACAGCGACAACAACTGGTGTCCCGGTTCCACACCGAAGCCGGCTGCCGCGTCTTTCTCACCACCAACGCAGGCTCGACCGGGCTGAATCTCCAGGCTGCCGACACCGTCATCAACCTCGACCTCCCGTGGAACCCCGCGCTGCTGGAGCAACGGATCGCCCGCGCACATCGGATGGGTCAGAAGCGCCCCGTGCAGGTATATCTCCTGATCACGGAGGACACCATCGAAGAGAATCTTCTCGCCACGCTCTCCGCCAAGCACGAGTTGGCCGCTGCCGTGCTCGATCCCGACTCCGACCTGCGGGAGGTGCAGCTCGTGAGCGGCATCGAGGAACTGAAGCGCCGTCTCGAATCGCTGCTCGGCGCCAGGCCCGAAGCTGCGCCGGACTGGTCCGCGCGCGAACGCGCTGAAGCCGCGGCATTCGGCCAACGCAAGGAGCGCGTGGCCGAAGCGGGAGGGCATTTGCTCGCTGCGGCGTTCTCCTTCCTCGGCGAGATCCTTCCCGCCTCGGCCTCATCCGCGCCTGCGCCGGAAGCCGTTGCGGCCGTCAAGGCCGGCCTTCGGCAATGCATGGAGAGCGGCGAGGATGGCAAGATCCACCTCGCCGTCACGCTGCCCGGCGTGGAGGCGCTGGATGGTCTGGCCGCGGCGCTGGCGAGGCTGATCGCGGCGGGAGAGGGCGGTTCCGGAGTTGCATAGACGGACAGGGAGTCAGGTCTTGCATTCATTACCAATTGGTACGCGCCGCGAGCGACTTCGTCGAGCAGTGCCGTCTGCGCGTCGGGTGCCGGATGCCGTCTTGCTGGTTCCGAATTCGCTACCCTGGTTGTTAGGCGCGACGATCTCGATCTGGGTGCCGCCGAGGTCAAGCCCCAGTCGTGAGCTTACGTCAGCTCTCGATCCCAGCGCTCACCGTCAGGAATCTCTTCATGCGCTCCACCGCGAGCGCGGGCTCGGTGAGCGCACCGCAGCGGTCCGCCAGCTCGAACACGCGCGCGTAGTGCAACACGCTGCGCGCAGACTGCAGCCCGCCGACCATGGTGAAGTGGTCCTGGTGCCCGTTGAGCCACGCGAGGAACACCACCCCGGCCTTGTAGTGGCGGGTCGGCGCGCGGAAAATCTCTCGCGACAGGATCACGGTGGGGTCGAGCATGCGGCGGTAGTCTTGCACATCGCCCTTGGCCAGCGCCTGCAGCGCTTTCGCGGCGATGGGGGCGATGGGGTCGAAGATGCCCAGCAGGCCGTGGGAATGATGCGTGCGGTCGCCCGCGATCAGCTCGCCGTAGTTGAAGTCGTCCCCGGTGAACATCTTGACGCCGGGCGGCAGGCGGCGGCGCAGGTCCACCTCCCGTTGCGCATCGAGCAGCGAGACTTTGATGCCGTCAATTTTCTCGGCGTGGTCGCGGATAATGCCGAGCGCGGTTTCCGTCGCCTGGTTGAGATCGGCAGTTCCCCAGTAGCCCTTGAGCGCCGGGTCGAACATCTCGCCCAGCCAGTGGAGGATCACCTTCTGCCTGCACTGGCGCAGAAGCGTTGCGTACACTTCACGATAGTCATCCGCGTTGCGGCCGATGGCGGCCAGCGCGCGGCTGGCCATGAGGATGATGCGTCCGCCTGCCGCCTCGACCGTCTCGATCTGCTCGCTGTAGGCAGCCAGCACATCGCGCAGTGTGGTGCGTTCGGTCCAGGCGAGCTGGTCGGTGCCCACCCCGCAGGCGAGGTCCGCGCCGGGGATGGTGCGGGCGTGCGCGACGCTGCGGCGGATCAGCTCGCGCGCGGTGTTCCAATCCAAGCCCATTCCGCGCTGTGAGGTGTCCATCGCCTCCGCAACCTTGAAGCCGAGCCGCCACAGATGCTCGCGGAAGCGCAGCGTGGCGTCCCAGTCGATGGGCGTGGGACCGTCCCAGGGATCGCTGGGCTGGCACGGGTTCGCCACCACGTGCGCCGCGGCGTAGGCGGTGCGGTTGAATGGCCCGGGGGCGACGGCTGCGAACGGCGAGGTTTCGTGCGCGAGCGTGTAGCGGGTGCGCTTAGCGTCGGGTTGTGGCAGAGTCAGCTGCAACATAGCGGTGCCCTCAGAGTTTCCCCAGTATGTGATCGGCGCCCTTCTCGGCAACCATTATGGCGGGCGCGTTGGTGTTGCACGATGGCACGCGCGGCATCACGGAGGCATCGATGACGCGCAAGCCGTCGAGGCCGATGACGCGCAGATCCGGTGTCACCACGCTCGTCGGGCGGCTCGCCGGGCCGATGCGGCAGGTGCCCACGGGATGGTGGTCGGTCTTTGCATTCGCGCAGGCATAGTCGGACAACTCCTGATCGGACTTCAACTGCGCGCCGGGCAAGACTTCGGCGAGCACGAAGCGCTTCAATGCCGGCTGACTCATGATGTCGCGAGCCAATCGCAATCCCCCGAGCGCCAGAGCCTTGTCGTGCGGATCGGACCAGTAATTCGGATCGATCAGCGGTGCCGCAGCGGGGTCGGCGCTCGCCAAGCGCACGCTGCCGCGCGACTTTGGGCGTAAGTAAGCGCTGTTGAGGGTGACGCCAGCGTGGCGCATCTTCGCCACGCCGGCCTCGATACCCGAACCGAGACCGAGGTGGAACTGGATGTCAGGCGAGCGAGCGCGGGTTTGCGCGTTCGCGTCCGCATACCAAAAGCCTCCCGTCTCGAACAGGCTGGAGGCCGCGGGCCCCTTGCGAAGCAGCAGGTACTGAAGCCCTGCCCAGGCGGCATGGTGGGGCTTGTTGTACTTGTCGTAGGTGTGGTCGCCCGTGCACTCGGCGATGACGAACAGGTCCAGATGATCCTGCAGGTTGGAGCCCACGCCAGGCAGGTCATGGACCACGTTCACGCTGGCCGCGCGCAGGTGGTCGGCGGGTCCGATGCCCGACTGCAACAGCAGCTTGGGCGAGCCGATCGCGCCAGAGGAGACGATCACTTCGCGATCGGCACGTACCACGTGCGACGTGCGGTTGCCGGCACTCGCGATTTCAACACCGACGGTCCGCCGCCGTTCAACCACCAAACGCAGAACTTGCGTTCGCAGCATCACATGCAGGTTCGACCGGCTGCGAATCGGGTTCAGGTACCCAGTAGAGCTGGATGAGCGGCGCGCGTTCAACTGCGTTAGTTGGTAGTACCCGAGGCCTTCCTGCCGTCCGCCGTTGAAGTCGGGGTTGAACGGGATGCCCAGCTCCTGCCCGGCCTGAAAGAAGGCTTCGCAGATCGGCAGCGGGCTGATCGGGTTGGACACGCCGAGCGGCCCGCCGTAGGCGTGGAACTCATTGGCGAAGCGCTGGTTGTTTTCGGCGCGCTTGAAGTACGGCAGCACCTCGCGGTACGACCAGCCGACCGCGCCCTCTTCGCTCACCCACTCGTCGTAGTCGGCGGGCACGCCCCGCGTGTAGAGCTGCGCGTTGATCGACGACCCGCCGCCGATCACCTTGGCCTGGGTGAAACGAAGAACCCGGCCCTTCAGCTGCTTTTGCGCAACGGTGTGCCAGCCCCAAGAGCCGATGCCCTTGGTCATCTTGGCGAAGCCGGCGGGCATGTGAAATAGCAGGTGACGATCGGAGCCGCCTGCCTCGAGCAGCAGCACGCGCACGCCCGGGTCGTCGCTCAACCGATTCGCCAGCACGCAGCCTGCGGAGCCGCCGCCCGCGATGATGTAATCGTAGCTGTCCGTAGCCATATCACAGTCGGGGTATGGCGAGCCCGCCGTCCACATGCACCACGGAGCCGGTGGAGAAAGCAAACCGGCCGCTGGCGAGCCCGGCGACCACTTCGCCCACGTCCTGCGGCGTGCCCCAGCGCCCCATCGGCACCAGCCCGTCTCCGATGCGGCGCTCGTATTTCTCGGCCACCACCTGCGTCATCGACGTTCGGATCACGCCGGGGCGCACCTCGAACACAGCGATGCCGTCGGCCGCGAGGCGCAGCGCGAACAGCTTGGTGAGCATGGCGAGCCCGGCCTTCGAGATGGAGTACTCCCCGCGCTCGGGCGAGGCGAGCTCCGCGTTTACGGACGAGATGGTGATGATCGACTTCGGGCCGCCTGAGGGCGCCGCGAGCATGCGCTTCGCGATGGTTTGAGTGAAGAAGAACGCACCGCGCAGGTTCACGGCCAGCACCTGGTCGAAAGCCTCGGGGACAAGGTCGAGCAGATCGCCGCGCCTGGGAGCGGAGATTCCCGCGTTGTTCACGAGGCAATCGACCGCTCCTCGCCACGCAATCAGGTCGTCTATCACGCGCGTATGATCTGCGACCTCAGCGATGTCGCTACGAATAAAGTGCGCCTGGCCCCCGGCAGCCGCGATGTCGCCCAGCGTCGCATCCGCGCCCTCGTCGGCAACATCGGTGATGGCCACATCGAACCCGCTGCCGGCCAGGCTCACGGCGATGGCTGCGCCGATTCCGCGGCGGGCGCCGGTCACGATGGCTACAGGGCGGTCGGTTTGGGTCATGGTCAAAACTGGTCGAGCCGCGTCTTCAGGTGCGCACCCACGCGCAATGCCTGCGCCGCGATGGTGAGCGCCGGATTGAGCGCAGCCGACGAAGGGAAAAAGCTGGCGTCCACCACGTAGAGATTGTCGTGATCCCAGGCGCGGCAGTAAGGATCGAGCACTGAGATCGCGGGATCGGTGCCGAAGCGAGCCGTGCCGCACTGGTGCGAGGGTGTGTCGGTGCCGAACGGCTTGGACAG
>JBGPOV010000089.1:0-14789 GCA_041488255.1 Gammaproteobacteria bacterium | reverse complement strand
GAGTACGGCCAGAACATATTCGACCGCTACGTGACCTATGCCGACTGCTGGATCCAGGACGAGGACTTTCGCGACCCGGACACCGGCGAGTTCTTCGACCGCGCGGCGCTCAACACCGAGCTGGAGAAGATCGAGAAGCCCACCGGCATCGCCAACCCGAAGGACTTCCGCAACGAGATCGTGAACTTCGTGCTGCGGGCGAGAGCCAACAACGCCGGGAAGAACCCGGCCTGGAGCGGCTACGAGAAGCTGCGCGAGGTGATCGAGAAGAAGATGTTCTCCAGCACCGAGGACCTGCTGCCGGTGATCTCCTTCAACGCGAAGGCCTCTGCCCAAGACCAGCAGACGCACCAGAACTTCGTCGACCGCATGGTGGCCAAAGGCTACACCGAGAAGCAGGTACGGCTGCTGTCCGAGTGGTACCTGCGGGTGCAGAAGTCCTCTTAACCGGCTCCGGTGTGGCTAACGCAGCCCTCAGCCTCATTCAAGCCAAGGACACGATGCGAACAATCGGCTTGCCCTTTGATTCACGTCAAAGGCGGTAACCCGGCAAGTGACAAATTGAACCCGCATTGGCCGACCCAGCCCCTCAGGGTGCGGCGTGGCACAGCACGACGAATGAAGCCAACGAGGGACGCTATGTCGATTCGCCTTTCTCTGCTACTTCTCGTCGCGGGGTTGCCGTCCTTGCCCGCGAGCGGCTGCGACCTGGACCGCGGTCGCGCTCTTCACGACACACACTGCGAGATGTGCCATGACTCGGTGGCGTACAGGCGCGAGAACAAGGTCGCCAAAACTTACGAAGAAGTGCGCGCACAAGTGAGCCGTTGGCAGACGAACACATCCCTGCGTTGGAGCGATGAGGACATCGAAAACGTGACTTCCTACCTGGTGAAGACCTACTACAATACTCCGTGTCCCAGCTGCTAGGTGATAGCTCGTGACTGTCAACCTGAGCAAAGGGGCGCTCGCGATGTCACGCAAGAGAGTCATCGTCAAGCGCCTGAACTCGATTCAGAACTTCGGGGCGATGGATGTGCTGTGTACCGACAAGACCGGAACTCTGACCCTGGACTGGATCATCCTGGAAAAACACGTGCACCACTGTGTCAACGCTGACGCGCTGTCGAGACTCCTCTCCGAATGGCAGAACCTGCTATCCGCGGCACCAGGCTGCGGCGCTGCTGAAGCGGCGCAATCCTGCTCTGAGCTTTCCGCCGAAGCGCACTGGATTTTCCTATGCTGGGGTACAGCGCCCGACAACGCGCTGTAGCGCTGCCGGATCCTTGATCTGGATGTACTTCTGCTGCACGACGATCAGCCCTTCATCCTGGAAGCGGGAGAACACGCGGCTGACGGTCTCCAGCTTGAGACCCAGGTAGCTGCCGATCTCCTCCCGGGTCATGCGCACGTTGAACTCCGAAG
Source organism: Gammaproteobacteria bacterium (assembly GCA_041488255.1). Taxonomy (GTDB): domain Bacteria; phylum Pseudomonadota; class Gammaproteobacteria; order Burkholderiales; family SHXO01; genus SHXO01. The sequence continues at coordinate 13,364 of JBGPOV010000089.1, read as the reverse complement.
GCGAGTAGCCGCGCGCCGTGAAGCGTTGCGACAGATTCAGCAGGAATGCGGCCAGGCGCTCTTCCGCGCGCATGCTGCCCAGCAGAAGCATTACACCGTTCTCGCGCACGATCTCCTGGCTCATGAGCTTGTGAAACTGACGCTGCAGCCCATACAGGTCGCGGCCGAGGTTTTCCAGCCGCGCATAGGGAATGACACACACCTCGCTGTCCTCGAGCGCGATGGCGTCACCGGTATGTTGCCCCGAGCCGATGCCCTCCATGCCCATGATCTCGCCGGCCATATGAAAACCCGTGACCTGGTCGCGCCCATCATCGAGCGTCAGATTGGTCTTGAAAACGCCGCTGCGCACCGCATAAAGCGAGACGAACGTATCGCCGGCATGGTACAGGGTTGCTCCTCGCCGAATGCGGCGGCGCGTGTAGATCAATTCGTCGACGCGCTCCGCGTCCTGACCGGTCAGCCCGCAAGGCAGGCACATCTTCCTCAGACTGCAGCTTGAGCATCGGGTCGGGAGGCGCGACACGGAGCCGGAGGCTGTGTCTCGTGCCTCTTGCGCGGGATCCTGGGTCGGCGCGGAGGAATGAGCGGCGGCTGCAGATTTCATGATGTCTCCCTGGTCTGTGGACTACGGTCTCACCCGGCATGCGTGGTTACGGACGCGGGTCTCGCGACAATCTCTCTCACCCTGGCGAAGTCGCTGTTCTTGTCCAGGAAATAGCTCGCCCCGGCCTGCATGCAGATCCTCCGATACTGTGGCTCGGGATAGTTCGTAAAGACGAGGAAAACGATCTCGGGCACTTGCGGATGCACCTCGCGCAGCACCTCCAGGCCGCTGCCGCCGGGAAGGTGAAGGTCGAGCACGACGAACTGAGGTTGAGTGTGCAGGATCCCCTCCACGGCGGCTGCGGCGGATGCCGCTTCGCCGACGACTGCAACGCCGTCGGTGGCGCTGAGCAGTTCCACGAGACGCTGGCGGACGCCGACCGAGTCCTCGACGATAAACACCCCGCTGCGGCGCGAATGCGTGTTTTCCATGCAGTTCAGTATGGGCCGGGCCGCCGAACGGAATTATCGGCGGCGGCTGAATCGAGCTATCGGAGTATTCCGAATGTCTCTGTAGGGCGCGATCCCATGGGACTAGGAATCGTCCTACACCGGGATTCGTCAGGCGGGGGGTTCAGGGTCGTCGATCAGGTGATGGCTGATCGCGTAGCGGATGAGCTCGGTCGGGTTGCTCATGTTCATCTTTTGCATCATGCGGGCTTTGTGCGTGCTCACCGTCTTGACCGAGAGGTTGAGCTGCTGGGCAATGTCCGAAACGGTCTTACCGGACACGAGCAGGCGTAACACTTGGAATTCGCGATCGGAAAGGGACATGTGCGGTGGGCCTTCGGTCTGCGGCATCGCGCCAAGCGCAAACTGCTCGGCGACCGCGGCGCTGATGAACGCGCCGCCGGCCGCCACCTTGCGGATGGCGGTTACCAGCTGGTCGGAGGCGGTCTCTTTGGTGAGATAGCCCGAGGCGCCGGCCTTGATGGCTCGCACCGCGTACTGCGCTTCCTCGTGCATGCTGAGCACCAGTATCCGCAGGCCGGGCTTCTCGGTGCGGACCTGCTTGATCAAGTCGATGCCGCTCCTACCCGGCATGGACATGTCGAGCAGCAGCAGGTCGAAGTCGAGCTCGCGTACGCGCTGTAAGACCTCGTGGCCGCTTTGCGCTTCGCCGATCACGCTCAGATCCCCGGCCTTGGCAAGGAGCTGCTTGAGGCCCTCCCGGACGATGGTGTGATCGTCGGCGATGACGATTCGAATCACGATTGCCGCCCCTGCTGGCCGATCGGGATTCGCACCTCGACGGTCGTACCCTGACCGGGAGTGCTGTCGATCCTGGCTTCTCCACCCAGCAGGTGCGCCCGTTCGCGCACGCCGAGAAGGCCATAAGAGTTCGGCTTGCGGGGGCTGCCAGCAACGAAGCCGCGGCCGTTATCTCGCACGCTAAGCGTGACGCAAGCGTCGCTGCGTTCGATGACAACCTCCACCAGCGATGCCTCGGCGTGTCTGGCCACGTTCGTGAGCGACTCTTGCAGGATCCGAAATACCGCGGTGGCGTGCGGGTCCTGCAGCTCCAAATCTGACGCGCCGATCGCGAGCTCGCAAGGGATGCCGGTGCGCTGCGTGAAGTTTTGCACCAGCCATTCGATCCCGGGAACGAGCCCCAGATCATCCAGCATGAGTGGCCGCAGATCGGCCGAGATGCGCCGGGTCGCGGCCACGGTGCTGTCAAGCAGCGCCTGCATCCTGGTGAGCCTATCGGCGATCTCTTTATCGCCGCTCGGGACCTGGTCCACGAGCCAGGAGACGTCCATCTTCAACGCGGTGAGCGCTTGCGCGAGCTCATCGTGCAGCTCGCGCGCGATGCGACTCTTTTCCTGCTCCCGGATCGAATGCGCCGCCATCGAGAGCTCGCGCACGTCTTCCCTGGACTGGCGTAAGGCCTCTTGGACGCGCACGCGCTCCGTGACGTCGCGCAGGATCACGGTGAAGAGCTTTCTGCCGCCCTCGCTCAACTGCGAAATCGATGCGTCGATGGGAAATTCCTCGCCGTTAGCCCGTAGGCCTACAAGTACGGTCGTGTCGTCCATGCCCCGGGATGTGACGCCAGTCTGACCGAAGCGGTCGATATGGGCGCGGTGAGCAGTGCGCAGGCGCTCCGGGATGAGCATGTCGAGCGGCTGCCCCAGCACGGCGGCTCGCGGCCAGCGGAACACCTTCTCGGCCGCCGAGTTGAACAATACGATGCGCTGCTCGTCATCCGCGATAATGATGGCATCCATGGCCGAATCGACGATACCGCTGACTCGAGCCTCGACACGTTGCAGCACTCGACGCGCCAGCCGGCGCTCATGGATCTGGTAATAGACCAGCAGCAGGGCCACCAACAGCGTCGCCGTACCTGCGCCCGCAGCGATGACCAGCATCTCGTCCTGATGCCATCCCGCCAGCACACCGGCCAGCGCGACGACTGCCGTGAAGGCCACCACGGCGAGCACCGGGCCGAGAACGGTGAACAAATGGCTAGTCGAGATGGCGCTCTGCCTGGCGACACCGTTCCGAGGCAGGGTCACGCGCCGCTCTTCCCTTCGGACAACTTGTAGATTTCGGAGCACCTTTGATGCGGGTCAAATCCGATGGGAATCCGTGCTGACATAGTAACCACGGTCCAATTTGCCATAATTCGCGGCAGTCAGGAGAGCAGTGTCCACAAACCTCCTAGTCGAGTCGATGTTGATCCGCAAGTACGACGGGGGCGGCTTGCGCTATACGTTTTACCCACCTGCAGACCGATTCGTCGACACCTTCGACGCCGCAGCATACGGCCATTGGCTACGGAACCGGAACATAGGCGGCTTTGCGCGCCCCCTCGCATTATATTTGCACCTGCCGATCTGGGGCACTCTCCGAGATCACCGCGCACGCGGCAGGAACATCGGCGACCGTGCCGGGCCGGCGAACTACGTCGAGCATCTGCGCCGGGAGATTCGACTGGTTGCCGGCAATCTTGCGAATGACCGGGCCTGTGGGCAGATGTACTGGTTTGGCGGAATGCTTCCAGTTCTCGATGACTCGGAGCTCATCGAACTGATGAGCGTGTTGCGTTCGGAGTTCAGGTTCGATCCGGCAGGCGATTATGCGATCGAGATCGATCCGTTCAGAATCGGGAATGCGCGTGTCGCCCTGCTCGCAGAGCTGGGCCTGAACCGCATCACCCTCGATGCACTGCAGCCTTATGCCGGAGATCAGGGAGCGGCCGACCCGGTCCAGAACTTCGAGAGGACGAAACGTGTCATTCGCACCGCACGCCAGCATCGGTTCAAGACAGTCGGCATCGATCTGATCTACGGTTTGCCGCAACAGGACGCAGCTGCATTCTCGCGGACCACCCGGCTCGCGATAGCGTGCAAGCCTGACCGGATCTCTCTGACCGCGCATGTTCACCGCCCAGCCATGCTCAGAGCATTGCGCGACATCGCCCCGGGCGACCTGCCGCGCCCTGAGATCAAGCTGGAGGCGTTCATCGCCGCGGTCGCGCAACTCGAAGCGGCCAGCTATGTCTATGTCGGCATGGATCAGTTCGCGAAGCCCGATGATGATCTTGCACTGGAGCAGCGGCGAGGCCATCCAGCGCGGAATCTCCAAGGTTATTCCAGCAACGGGGACTGCGACGTCGTTGCGCTGGGGGTCTCGGCGATCAGCAAGGTGGGTCCGATCTACAGCCAAAACGTGAAGGTCCCCGGCGTCTACTGCGACGCGCTCGATCGGGGCGAGCTTCCGGTGCTTCGTGGCGTCGAGCTCAGCGCCGATGATCTGGTCCGGCGCTCAGTGATCCAGGCCTTGACGTGCCGCTTTGAAGTGTCAATGGAGTCGATCAGTATCGGTCATCTCATTGATTTCAAACAGTACTTCGCCGAGGAAATCGCCGCGCTTCGAGAATGTGGCCAGGATGGTTTGATCACGCTCGACGACGACTGGATTACAGTGACCCAGGGAGGGAAGTTGCTCGTGCCTGTCGTCTGCAAGGTATTCGACCGCTACCGGTAGTTTGCTGGGTCTGAAGCGCGAGGAGCCGCGTACGCGGCTCGCTCCTCACGTCTCCCTCGCCAGCCGCGTCGATTCTCACCCGACCCTTCTCGATGTCGCACGACTCATCGCCATCTGGCCTTTCCGAAGCCGAGGCCAGACGCCGGCTGCGCGAGGAAGGCCCGAACGAGCTGCCCGGCAGCGGACGGCGCAGGTGGTTAGCGATGGTCGTCGAGAGCCTGCACGAACCGATGTTCTTGCTGTTACTCGGGGGCGGCGGGATCTACCTTGCGTTGGGGGACCTGCAGGGCGCGCTGATCCTGCTGCTGTCGGTGTTGCTCGTCATCGGCATCACCTTGTACCAGACGCGCAAGACCGAGCGTGCGCTGGAAGCGTTGCGTGACCTCGCCAGCCCGCGCGCGCTGGTCATACGCGGAGGGGAGGCGCATCGCATCGCCGGCCGCGATGTCGTGCGCGGCGATCTGCTGCTGCTTCAGGAGGGCGATCGCGTACCGGCCGACGCGCACCTTGTCCGCTGCAACGACCTCTCCATCGACGAGTCGCTGCTCACCGGCGAGTCGCTGCCTGTGCGCAAGATTGCCGGGCAAGGCGAGGCACCGCTGGTGCCGCTTCCCGGAGAAGGCACGCCATTCGTGTTCTCGGCGACGATGGTGGTGCAGGGCCAAGGGACGGCAGTGGTGAGCGCGACCGGTGCGCGTACCGAGATTGGCCGAATCGGCAGGTCGCTGCAGGCAATCGCGGTAGAGGAAACGCCGCTGCAGAAGCAGACCGGGCGAATCGTGCGCGTCTTTGCGGCGCTCGGGCTGCTGCTGTGCGCCCTCGTCGTGGCGCTGTACGCCTGGAAGCGGGGTGGACTGCTGGATGGATTTCTGGCGGGCATTACACTGGCGATGGCTGTGCTGCCGGAGGAGTTTCCGGTCGTACTGACCGTGTTCCTCGCGCTCGGCGCCTGGCGCATCTCTCGGCGGCATGTGCTCACGCGCCGCATGCCCGCCATCGAGACGCTGGGTGCAACCACCGTGCTGTGCGTGGACAAGACCGGCACGCTCACCGAGAACCGGATGGCGGTGGCAGCGGTCGTGGATGGCGGCGAGGTGCACCCGGCCGGTCCCCGCTCCGTGCCGGAGTCGGTGAGGCTAGTCGTCCGCTACGCCGCGCTCGCGAGCGAAATCGATCCGTTCGATCCGATGGAGCGCGCGATCGTGGAGTACGCGGACCACGTGGATCCGGAGACCAAGCCGATGCGCGCTCAATGGTCGCTCGTGCACGAGTTTCCCCTGTCGCCGCAGCTTCCCGCGATGACGCACTGCTGGCAGCGCGGCAGCGAGCGTGTCGTGGCGGTCAAAGGCGCGTCCGAAAGCGTGATCGAGCTGTGCCGCCTCGGCGCCCACCAGCGCAAAGCGGTGCTAGACGCGACCGCTGCGCTCGCGGAGCGGGGTCACCGGGTGCTCGGGGTGGCGCGCGCTTCTTGGCGAGCGGATGCGTGGCCCGCCACGCCCCACGGCTTTCACTTCAACTGGCTAGGACTGATCGCGCTGTCGGACCCGGTGCGGCGTGGCGTGCGCGAGGCGATGCGGCAGTGTTTCGAGGCCGGCATCCGCGTCGTGATGATAACCGGCGACTACCCAGGCACAGCCCGCGCAGTGGCAGCCGAGGTCGGGCTCGAGGCACGCGGTGTCGCCTTGGTCGGAAGTGAGATCGCGGCGCTCGGCGATGCCGATCTGCGGCAGGCAGTCGCCACCAGCAACGTTTTCGCGCGCGTCGCGCCGGAGCAGAAGCTGCGGCTGGTGGAGGCGCTGAAGGCCAACGGCGAAATCGTGGCGATGACCGGGGACGGCGTGAACGACGCTCCAGCGCTCAAGGCCGCCCACATCGGCGTGGCGATGGGCAAGCGCGGTACGGACGTGGCGCGCGAGACCGCAGCGCTGGTGCTGCTGGATGACGACTTCGCCTCGCTCGTCGGGGCGGTGAGCCTCGGCCGCCGCATCTACGACAACATCCGCAACGCGATGTGCTACCTCCTCGCGGTGCATGTTCCCACGGCTGGCATGGCGCTGCTCCCGCTGCTGTTCGGTTGGCCGCTGGTCTTCTACCCGGTGCACATCGTCTTTCTGGAATTCATCATCGACCCGGCGTGCTCGGTCGCCTTCGAGAACGAGCCCGCAGCGCGCGACGCGATGCGCCGGCCACCGCGCGATCCGAAGGCGCCGCTGTTCGGCCGCAGCATGCTCGCCACCAGCATGCTGCAGGGCGTCTCGGTGCTGGCCGCAGTCGCGGGGTTCTACGGGCTGGTCCTGGCGCTCGGCTGGGGTGAGGAGAAGGCGCGCGCGGCGGCGTTCGCGGCCATCGTGTTCGGGAATATCGGCCTCATCTTGTCCAACCGCTCGCAACACCGCAGCCTGCTTGCGACGCTGCGACTCCCCAACGTCGTCATCTGGCTGGTCACCACCGGAGCGCTGCTTGGGCTGACGCTCGCCATATACTTTCCGCTGGTTCAGCGGCTGTTCAAGTTCGACATGCTGCATCCCTGGGAGTTGCTCGGCTCGCTCGCGGCGGCGTTGGCCGGCATCGCTTGGTTCGAGTTGTTCAAGCGCCTGCGCGGAAGGCGGGTGAGCTTCGGGGCCGCATGCTCATCGAAGGGATAACGCACTGCGTCTGGAACGCGTGCGTGCAACTCCTCCATGATGTCAGTTTGAGTGAGGATTGATTCGCCTATGATGGTGAGATCGATCTCGTTGGCGGGTGAGCTGCTTGACCACGGCCTCTCGGTTGTTCACCGTAAGCTCGATGTCTACGTCCGGATGGCGGCCCGCGAACCGGGGCCGCAGCTTGAAAGATCGGGGGTGATCGATGTCTACGCGAACAGGTTATAATTCGATGGCGCCCGCTTCATCCTTGACTGGCATCACGATCCATGAGCTACGAGCTGCTCAATACTATCAACGATCCGGCCGAACTGCGCCGGCTGGAGCGCAGCCAGCTAAGACAGCTTGCCGATGAGCTGCGCGCTTTCATCCTCGAGTCGGTCAGCAAGACGGGAGGACATCTTTCGTCCAATTTAGGCACCGTCGAGCTCACCATCGCCCTGCATTACCTGTTCGATACGCCGGAGGACCGCATCGTCTGGGACGTCGGGCACCAGAGCTACCCGCACAAGATTCTCACTGGGCGTCGCGAGGCGATGGCCCGGCTGCGCATGTACGGGGGCATCTCTGGCTTTCCGCGACGCAGCGAGTCGATATACGACACCTTCGGCACGGCCCACTCGAGCACTTCGATCAGCGCGGCGCTAGGAATGGCCACCGCCGTCAAGCAAAAGGGCGAGCGGCGACGCGTGATCGCCGTCATTGGCGACGGCGCGATGTCGGCGGGCATGGCGTTCGAGGCGATGAACAACGCCGGCGTGGCCGATACCGATCTGCTCGTAATCCTCAACGATAACGAGATGTCCATCTCGCCCGCGGTGGGCGGGATGAACCGCTATCTGGCCCGCTTGGTCTCCGGGCGGGTGTATATGGCCGCGCGCAACGCGACCGAGCGCCTGGTGTCCAGGTTCCCCAACCTGCGCGAGTTCGTCAGGCGCCTTGAGATGCACGCCAAGGGCATGATCCTGCCCTCGACCCTGTTCGAGCAGTTCGGTTTCAACTATATCGGTCCGATCGACGGGCACGATCTGGATGCGCTGATCCCCACTCTGACGAACGTCCGCAAGCTGAAGGGTCCGCAGTTTCTGCACATCGTCACGCGCAAGGGGCAGGGTTACAAGCTCGCCGAGGCCAATCCGGTCCTCTACCACGGGGTGTCCAAGTTCGAGCCGGCAGCGGGCATCGGCCAAGGCAAGCGCGGCAAGCCCACCTTCACCGAAGTCTTCGGGGACTGGCTGTGCGACATGGCCGCGCACGACCCGCGGCTGATCGGCATCACGCCGGCCATGCGCGAGGGCTCGGGGCTCGCGAAGTTTGCCGAGCAATTCCCCCATCGCTACTTCGACGTCGGCATCGCCGAGCAGCATGCGGTGACCTTCGCCGCCGGGCTCGCCTGCGAGGGGCTCAAACCCGTGGTGGCCATCTATTCGACCTTCCTACAGCGCGGCTTTGACCAGTTCATCCATGACGTCCAGATCCAGAACCTTCCGGTGCTGTTCGCGCTCGACCGGGCCGGACTGGTCGGGGCCGACGGCGCGACGCACCACGGCGCGTTCGATCTGTCGTATGTGAGCTGCGTGCCGAACATCACGGTGATGGTGCCGGCGGATGAGAACGAATGCCGTCAGATGCTGTATACGGGCTTCATGCTTGACACGCCGGCCGCGGTACGCTATCCGCGCGGAAGCGGCCCGGGAGTGGCCGTGGAAAAGGACATGCGGGCTTTGCCCATCGGCAAGGCGCAGCTGCGGCGCGAAGGCAAGCAGGTGGCTATCCTGGTCTTCGGCACGCTCCTGAAGGCGGCGCTCGAGGTCGCCGAGGAGCTCGACGCGACGGTGGTCAACATGCGCTTCGTCAAACCGCTGGATGAGCAACTCCTCGCGCAGATCGCGCGCAGCCACTCGCTGCTGGTGACTGTGGAGGACAACGTGGTCAGAGGCGGAGCGGGGAGCGCGGTGGCCGAAAGCCTCGCCGCGCAAGACATCGCGATCCGAATTCTGCACCTTGGATTACCGGATCACTTTGTGGACCACGGCGACCAGGCGCAGTTGCTCGCGCAAGTCGGACTGGACCGCGACGGTATGCTGCACTCTATCCGCTCGCGCCTCGCGGACATGCCGCAGCCGGCTTCAATGCGGGCTGCCTGACCGGTCCGCGGCCCGGAGTAGCCGCTGGATCATTGCTCAGCTCAAGGCGCCCCTCCCGACTTGACAGGGTAGGCCGCTTCGCGCCAGGCCTTCATCCCGCCGTCCAACGCTACTGCGCGCTGAAAGCCCATCCGGCGGAGCGTCGCCGCGGCGAGGGTCGAAATCCGACCAAATTCACAGTACGATAGGATGCGGCGGGTCGGATCCGGCAGATCCTGGTTAACGCGCAGCTCAAGCTGGCCGCGGGGCAGCAGCCGAGCCCCTGGAATGTGGCCACCCTCGTAGGCGTCGCGCTCACGCACATCGAGCACGATCAAGTCGGCTTCGCCGGCCTCGATGCGTGCCTTGAGCTCGGCGAGCGACATGAACGGTACCATCGCGGTGGCCTCGGCAAGCAACTGAGCGACGGTCTTCCCTCCGCTCATGTTGGTGCGCAGTGCCTCGGTGACATGGGCTGGCATGCTCAGGTTAAGGCTTCGCATCATCTCAACAAAAGCGTTCCGCTCGCGTTGTTGCAGGCGCGGGTTCTGGGCAAGCTCCTGCGCGATCGTCGAATGGCTCCTCCCCGTGTAGTCATGCGCCGGAAACACCTTCAGATCAGCGTTCTGCCGCAGGATGCCGTTGAACAGACTGTCGTAGAGCGCTTCCGCATCGCCGGTTGGCAGGTCGGTCCGGCCGGTGGCACCGATAAGCAGCGTGTCGCCGGTGAACACACGATCCTCGACCAGCAGACACATCGAGTCGCGTGTATGTCCTGGTGTATGGATCACATGCAGCCGTAGCCGCCCCAGGACGAGCATTTCGCCGTCGTCAACCCGCATGTCCACAAACGGTGCGGCGCTTGCCCGATGCATGACCACCGGCACCCGGAGCTGTCGTGCAAGCTCCTGTGTGGCCGAGAAATGATCGGCGTGCGTGTGCGTGTCGACGAGGTAGTGGACACGCAGGGCGTCGCGCGCCGCGAGCGCGAGGTAGCGGTCGATCTGGCTGATTTCCGGATCGATTAGCGCCGCCGTACAAGTCTCTGCACAACCTACCAAGTACGACTGGCAGCCACCGGTCGTTATCTGCTCGAAGATCATCATAGCCTCCCATCGCCAGCCACCGCGGCGTGTTCAGGTCCGGCCGCGCAGGTCGCGCCGCATCGCACTCGCGCTGGGCCGCCTCCAGGACCGTTGCTAGGTACATCCGCTACAAGGCCCGATGCCGGCATCTTCGGGCTATAATAGTCGTCCGCGAACACGGGCGACACTGGGGCGGCTCAGGGGACCCGATGTCCGTGGCGAGAGTTGCATCCGCCCAAACGGTGCCGGGCACCTCGTCATGATCTGGCATCACCCAAGGAATACCGGAGGACCATCATGGCTCTACGTATAGGCGACGAAGCGCCGAACTTCAAGGCAGAAACCACTATCGGCGCAATCGATTTTCACCAGTGGATTGGGGACGGGTGGGCGATTCTGTTCTCTCACCCCAAGGATTTCACCCCGGTGTGCACCACCGAGCTCGGCTACATGGCAGGCCTCAAACCCGAGTTCGACAAGCGCAACTGCAAGGTCATCGGTTTGAGCATCGACCCGGTCAGCGATCATAAGCGCTGGCTCAAGGACATCGAGGAGACGCAAGGCCATGCAGTGAACTACCCGTTGATCGGCGATTCCGATCTGAAGGTGGCCAAGCTCTACGACATGATCCATCCCAACGCCAGCGGAGACGCGAAGCGTACGGCGGCGGACAACGCCACGGTGCGCTCGGTATTCATCATCGGGCCGGACAAGAAGATCAAGGCGATGCTCACCTACCCGATGAGCACTGGGCGCAACTTCGACGAAGTATTGCGTCTACTCGATTCGATCCAGCTCACCGCGAAGCACAAGGTCGCCACCCCCGTGAACTGGAAGCAAGGTCAGGACGTCATCATCGTCCCGTCGGTTTCCGACGAGGAAGCGAAGACCAAGTATCCAGGCGGCTGGAAAGCACCCAAGCCCTATATCCGGATCGTTTCCCAGCCGAAATAGACCCGGTTTCTGAGACTAAGAGAGGCGTCTTGTGGCGCCTCTCTTTCCTCGCTTTTCGGAACGTTGCGTGGGTGACTTTCTCTGCGCGCCGGGACATCGCTTGGATCCGCCGCCCCCAGACCGGGTTGGAACCCCATTCTCATAGGTGTGTGTATATGATCTGGGAAGCGCGTAGCGCCGGGCCCCGCAATACGGGGCTCATCCCGATGGTGGTCGAGCAGAGCGGGCGCGGCGAACGCGCCTACGATATCTACTCGCGCCTGCTCAAGGAGCGTGTCGTGTTCCTGGTGGGGCCAGTCGAAGAGATGTCGGCCAACCTGATCGTCGCTCAGTTGCTGTTCCTGGAAGCGGACAACCCGGAAAAGGACATCTCCTTCTACATCAACACACCGGGCGGGATAGTGTCGGCCGGGCTGGCCATCTACGACACCATGCAGTTCATCAAACCAGATGTGAGCACGCTATGCATCGGTCAGGCGGCCAGCATGGGGGCGCTCTTGCTGTGCGCGGGGGCTAAGGGCAAGCGCTTCTGCCTGCCCAACTCGCGGGTGCTGATACACCAGCCCATGGGCGGGTTCCAAGGCCAGGCTACCGACGTCGAGATTCACGCCAAGGAGATCCTGTACCTGCGCGAGCGGCTCAACCAGATCATGGCCAAGCACACGGGACAGGACATCAAGACCATCGAGCGTGATACCGATCGCGACAACTTCTTCGGCGCCGAGGAGGCGGTTAAGTATGGCTTGGTGGACAAAGTCTTGGTGAGCCGGGCTCAGGTCGGGGTTTGAGGCGCGACTCGCGAGATTGTAAGCCGCCGCTTATCGGCTCGACGTCCTGTCGCTCCAGCTGCGCAGCTCCCGGCGGATGATCTTGCCGGTGGTGGTCATGGGCAGCGCCTCGATGAACGCCACCTCACGAGGATACTCGTGCGCAGCGAGCCGGATCTTCACATGGTCCTGCAATTCGCGCTTCAGCGTCTCGGATGCCGTGAAACCCGGCTTGAGGACGACGAAGGCTTTGACGATCTCGGTTCTCTGCGGATCGGGGACCCCGATCACGGCCGCGAGCGCAACGGCAGGATGACCCAGCAGGCAGTCTTCGATCGGTCCGGGTCCGATCCGATAGCCTGCGCTGGTGATCACGTCGTCGTTGCGGCCGACAAACTGGACGTACCCGTCCGGGTGGCTGATGCCCGTATCGCCCGTGATCAGCCACTCGCCGACGTATTTGTCACGCGTAGCCTGCTGATTGTTCCAGTAGCCGAGGAACAGGACCGGATCGGGACTGCGCACGGCGATATTTCCGATATCCCCGTCGGGCAGTATCCGTCCTGTGTCGTCGACGATACGAACGTCGTGCCCGGGGGCGGGCTTCCCGATGGCGCCGGGCAGCGCCGGGAACAGACAGCCGCAGGAGGACAGCACCATGTTGCACTCGGTCTGCCCGTAGAACTCGTTGATCCCCAGTCCGAGGGCCTCGCGCCCCCATTCGAGCAGCTCGGCTCCCAACGATTCGCCGCCGCTCGCGACCGAGCGCAGGCTGAAGCTCCATCTCTGCCTCGGCTTGGAAACAGACCGCAGCAGCTTCAAGGCTGTCGGCGGCAGAAAGGCGTTTCGCACGCCGTGGCGCGCCATCAGGTCGAACGCCGCCTCGGGATCGAACTTTTCGAATCGGCGCGCCAGGACGGGGATGCCGTGATGCCACGCTGGCATCAGCAGGTCCATCAAGCCGCCTATCCAAGCCCAATCGGCCGGGGTCCACATCAGATCTCCGGCGTGTGGGAGAAAGTCGTGCGACATCTCCACGCCCGGCAGATGCCCGAGCAGCGCACGATGGGCGTGCAGCGCCCCTTTTGGTTTGCCTGTCGTCCCCGACGTGTAGATGATCAGCGCGGGATCGTCGGCGCGCGTCGACACAGGCTCGAACTGCTCGGAGCAACGCGCCAGCTCCTC
>JBGPOV010000088.1:0-15206 GCA_041488255.1 Gammaproteobacteria bacterium | reverse complement strand
GCAGATGTAGCCGTCCTGCGTTGCGTAGGGACGCCGCGCCAGCAACCGCGCGTAGCCGGGGTCGGCGATGGGGGGATCGTAGGTCAGGCCAGCGGAGTGATCGCCGAGAACGAAGTGTGCGACGCTCTCGAACATCGGCACTTCCACCCCCTGGCCCTGGCCTGTGCGCTCACGATGAAACAGTGCACTGGTCACCGCGTAGACGGCGTGCAACCCGGTGAGCCGGTCCGCGAGGTTTACCGGCGCATAACGTGGTGCTTCGGCGCCCCCGCGCGACGCGAGCCACGGAACGCCCGAAGCTCCTTGGATCAAGTCGTCGTAAGCGGCTTTCGCCGCGTAGGGTCCGCGCTGCGAGTAGCCGTAGGCGCCCACATACAGAATCCTCGGGTTTATCGCGTGCACGTCCTCGTAGGCCAGTCCTAATCGCGCCATCGCTTGCGGCCGCACGTTGTAGATGAGCACGTCCGTGGCGGGCACCAACCGCATCACCGTCTCGCGTCCTTCGGGCCGCTTGAGGTCGAGCACGATGCCGCGCTTGCCGCGGTTGAGGTTGAGAAACATGTAACCCATGCCGGGGCTTCTCATGGGCCCGGCGTGGCGCATGTTGTCGCCTTCGTGCGGCTCGACCTTGATCACGTCTGCCCCCAGCTCGGCAAGGATCTGGGTCGCGAACGGACCCATCACAACCGTGGTGAGGTCAAGGACCTTCACTCCAGCTAAGGGACCTGGCATCAGGAAGTTGTAACTCTTCGGGTTGGAGTTCGGCGTCGCGCAGCAGTTTACCCCAGCAACCGGTCCGCTATCGCTCGGGGTCGTCGGGCTGGGCCGGGGAAGAGGCTTGTGCGCCATCCATCTTGAGCGTAGGATGGCTATGTACATAGCCATCTGGATCCAGACCATGGACAAGGCCTACTCAATTGCCGAAGCGCGGCACGATCTCGCGAGCCTCGTGCACGAAGCGGAGACTGGTAAGCCGGTCACGCTGACCCGGCGCGGCAAACCGGTCGCCGTGCTGCTCTCACACGGCCAGTACGAGGAGCTCGTCGAGAAGAAGAGGGGCTATTGGAGCGCTTTGCGCGAGCTGCAGAAGGCGTATGACCTCTCGGGGAGTGGCCTCACGGAGGCGGAGTTCGAGGACCTCAGAGACCGCGGCTCGGCGAGGCGTTTCAGCTGGTGAAGCCGCGCTTCTTGCTGGACACGAGCGTATTGTCCGAGCCGCTCAAGGCCGAGCCGCATCCGGGTGTGCTGGAGAGGTTGAGGCGCCACTCTGCGCGGCTGTGCACGTGCACGGTGGTCTGGCACGAGCTGAGCTTTGGCGCGCATCGCCTGCCCGCGTCCAGGAGGAAGGACGCAATCCGGAGCTATCTGGCTTCGGTCGTTCTCGGAGAGTTGCCGATCTTGCCTTACGATCTGAAGGCGGCCGAGTACCATGCATTGGCGCGGGCACGTCTGGCTTCGGGCGGACTCACGCCGTCATTTGCAGACGGTCAGATCGCGAGCATCGCCGTGACAAACCAACTGGCGCTGGTGACTCGTAACGTATCCGACTTCCGGCGCTTCGCGGGTTTGACCATCAAGAACTGGTTCGAGACGTAGGCTCTCTGGGGAGCGCTGATATCGAAACTCTTGATTACCAACGAGCCTCAGCCCTCTACCCTCACGGAGTTCCCTCACCCCCCGGCCCCTCTCCCGGACGTCTTGCGACGTTTCCCTCACCTTACCCTCTCCCGGGGGGAGAGGGACCTTATCTCTGCTGGCGAGGGGAGTTGAGTGCCCTCTCCCTCCGGGTCCCTCCGGGAGAGGGCGGCGCAAAGCGCCGGGTGAGGGAGGGGGCGAGCAACCCGCGTGTCGCCTCCCCCCATCCCGGCCTTCCCCCGCAAGCGGGGGAAGGCGCAACAACGTCACCCCGGCTGAGTATCGCCGGTAATCATGTATCGAAAAGGTGGAGTGGTAGTCGAGGTCGTCAAGCTCCGCTCAGCGGTGCTCCTGCGTCGGCTCAATGCTCCCGATGACAGCGAGCAGGCGCTCGCCATACCGCTCGGCTTTGGTGAGCCCGATGCCCGACACCAGCAGCAGGCCCTTGCGGTCCTGTGGGCGCAATTGCGCCAGTTCGCGCAGCGCGGAATCGTGCAGGACGACGTAGGCCGGGACGCCCTGCTCATCGGCGATGCGCTTGCGCTCGGCCCGCAGCGCCTGAAACAGCGGCTCGGCCGCCGAGCCGAGCGGCACGCCGGGTATGCCCGAAGGGGTCTTGCGGCCCGCACGGGCCGCTATCACCGAGGTACGCCTCAGCTCGAGGCGAGACTCGCCTTTGAGGACGGGCCTTGCCGCGTCGGTGAGCCGCAGCGCGCCGTACGCACGCGGATCGGCGTGCAGCATTCCCATCGCGATGAGCTGACGCGTCACGCCGCGCCATGCCTTCTCGTCCAGGTCGGCACCAACGCCGAAGGTCGGCAACCGTTCGTGGCTCAGCTTGACCACTCGCTCTGTGGTCTTGCCGCGCAGGATATCGATCACATGGCCCGCCCCGAAGCGCTGTCCGGTGCGCAGGATCGCCGAGAACAGCTTCTGCGCGGCGATGGTCGCGTCCCAGGTCTGGGGAGGATTCAGGCAGATGTCGCAGTTGCCGCACGGCGCAATGGATTCGCCGAAGTAGTTCAGCAGCACCGCGCGGCGGCATTGCGCCGTTTCGCAGAAGCCGAGGATCGCATCCAGCTTCATCTGCTCGATCCGCTTCTGCTCCGGCGGCGCTTCCGACTGCTCGATCCACGTCTTTTGCAGGACCACATCCGCCAGCCCGTAAGTCATCCACGCGTCGGCGGGCTCGCCATCGCGCCCGGCACGCCCGGTCTCCTGGTAGTACGCCTCCAGGCTCCTGGGCAGGTCCAAGTGCGCCACGAAACGCACGTCGGGCTTGTCGATCCCCATGCCGAAGGCGATGGTCGCAACCATGACGATGGCGTCGTCGCCCTGAAAGCGCTGCTGGGCTTCCCGGCGGGACTGGGCGTCCATGCCGGCGTGGTACGCAGCCGCGGGGATCCCTTTCGCTTCCAGCCAGGCGGTGGTCTGCTCGACTTTCTTGCGCGATGCACAGTAGACGATCCCGGCTTCCCCCAGGTGTCCCTCCTCGCCGCCGGAGCCGCGCAGAAAGTCGAGCAGCTGGTCGCGGGACTGATCTTTTTCGACCACGCGGTAGCGGATGTTGGGCCGGTCGAAACTGGCCACGAACTCGCGCGCGTGAGTCAGCGCGAGCCGCGTTTTGATCTCGGCGCGCGTGATGGCGTCGGCGGTGGCGGTGAGGGCGATGCGCGGCACATCGGGGAAGCGCTCGTGCAGGATCGAGAGCTGGATGTATTCCGGGCGGAAATCGTGCCCCCACTGCGAGACGCAATGCGCCTCGTCGATGGCGAACAGCGCCAGCCCATGCTCGTCCTGAATGCGCGCGAGGTGCGTGAGAAAGGATTCGGTCACCAGGCGCTCGGGCGCCACGTAGAGCAGGTCCAGCTCGCCGCGCTGAGCGCCGCGCCAGACCGCGGAGGCGGCCTCGGCTTCGAGGCTGGAGTTCAGAAATGCGGCGCGGATGCCGAGCTGGCGCAATGCATCGACCTGATCCTGCATCAGTGCGATCAAGGGAGACACGACCACGCCGACGCCGCGGCGCAAGATCGCGGGGATCTGGTAACACAACGACTTGCCCCCGCCGGTGGGCATCAAGACCGTGGCGTCCCCGCCGGCCAGGACATGCTCGATGATGGCCGCCTGGGCGCCGCGAAAGCTGTCGTATCCGAACAGCCCGCGCAGGACCTCGAGCGGTTCGGTCATTCCCATCTTGCTACACGCGTAGTCAGGATCACGCCCGCTCCGCACGGCGTATCACGCGGTCGGGCGTGAGATCTTGGATCGAGCGCACGCCCAGCAGGGTCATCGTGCGCACCAGCTCCTCGCCCAGCAGGCGCAGCACTTCGCGAGCTCCGCGGGTCCCATCGGCGGCCAGGCCATAGAGCGGCGCGCGCCCGAGGAGCACGGCCCGGGCCCCCAGCGCCAGCGCTTTCACAATATCGCTGCCGCGCCGGAACCCGCTGTCTACCAGGATCGGCACGCTTCCGCCGACCGCGGCGACGATCTCCGGCAGGGCTTCGATCGTGGCCTGCGCGCAGTCGAGCTGCCTCCCGCCGTGGTTGGAGACGATCACCGCATCGGCGCCTCGGTCGACGGCACGTCGAGCGTCTGCCGCGGTCAGCACGCCTTTCAACAGCAGGGGGCCGGGCCAATGATGGCGGAGCCAGCGCAGGCTGTCCCAGTTGAGCGTGCGATCCGTGGCCCGGCTCAACAGCGCGGCCTGCGTCTGTGCCGATAGCGGGCCCGCATCGGAGTCGCTGAGGTTGGCGAAGCGTGGCATGCCCGAGCGCAACAGCCCGAACAACCAGCGGGGATGGCGGGCCGCGTCGAGCGCTATACCGGGCGAATACCTGAACGGCAGCCTGAACGCGTTGCGCAGGTCCCGCTCCCGGTAGCCGCTCACCGGCACGTCGACGGTGAAGACGAGCGCGGAATAGCCGGCGTCGCGAGCGCGCCCTATCATCCGCTCGGCCAGAGGGCGATCGCCCAGCACGTATAACTGGAACCAATTGATCCCGCCCGCCTCTTTCGGGATACGCTCGAGGCGCGCGTTGGACGCGGTGGACAGGGCAAAGGGGATGCCGGCGGACGCGGCTGCCCGCGCCAGTTCCACGTCTCCGTCCGGCCATATCAGCGCATTCAGGCCGGTGGGAGCGACCGCGAGCGGCAGCGGTAAGCGTTGCCCGAACAGTTCGACCGACGTGTCGATGGCGGACACATCCCGGAGCAGCGCGGGCCGAAGCTGCAGCGCCTCGATCGCGGCGCGGTTGCGCCGCAAGCAGGTCTCGTCATCGGCGCCACCCTCGAGGAAGTCGAACACCAGGCGCGGGAGGCGCCGCTGCGCCCGCTCGCGAAAGTCATTCACATTGATCGCAGTGTTCATGGGCCGCAGGCAACAAACTCTGATCGCGACGAGGTGGCCGCAAGCATGGCGGCTGGCGACGGGACGGTCAAGCGCGGGCGCCCTGGGCTCGTGGCCGCGCTATAGCGCTGCGGCCGCACCGGACCCGCGAGATAATTCGGCCAAGGTGCGAGCGGCATTCGTTCGCGCCAACCCACGAGGAGAAACGCCATGGCGTATGCGGACTACAAGATGCTCAAACTGAATCGCCCGGAGCCCGGCATCCTGGAAATCGTCATGGGCCAGGAAGGCAAGCTCAGCGTGGCCGACGCGCAGACCCATCGCGAGCTGGCGGAGATCTGGCGCGACGTCGATGCCGATGCGCAGACATCCGTGGCGATCATCCGTGGCCTGGGCAAGGGCTACTCCGGAGGCGGCAGCCTCGATTTGGTCGAGACCACGACACGGGATTTCGATGCGCGGGCGCGCGTCTGGCGCGAGGCGCGCGATCTGGTCTACAACCTCATCAACTGCTCGAAGATCGTCGTCTCCGCCATGCACGGCCCGGCGGTGGGCGCTGGCCTGGTGACCGGGCTGCTGGCGGACATCTCGATCGCGGCCCGCAACGCACGGATCATCGACGGCCACACGCGGCTGGGCGTGGCTGCGGGCGACCACGCGGCCATAGTCTGGCCGCTGCTTTGCGGCATGGCCAAGGCCAAGTACTACTTGCTCCTGTGCGACGAGATCAGCGGCCAGGAAGCCGAGCGCATCGGCCTGGTGTCTTTGTGCGTCGACGAAGGCGAGCTGGTCGACAAAGCGTTCGAGGTGGCGCGCCGCCTCGTCCGCGGATCGCAGTCGGCGCTGCGCTGGACCAAGTACAGCCTCAACAACTGGCTGCGGATGGCGGGCCCGACATTCGACACGTCGCTGGCGCTGGAGATGCTGGGGTTCTCCGGACCGGATGTGCGCGAGGGATTGGCTTCACTGCGCGAGAAGCGAGCTCCCAATTTCAGTGCGTCGTGCCCGTTCTGACGTCAAGCGGCAAACTCGCGCAGCAGCTTGCCGGGCCGGCCGCTGTCGGGGAGCGGGCCCTGCTCGTCCACCACACGCACTCCGTTGATCCAGACTCCGTGCAGACCCGCTGCGGGCGTGTCGACGCGGCTGGCGCCTCCGGGTAGATCCCAGATGCGGCGTTTCTCGCCGCGGCCCACGGTGGAAGGATCGAACAGGACAAGATCGGCCCACGCGCCTGGCATCAGGCGCCCCCGGTCCGTGATCCGGTAGATGTCTGCGGCGCGGCTGGTCACCGCTTGCACCGCTTGTTCCAGCGTCAGATCGCCGCGCTCGCGCACCCAGTGGCCAAACAGATGCAGGCCGAATCCGGCGTCGCACAGGAAAGCGAGATGGGCGCCGGCGTCGGACAGCGTGATCGCCGAGTGCGGGTGTCGCAACAGCCCGCGTACGGCATCCTCGTCCGTGTTGAACAGCTTGCAGTCCACCAGCGCGTCCAATTCGCCATCGAGCCCGAAGTCGAGGAACCAGTCGAACGGGTCCTTGCCTTCGGCTCGCGCGAGCTCGGTGACGTTGCTGCCCACTAGCCCGCGGTGCCGCGGCTCCCGCGCTTCCATGATCGTCATGTGCTCCAGGCTGTGATAGGAGAACCGGTTCGGCACGGTCTTGCTGCGAGCCTCCGATTTTACCGCTTCGCGGAACCCGCGGTCGGCCAGAACTCGCTGGAACTGCTCGGAGCCCTCGGCCTCGATCGCGGGACGCCAGGCGAGCAGCGCCTCCAGGGGATAGGGATGGCGCAGGGTGAACTCCATCCCGAGCGGAAAGCAGCCGACCTGGCCCCACAGCTCCCGGCCTCGGCTGCGCGCGGCGCTGATCTGCTCGAACTCACTGAACACCCGCGATGGGTCGTTTGGGTCGACGAACATCGCAGCGATCATCACCGGTCGGCCGTTGCGGGCCGCGACCTGCTCCAGCCAAGGCACCGTCGTGGTCATGCCCTTGGTCAGCATGAACACGCCCTTGCCGGCTGCGCCGAGCGCACCGGTGAGCTCCATCAACTCATGCTCGTCGGCCAGACGCGACGGCATCGGAATGCCGTTCTCGCCATTGTGCTGCTCCAGCGTCGAGGTGGCGAAGCCGACCGCGCCGGCGCGCAGCGCATCGGTCACGATCCGTTTCATCTCCGCCACTTCCACCCGCGTGGCGGCGCGCGCGGAAGCCTCTTCGCCCAGCACATAAGTGCGCACCGACGAATGACCGACGAACGAGGCCACGTTCGGCACCAGGCCTTTGCGCTCGAGCAGTCCGAGATATTGAGGGTAGCTCTCGAAGCTCCAGTCCACACCTGCGCGCAGCGCCTCCAGCGGCATGCCCTCGACATGGGTCAGGTTGCGCAGGGTCTGGTCGCGGTCCCTCTCTCGACACGGTGCGATGGTGAACCCGCAGTTGCCGATCACGACGCTGGTCACGCCCAGCGCCACCGACGGGGTCGCGAACGGGTCCCACAGGAGCTGGGCATCGAAGTGGGTATGCAGATCGATGATCCCGGGCGCCAACACCAGGCCGTCGGCGTCGATACGGCTGCGCGCCTGGCCGACAGCGTCTCCCACGGCGGCGATGCGGCCGTTCTCCACCGCCAGGCTGCCCGGTCGGGCAGGTGTTCCCAGCCCGTCGATCAAGATGGCGTTTTCGATCGCTAACTCGTGCACCGTTGTCCCTCCGCTGGTCTCATGCGCAGTTCTGCAGGCAAGAAGGATACTCCGCTGCGTGCTCCGCAGGTGGTACGCCGTCCATACTGCTTCCGTTCGGCCGTCTCGATGGAAGCTGTGCTAGCATCGATTGAGCGCACAGGAGGTCTACATGAACATCGGTATCGCAGGTACCGGACGCATGGGCACCGCGATCGCGCAGCACTTGATCGACTGCCGTCATGCAGTGGCGGTCTGGAACCGTACGGGTGAGAAGACCAAGCCAGCACAGGCCGCCGGCGCTCAACTCGCCGCGACTCCTGCCGAACTGGCGGCACGTTCCGAGGTGGTGATCACCATCCTCACCAACGCCGAGGCGATCAAAGCCGTGTACAACGGCCGCCAGGGTCTTCTGTCCGGCCCGGTGAAGGGCAAGCTGTTCATCGAGATGAGCACGGTGCGCCCAGACACCGAGCGCGCGCTCGCCGCCAAGGTCGCGGCAAAGGGCGCGCAGATGGTCGAATGCCCGGTAGGCGGCACGGTCGGGCCGGCGCAGGAGGGTAAGCTCCTCGGTCTTGTGGGTGCGGACGCCGCCGCCTTCGAGCGCGCGAAACCGCTGCTCGATCAAATGTGTCGCCGCGTCGAGCGCTGCGGCCCGGTCGGTGCGGGCGCCAGCATGAAGCTTGCGGTCAACCTGCCGCTGATCGTGTTTTGGGAAGCTTTCGGCGAGGCAATGGCGCTGGCGCGTCCTCTCGGCTTCGATCCCGCTCGTCTGGTCGAGCTGTTCACCGAGACCTCCGGCGGCGCGAACGTGCTCAAGAATCGCGGCGCCGGGGTGGCAAAGGCGCTCGCCGGAGAAGACACCGGACCCGCCACCTTCGACCTCGACTCCATGCGCAAGGACTTGCGGACGATGCTCGAAGAGGCGCGCTCGCGCGGGTTTGAGCTGCCTGCTGCGGCGAGCGTCCTCGCGGCATTCGATCAGGCAGCGGCCGCGGGACAGGGCGGGATCGACGGTGTGCGAATTCCTGCCTATGTCGTGAAGCGCAGCGGCGTCGGCTAATCTTGCCGGTCGGATTCACAAGGAGAGGTGACGTGAAATACCGCCATGGTTCTGTGTTGCTCCTTACGGCCGTGCTGCTAACTGGCCTCGCGTGGACCGGAGACATCTGGGGGCAGGCGAAACTTCCGCGCGTTGGAATCCTCACCGTTGACTTGCGGCTTGCTGGCGACCAGGCAAAGTACTGGTGGGAGCCGTTCCGCCGCACGCTCGCTGAACAGGGATGGATCGAGGGCAAAAGCGTGTCGTTCGAGTATGGCAACGTCCGCATGGACCCGTCGCGATTCGCCGAGGCCGCCGCTGAGCTCGTTCGACTCAACGTCGATGTCATCTGGGCGCCCAGCGCACCGGCTGCCCGTGCCGCCCACGCGGCCACCCGCACCGTCCCGATAGTCGCGCTGGACGCAACGACCGACCCAGTCGCCGAAGGCTATGTCGAGAGTTACGGCCGGCCCGGTGGGAACCTCACCGGGGTCTTTCTGGACGCGCCCGAATTCGCGGGAAAGTGGTTCGAGTTGTTGAAAGCCATGGTCCCCGGCCTGTCGCGCGTCGCCGTACTGTGGGACCCCGCCCCGGGCACTACTCACCTGCAAGCCGTCCGAAGTGTTGCTCGATCGTTAGGTCTGCAGCTCCAGGCTGTCGAAGTCCGCAAGCCGGAGGACATCGAAGCGGCTTTCTCTGCATTCCGGAGTGGGCGGGCCCAGGCGCTCATCATCCTGCCTTCGCCGATGCTCTATGCGCAGTGCGAAGGACTCGCCAGGCTGGCGTTGAAGTACAGGCTGCCGGCGACGTCGATATTCCGTCTGTTCGCCGAAGCCGGTGGTACGATTTCCTACGGGCATCAATTGGCCTCGGCGTATGAGCGTACTGCGGTCCTCGTAGCCAAAGTCCTCGGTGGCGCCAGACCGGCCGACCTTCCGGTGGAGCGACCTTCAAAGTTCGAACTCATCGTCAACCTGAAAACCGCGAAGGCACTCGGTCTCACTGTCCCGGATTCGATCCTGTACAGGGCCGACGAGGTAATCCAATAGCGCGCGCCGCTATCTCCAAAGGCGCAGGGGCCGAGGCGAGGGCTCGCCCCAAGGATTTGGCATCGCACTTGCCCTGGAAACGCGCGAGGAGAGGTGAGGTGAAGAACCGATCTGCTGCTGTGCTGCTCTTTACGGCCGCCCTGCTGACCGGCCTCGCGTGGACTGGAGAGAGCTGGGCGCAGGCGAAGATTGCGCGAGTCGGAATCCTTGCTAATGCTCCCTCGGGCGCCGCCGATGACGTGCTAGCGGAATTCTACAAGCCGTTCCGCAGCATGCTTGCCCAACAGGGCTGGATCGAAGGCAAGACTGTTGCGTTGGAGTACCGCAGCGCGCTCAACCCGCCACAATTTGCCGAGGCAGTCGCAGAGCTCGTCAGGCTCCGCGTCGATGTCATCTATGCCGACAGCGCGCCGGCTACTCGGGCGGCGTACGCGGCGACCCGGACCATCCCTATCGTCGGGCTGGATTTCACCAACGACCCAGTCGCTGCTGGGTATGCCCAAAGCTACGGCCGTCCGGGCCGCAACCTCACAGGGTTTTTTCTCGACGCGCCTGAGTTCGCGAGCAAGTGGCTCGAGCTGCTGAAGGCCACGGTCCCCGGCCTGTCGCGTGTCGCTGTCCTGTGGGACCCGAGCCCGGGCGCCACGCACCTCAGCGCAATCAAGAACGCGGCCAAAACCCTCAGCGTTCAACTCCAGATTGTGGAGGTGCGCAAGCTGGACGACATCGACAAGGCCTTCTCGACGTTCCGCGCCCGCACTCAGGCACTAATCATCTTGCCTTCACCGATGATGTGGGCTCAGAGCCCGCGACTCGCTGAATTGTCGATAAAGCACAGGCTGCCCGGGGTATCGATGGCGGACCTGTTCGCCGAAACGGGTGGTCTGCTGTCCTATGGACCCGACCTGGCCTCGGCGTACGAGCGTAGTGCTGTCCTCGTGGCCAAGATCCTCGGTGGCGCTAAACCGGCCGAGCTTCCGGTGGAGCGTCCCACGAAGTTCAAATTCATCGTCAATCTAAAGACCGCGAAGGCCCTGGGTCTAACGGTTCCGGAGTCGATCCTGGTCAGCGCCGACAAGGTGATCCGATAGGTTGCGCTCACCTCGTCCCTCGGTGGATATAGGGCCTTAGCGCTGAGCTAATCGGCAAGGTACCCGTCATAATCTCGAAAAGCTCGGAGAACCGGGCCAGTGTTGGGCAAAGCGATCCATAAGGTCGCACTTGCTCCAGAAATGCACAAAGGAGAGGGGAATTGAAATACCGATCTGCTGTTGTGCTGCTCCTCACGGCCTTGATGCTGACCGGCCTCGCGTGGAGTGGAGAGAGCCGGGCGCAGGCGAACATCCCGCGCGTCGGAATCCTCAGTTTTTTCGGGGGTACTGATGACGAGCTAAAGGAATGGTTGAAGCCGTTTAGCCGCACGCTCGCCGGCCAGGGGTGGATCGAGGGCAAGAACGTCTTATTTGAATACCGTAGCGTCCAAGGCGGCCCGTCGCGGCTTGCGGAGACCGCCAATGAGCTCGTTCGGCTCAAGGTCGATGTCATCTTCGCCGACAGCGCGCCGTCTGTGCGTGCTGCCCGCGCCGCGACCCGCACCATCCCGATCGTCGCTATCGATTTCACCACCGACCCGGTCGCCGAAGGCTATGTCGAGAGCTACGGCCGGCCTGGCGGAAACGTTACCGGAGTCTTTCTCGACGCGCCCGAATTTGCGGGCAAGTGGTTCCAGCTGTTGAAGGCCATGATCCCCGGGCTGTCACGCGTTGTCGTGCTGTGGGATCCCAGCCCAGGCGCCGCGCACCTGCACGCCGTACAAAGGTTTGCTGGATCCTTCCGTGTCCGGCTCCAGGTTATCGAAGTGCACAACCCGGACGACATCGACAAGGCTTTCTCCGCGCTGCGGGGACACCCGCAGGCTGTCATCATCCTCCCTTCGCCGATGATCTATCTGCAGAGTGAACAGCTCGCCAAGTTGGCGATGAAGCACCGGCTGCCTGCGACATCGATGGCGTACGCGTTCGCCGAAGCGGGCGGTACCATCACCTACGGCCCCGAGGTGATCTCGGTGTACGAGCGCTGCGCGGGCCTGGTGGCCAAAATACTCGGCGGCGCCAAGCCAGCCGAGCTTCCAGTGGAGCGGCCTACAAAGGTCCAGCTCATCGTTAACCTAAAGACCGCGAAGGCCCTCGGGCTGACCGTCCCGGAATCCGTCTTGTACAGAGCGGACGAAATAATTCGATAGGGTGCGCGGGCCTTGCCTCGAAAAACGGGTCTATATGAACTTTGCGCAACCGTGTTACGTGTTCAGGCCGCTTCCCCCTCCCTCGCCCTCCCCCTCCCCCGCAAGCGGGGGAGGGTCACCTTCGATTCGTTTGCAGTGCTACAGGCAGCCGCGCACGAAGGTCGCCTGCTCCTGAGCGGCGTTCATCAGCAGGCTGATGTCGTTGCCCGCCAGGACGAAGCGCATGCCGCGGCCGATGTAACGCTTGGCCAGATCCCTGACGTACACGCCGCCCAACCCTGGCCACTTGCCGTGCTTCTGGCAGGCGCGTACCACCGTGTCGATGGCAGCCACGACGCGCTCGTTGTCGAGTTGTCCGGGGATACCCATCTCCAGGCACAGGTCGTTGGTTCCCATCAGCAGAACATCGATG
The DNA here is from genome assembly GCA_041488255.1 of Gammaproteobacteria bacterium. Classification (GTDB taxonomy): domain Bacteria; phylum Pseudomonadota; class Gammaproteobacteria; order Burkholderiales; family SHXO01; genus SHXO01. The sequence goes on along the minus strand of JBGPOV010000088.1, from coordinate 2,799 downwards.
CCCGGGACGGAAGCGATCTGCTCCGCATTCTCGACGGCCTTGGGTGTCTCGATCATGGCGACGACCAAAGTCGCGTCGTTCAGAGCGGTAACGACCTCCTTGGCAGGAACGGGAGCGAACCCGAACTGGGGATAGGCGCCGCCGATGGAACGATGCCCCAGGGGCTGGAATTTGAAGGCATCCACCATCGCTCGGGCTTCGTCGGGCGTGTCCACGTGAGGAATCACGACGCCGAGCCCGCCGCCATCCAGGCAGCGTGTGCCCAGGGCGAGTTCGCCGTGCGGCACGCGGATGAACGGAGCGATTCCCGCATCCAGGGCCGCGACCGAGATCGAGTAGGCCGTCTCGACCGAGGTCGCGCCGTGCTCCAGATCGATGAACAGGAAGTCGAAGCCGGCGGTTTTCATGATCCGGGCGATCTCCACGCCCCGCACTGCGCGTACGCCCACCCCAATCGCCAGTACTCCCTGCGTCAGCCGGTCCTTTGCCGCATTCGTGACTCGTTGCATCGTTGTTCTCCTCGGTTGGTAACTTGCCTCTCATTCTAAGCCCGCAACAGCCTCGGTCCGCTCACAAACGGGTTGCCCCGCTCGTAAAAGCGTAGCAGCCGGTGGGCCTCTTTGCTTAACCCGATCCGCACGCTTCTGCCGATCCGATCCGCGGGCCGCGCGGGTTCGCCGAGCCAGAGGCGCCGGTCGGCGCACAAGTCCACGCCGTCGAACCGGAGGTCGACATCCATCGCCTGGGCCAGCCGGCCGGGACCTCGAGCCAGGTCGCGCAACCTGGTAGTGCCGCGCAGGCGTTCCATCTCCGCGACACCCGCCAGCGGCTCGAGCGCGCGCAGCAGCACGCCGGCGCCCACTCCATGCGACTCGCTCGCCACGTTGAGACAATACGACGAGCCGTAGATGAAGTAGACATAGGCGCGCCCGCGCTGGAGAAACAGGGACCGGTTGCGCGGCGTCGGTCCGCGAAAAGCATGCCCGGCCGCATCGCCAACGACGTAGGCCTCCGTCTCGACGATGCGTCCGGCCAGCCTGTCTCCGGGGAGATCGTGCACCAGGGCCTTGCCGATGAGATAGCGCGCGAGCTCGACCGTGTCGACGGGCAGGTCCGATCGGCTCAGGCGACGGATGCGGGGGGCAGCCATTTTCGAAGACAGCGTATCAGCGACGGCCCCTGCGAGCACGCGCGAGGGGGATCGCGCGATAATTGCCCCGCTACCGGCCAGCGGAGGATCCCTTGAAGCTCGAAACCATTCTGTACGAGGAAGACGGCCCCATCGGCTGGCTCACCTTGAACCGTCCCGAGGACGGCAATATGTTCACCTCGCAGATGTGCCACGAGATCCGGGACTGGTGGTTCTTCTCATCGCCAATGTGTCTCGCCGCTTCCAGGCGCTGGGACTGGCGTTCAAGTTCGCTTTGTTTAGCCTTTGTGTCCTGTGCTTCTCCGCGGCGTCGATTCGCGGGATCTGACCACGAACGACCGCTTAACGGGCAATGCCGATAGGATGCGCTGATATGAACGGAACCCGATCCGGTTTTTGGCGTCACTTCTGGGCGCTGTTTAAGCCCTACTGGTTCTCTGAGGAAAGACTGATCGCGCGCCTGCTGCTGTTTGCCATCATCGCCTTGACTCTGGGGATGGTGTACATGAACGTGCAGATCAACGAGTGGCAGAATCTTTTCTTCAACACGCTGCAAGGACAAAGACAAAGCAGAGTTTTATCGACAGATCCTGCGCTTCGCGCATGCGCAGCAGTCGTTCGTTCGGCGGAGCGGCGGAGCATCACGGCGCGCAAGCGCGGGCGCCTGATCGCCACGGCGCGCCACTATCTTTCGCAGCAGATCGCGACTCCAGCGTGCCGCTTCGATGCCGTACTGATCGAGCACGATGGCGCACCCGAATGGATCAAGGATGTCTTAGGTGAGTAAAGCATTGTCGTTGTCCAACGACGCAGCGATCGTATTGCTCGTGTGGTAACTTTTCAGGCTTGATGCCGAACTGGAAGGCGCGACATGGATCTCAGTAAGCGGATCGGCCAGCACTTCGCCGAGAGCGTTCAGCTTAAAACGCAGGCCGCGAAGGTCTTGAGCGAACCTCTGCGACTAGGAGCAGAACGCATGGTCCAGTGCTTGATGAACGAAGGAAAGATCCTAGCCTGCGGCAACGGTGGCTCCGCGGCCGATGCGCAGCATTTCAGCGCCGAGCTGCTCAATCGCTTCGAAATGGAACGGCGCGTGCTGCCAGCTATCGCACTGACCACAGATTCTTCGACCATCACATCCATCGCCAACGACTACGATTACGACCAGGTGTTCTCAAAGCAGGTGCGGGCGCTCGGCCAGCCCGATGATCTGTTGCTCGCGATCTCGACCAGCGGGAACTCCCGCAACATCGTGGAAGCGATTCACGCCGCACACGAAAGGCAGATGGGCGTAGTCGCTCTGACCGGCGGGAACGGCGGCGTCATGGCGGAGGTGCTCGGCCAACGAGATGTTCATATCTGCGTCCCGCATTCGCGCACCGCGAGAATCCAGGAGGTGCACATTCTCTGTCTGCATTGCCTCTGCGATGCCATCGACTGTCTACTGCTAGGAGTGGAATAGAACATGAGGAACCGAAGATTGCTGTTGGTCTATCTGGCTGTGCTCTTACCTGCGCTGCAGGGATGCATTCCAGGTCTGATCGACGACCGCCGCACCAGCGCCACCCAAATCGAGGATAGCGGCATCGAGAGAAAGATCGGCAATCGGATCGAAGAGAAATTCGGCACCGAAGTTCACTACGACGTTG
>JBGPOV010000087.1:0-15297 GCA_041488255.1 Gammaproteobacteria bacterium | reverse complement strand
TCCCTGGCGCAACCGCCGCGCCTGGAGGGGAGAGTAGTCGGGGCGGCCGGTCGTGGACATTGGCCGTAAGGCATATAACTTCGGCACTAGGGAAGCTCCGAGACCAGTCCCGCCAGGGCGGAGCCGCTAGCGTTTGATGCTAAACTTCACGACCTCTGGCGGTAGCAGCACAGCGTTACACGCAACCCATGGACGAAGACATCAACACGCTGCGGCGCATCCTCAAACAGACCAAGACCATCGCGGTGGTGGGACTGTCGGCCAACTGGTGGCGGCCCAGCTACTTCGCCGCCAAATACCTGCAGGGGCACGGCTACCGCATCGTTCCGGTGAACCCCCGGTACCCGCAGATCCTGAACGAGAAGTGCTACCCGAGCCTGCGCGACATCCCGTTCAAGGTGGACGTTGTGGATTGCTTTCGCAGGAGCGAGGAGATCCCCGCCATTGCGGACGACGCCATCGCCATCGGCGCCAAGGTGTTGTGGATGCAGCTTGGCGTGATCAACCAGGCAGCGGCGCAGAAGGCCAGAGCGGCCGGCCTCGAGATCGTCATGGATCGCTGCATGAAGATCGAGCATGGCCGCCTGTTCGGCGGGCTCAACTGGTGCGGCGTCAACACACGGGTAATCTCGGCCAAACGCCCCAACTACCTTCCGTACTAGAGCTGCGAGTGACAAGTCCCAGCTCGGGCCTTGCGATTTGTTCCTGATTCCTGACCTCTGATTCCTGATCCCTGATGCCTGATCGCCAATACGGATTCGGCACCCTGTGCCTGCACGCTGGCGCCATCCCCGACCCGGTCACGGGCGCGCGCGCGGTTCCGATCTACCAGACCACCTCCTACGTGTTCGACTCGGCCGATCACGCGGCCAGCCTGTTCAACCTGCAGACCTTCGGCAACGTCTACTCCCGCATCTCGAACCCGACTGTCTCGGTGTTCGAGGAGCGCATGGCGGCGCTGGAGGGCGGCCGCGCGGCTCTTGCGGCGGCCTCCGGACAGGCGGCGCAGATGTGCGCGCTGCTCACGCTGGTGCAAAACGGCGACCAGATGGTCTCGGCCAGCACGCTGTATGGCGGCACCTACTCGCAGTTCGACGTCATGTTCCGCCAGTTCGGCATCGACACCAAGTTCGTCGATCCCGACGACCCGCAGAGCTTCAAGCGGGCGATCACGCCCAAGACCAAGCTGCTCTACGCCGAGACGGCCGGGAACCCGCGCATCAACGTGCTGGACATCGAGGCGGTGGCTGCCATCGCCAAGGACGCGGGGATCCCCCTGGTGATCGACAACACGTTCGCGACGCCGTACCTGTGCCGTCCACTCGAGTTCGGAGCGGATATCGTCGTGCACTCGGCCACGAAATACATCGGAGGCCATGGCACCACCATGGGCGGTGTGCTGGTGGAGTCGGGCAAGTTCCCCTGGGGCAACGGCAAGTTTCCGGGGATGACCACACCATCGCGCGGTTACCACGGGGTGATCTTCCACGAAACCTTCGGCGATTTCGGCTACACCATGAAAGCGCGCATGGAGACCATGCGCACGCTCGGTCCGGTGATGTCGCCGATCAGTGCCTGGCTGCTGCTGCAGGGGCTGGAGACGCTGCACGTGCGCATGGACCGCCACGTCGCCAACGCGCTGGCGGTGGCCTCCTTCCTCGAGCAGCACCCGCAGGTGACCTGGGTCAACTATCCGAGCCTGCCCTCGAGCAAGTACTTCGAGCTGGCCAAGAAGTACATGCCCAAGGGCGCGGGCGCCATCATGACCTTCGGCATCAAGGGCGGGCAGCAGGCTGGGGTGAAGTTCATCGAGGGCGTGCAGTTCCTGAGCCACCTGGCGAACGTGGGAGACGCCAAAACGCTGGTGATCCATCCCGCCTCGACCACGCACCGCCAGCTTTCCGAGGAGGAGCAGATCACCGCCGGCGTCACGCCCGACATGATCCGCCTGTCCATCGGCATCGAGGACCTCGACGACATCCTCTGGGACATCGACCAGGCGCTCTCAAAGGCAAGGTGAGGCGAGGAGGTGAAGGAAGTGAAGGAGGTGAAGGAAGTGATCGGGAGCCGGTACGTTAAGCTAGCGATGTGCTGAGCTCGTAGTGTGGAGCTGAAACCAGAACGGCTGCGGAGCTTCTGATAGTTCATTGAGCCGGAAAGCTGCTGGGGCTAACATACGGGGCGCCGCACGCCGCGTGCTGATACTCCTGGGGAAGTGAGCGTCCGGCAAGAACCAGTATCCCTGACCGGGCCCAACAACATAAGCACCAAAAGATGGCCAAGCCAGACTCCGATGCGCCGGTAGTGGCGAATCCGCGCCCTCTGCGCGGTCGCCCGCGCAGCGAAGATTCCCACGAAGCCATACTCGACGCCGTCGTCGCCTTGCTCGAGCAGGAGGGCTATGGCGCCCTGACCATCGAGAACGTCGCACGGCAGGCCGGTGTCGGCAAACAGACCATCTACCGCTGGTGGAAGTCCAAGGCCGAGCTGGTGCTCGAGGCCTACGCCAATCACGCCGCGAGCAAGCTGCCCATGCCCGACAGGGGCAGCCTGCGTGCCGACCTCGAGTGGGTCTTCTGCGCCGCGTTCAAGCGCCTGACCGACATCTCGGGTCCGACCATGCGCGGGCTGATGGCCGATGCAGTCTACGATCCCGAGTTCCTCGAGATCCTGCGCGAGGTGCTCATCGCCAAGCGCCGCGCGGTTCTGTACCAGGTGCTCGAGCGGGGCCGCTCGCGCGGGGAGCTCAAACCCGAAGCCGACCTGGACGTCATGATCGACCTGTTGTTGGGGGCGCTCTGGTATAGGCTGCTGGTGCAGCACGCCAAGCTGGATTCGCGTTTCGCCAAACAGCTCGTCGCCGGGGTCCTCGACGGCTTTGTCAGGCGCTGAGGCGCTCGGCGCCAGCCGAAACCGAAGTCCGGGACCGCGGCGACGCTAAGCCTCGGACCGCTCCCCGCCCGCCAGGAACTCCTCCAGAATGGCGGCGAGCATCTCCGGTTGGTCGTGGTGCATCATATGTCCGGCCTCGAGAAGCGTGTGCTCGGTCAGGTTGTGGAAGGCCGCGCGCCGCTGCTCCATGTCCGCCTCGTTGTCCTTGAGCCACTGGCGCATCCAATGGCCGTCACTCCACACCCACAGCACCGGCGCCGTAATCTGCTTCCAACACGCGAGCGCTTCCTCCAGGCGGTACAGCACCGGGTTCACCATCTTGTGCGCCGGGTCGCTGTTCAGCACGACTTCGCCCGAGTCGAGCCGCTTGGCCCAGTGCGGCGCGAGGAAATGCGCCTTCTCGCGCGAGAGCCTGCGATTGTTCTGCATCAGCCGCTCCTCCACCTCCTCGAAAGAGGCATAGGGCTTGAACGAGGGCGGCTGAGCCATCTCGTCCAGCCATTTGGCGTAGCGCTTGGGGGCGGCGCCGGAAACGGTGCGCGGCAGCCCGAAGCCCTCGAGCAGCGCCAGCCTGGCGATGCGGCCGGGGCGGATGCCCGCGTACAACCCGGCGACATTGCCGCCCATGCTGTGGCCCACCAGGTTGACCCGCGCCGCCGGTGATACTTGCCGCAGCAGCACTTCGAGGTCGGCGACATAGTCCGGGAACCAGTAGCCGCCGCTCGCCCACTCCGACAACCCGAACCCGCGCCAGTCCGGGGCGATCACGTACCAGTCGCGCTGCAAGGCATCGACCAGGAACTGGAAGGAAGCCGACACGTCCATCCAGCCGTGCAGCAAGACGAGCTTCGGATCGCGTTCGTCGCCCCACGTGCGCACGTGGTAGCGCAGCCCCCGGACCTGCAAGATGTGCGATTGGCTCGGTTTCATCTGAAGCGATTCAATCGCTCATGCGCGCTGCAGCGCTTGCTGGCCGGCGCGCAAGGCGCCCGCGCGGCCCGATAGTGTGGTCCATCGGCGTCGCATTATAGCCTCAGTCGAGGGGCATCCCGGAAGGCCGCGCCCCACGGCGATCTCGGGGGCAAGGGCCCGCAATGCCTGATGGGACGGTGCATTGCGCGCGGGGCTACAAAGCAAACAAGGGCGTCGTAGAATTCGGGCGTGGCTCCGCAATTCATCCACCTCCGGCTGCACAGCGAGTATTCGATCTCCGACGGCATCGTTCGCTTGGACGATGCCGTCGAGCGTGCGGTCGCGGACCGCATGCCGGCGCTGGCGCTCACCGACCTCGCCAATGTCTTCGGGCTGGTCAAGTTCTATCAGGCCGCGCGCGGCAAGGGCCTCAAACCCATCGTCGGCTGCGACTTGTGGATCGCCAACGAGCAGGACCGGGACAAGCCGCACCGGCTGCTGCTGTTGTGCCAGAACCGCCCCGGATACCTGCGCCTGTGCGAGCTGCTGTCGCGCGCCTATCGCGGGAACCAGTATCGGGGCCGCGCCGAGGTCGTCACGGGCTGGTTCCGCGAGCTGGGAACCGAAGGCCTTATCGCTCTTTCCGGCGGTTGCCTGGGCGACGTGGGTCATGCGCTGGTGGCGGACAACGCTGCGCTCGCCAGGAAGCTCGCCCAGGGTTGGGCCGGGCTGTTCCCGGGACGCTATTATCTGGAGCTGCAGCGCGCCGGGCACGCCGAGGACGATGGTTACGTGCAGCGTGCTCTGCGCCTCGCGGGCCACATGCGCCTGCCGGTGGTGGCCACACATCCGATTCAGTTCGTAACGCCCGAGGAGTTCAGGGCGCACGAGGCGCGGGTGTGCATCAGCCAAGGCTACATCCTGGCCGACCAGCGCAGGCCACGCCTGTTCACACCCGAGCAGTACTTCAAAACCCAGGCCGAGATGGCACGGCTGTTTGCGGACGTCCCGGCGGCGCTGGCCAACAGCGTGGAGATCGCCAGGCGCTGCAGCTTCGAGCTGGAGCTGGGCAAAAGCAAGCTGCCGCTGTTCCCGACTCCGGGCAACGCCGGGCTGGACGATTACTTGCGCACCGACGCGATGGCCGGGCTCGACAGCCGCCTGGCCGCGCTGTATCCCGATCCTGTGCAGCGGGAACGGCAGGTGCCGCGCTACCGCGAGAGGTTGGAGCTCGAGCTCGAAACCATCATCAAGATGGGCTTCGCCGGCTACTTCCTCATCGTGGCCGACTTCATCAACTGGGCCAAGCACAACGGCGTGCCGGTCGGGCCGGGGCGCGGTTCGGGCGCGGGATCGTTGGTGGCTTACGGCCTGCGGATAACCGATCTCGACCCGCTGCGCTACGACCTGCTGTTCGAACGCTTCCTCAATCCCGAGCGCATCTCCATGCCCGACTTCGACGTGGACTTCTGCCAGGACGGACGCGACCGCGTGATCGGGTACGTGCGCCAGAAGTACGGCGAGCACAGCGTGTCCCAGATCGCGACCTTCGGCACCATGGCGGCCAAGGCGGTGGTGCGCGACGTCGGACGCGTGCTGGACATGCCCTACAACTTCTGTGACCAACTCGCCAAGCTGATCCCGTTCCAGCCGGGCAAGCTCATCACGCTGAAGATGGCGCGCGAGATGGAGCCGCTGCTGGCCGAGCGCGAAGCGAAGGAAGAAGAGGTGCGCGGGCTGCTGGAGCTGGCCGAGCGGCTCGAAGGGCTCACGCGCAACGTAGGCATGCATGCCGGCGGCGTGCTGATCGCGCCGGGCAGGCTCACAGACTTCTGCCCGCTGTACAGCGCGGAGGGCACCGACAACGTCGTGAGCCAGTTCGACAAGGACGACGTGGAAGCGGTGGGCCTGGTCAAGTTCGACTTCCTGGGCCTGACTACGCTGACCATTCTCGACTGGACCGTGAGATTCATCAGGAGTCACGACGGCGGCGCAACCCCCTTCTCTCTGGAGCAGATTCCACTGGACGATCCGGAGGCGTACAAGATCTTTTCCACTGCCAACACGACGGCGGTGTTCCAGTTCGAATCGCGCGGGATGCGCGACCTGGTGAAGAGGGCCAAGCCCGACCGTTTCGAGGACATCATCGCCCTGGTCGCGCTGTATCGCCCGGGTCCGATGGAGCTCATCCCGGAGTTCATCGAACGCAAGCATGGCAAGCGCGTGCACTTCCTCGACCCACGGCTCGAGCCCATCCTGAGCCCCACCTACGGGATCATGGTGTACCAGGAGCAGGTCATGCAGATCGCCCAGGTGATCGGGGGCTACACGCTGGGCGCAGCCGACCTGCTGCGGCGCGCCATGGGCAAGAAGAAGCCGGAGGAGATGGCGCAGCAGCGCGACATCTTCGTGGCCGGAGCGCAGGGGCACGGGTTGTCCCGCGACAAGGCCACGCAGCTGTTCGACCTGATGGAGAAATTCGCCGGTTACGGCTTCAACAAGTCGCACGCCGCGGCCTATGCGCTGGTCGCCTACCAGACGGCGTACATGAAGGCCCATCATCCGGCCGCCTTCATGGCGGCCAACCTCTCCGCTGTGATGGACGACACCGACAAGGTGCATCAGTTCTACGAGGACGCGGCGGCCAACGGCCTGAAGGTCCTGCCGCCCGACATCAACGCTTCCGACTACCGCTTCGCACCGATGAGCGACACGCAGATCCGCTACGGGCTGGGCGCGATCAAAGGCACCGGCGAGTCAGCCATCACCGCGATTCTCAAAGCGCGCGGCGAGGGCGGCCCGTATCGCGACCTGTTCGAGTTCTGCGGGCGCGTGGACAAGCGCATCGTCAACCGGCGCGTCCTGGAGTCGCTGATCCGTGCCGGAGCGTTCGACAGCATCGACCACCACCGCCATAGCCTGCTCGCCTCGGCCGGGATCGCCATGGAAGGCGCCGAGCAGGCCAGCCGCGCCGCGTCGCAGACCAGCCTGTTCGGCGCTGACTTCGGGCTGCCCGAGGCCCGCCTGGGGCTGGTCGACAGGCCGCTCTGGACCGAGAGCCAGCGCCTGCTGGAGGAGAAGCAAGCCCTGGGGTTCTATCTGAGCGGGCATCCGTTCTCCAGCTACGCCCAGGAAGTCGCGCCACTGGTGCGCACGTCGCTGGCGGGTCTGACGCCGCAGAACCAGACCGTCACCGTGGCCGGGGTGGTCAATGCCCTGCGCATGCAACAGAGCCGCCGCGGACGCATGGCGATCGTGCAACTCGACGACGGCACGGCCCGCGTCGAGGTGACGGTCTACAACGAACTGTTCGAGGCCAGCCGCAGCCTCCTGAAGGAAGATCAGCTCCTGGTGGTCGAAGGCCGGCCGCAGAGCGACGAGTTCACCGGCGGCATTCGGATCGCGGCCGACAAGGTGTATGACCTGGCGGCTGCGCGCGGCCGCTTTGCCCGGGGCGTGCACTTGGTGTGCAATGGGGAGTCCAGCGGCGTACGGCTACGGGAGCTGCTGTCTCCCTACAAGCAGGGCAGCTGCCCCGTCTCCATCGTCTACAGCAACGACGGCGCACAGTGCCGCATCGACCTCGGTGACGAGTGGCGGGTGAAGCTGGACGACGAGTTGATCCGGTCGCTCGGGGCGTGGCTCAGGCCGGAGAACGTCCAAATCCTCTATTGAGGGTTATGACCCCAGGAAGGCATGGGGTCATAACTGCGCGAATTGAAGCGTCACAAAATGCGTGACGCTTAATTCGCGCGACCTCGGGAGACAGGCCAACGCAGGGAGCCGCCGACGTCAGTCGGAAGGCCGATGCTCGAAGGTCTCGAACTCGCCGGAGGCCTCGTTCACCTGTACGGCCGTAACGCGGGCGGCAGGCGGACCCCGGCGGACCCAGTTGAGGACCTTGTCGACGTCTTCCGGCCAGCCGTGAACCATGGCCTCGACGGTTCCGTCGTGGCGGTTGCGTACCCAACCCTTCACGTTCAGACGCTCCGCCTCCCTGCGCAGGTACTCGCGGAAGCCCACCCCCTGTACGCGGCCGTGGACGATCAGGTGCTTCGTGACCTTCATCGCAACCAGACACTACTTCACCCGCATGCCCGGCTGAGCGCCGTCGTCGGGGCTGAGCAGGAAGATGCCGGGGCCGTCGCCGCTCGCCGCGAGCACCATGCCCTGGGACTCGCCAAAGCGCATCTTGCGCGGCTGCAGGTTCGACACCATCACGGTCAGCCGGCCTTTGAGCTGCTCCGGGTCGTAAGCCGATTTGATGCCGGCGAACACCTGGCGCGTCTCCCCGCCCAGGTCGAGCTGGAGCTTGAGCAGCTTGTCCGCGCCGTCGACGTGCTCGGCGTTCACGATGCGCGCAACGCGCAGCTCCAGCTTGTTGAAATCGTCGATCGTGATGAGCGCTGCCCCGCTGCTTTCACTCCCCTCTCCCCCCGGGAGAGGGGTTGGGGGTGAGGGCTGTGTCAGTTCTTTCACCTCATTCCAGATCGCTTCCAGCACCGAGTCGATTTGTCCGAGCACGTCGTTGTTCCAGAAGCGCAGCACTTTGACTCCAAGATCCAAGAGCGCTTCTGTGCGAGCGGCGTCGTAGCTCTTCTGCTCTTGGTGTTGTCCGCCATCCAGCTCGATGCCGAGTTTCAGCTCGTGGGAGTAGAAATCGAGGATGTATTTCTTGTCGCCGGCTTCGATCGAATGCTGGCGCCGGAACTTCGCGCCCGCAAGCCGGCGGTCGCGCAGCAGCGACCAGATCAGTTGTTCTGCATCGGTCTTTTCGCGGCGCAGCTTGCGAGCAAAGTCTAGGAGATCGGGCGGCAGGGGAGGTTTCCCTAGGGCCGACGGCGCGCTACTCCGGCCCTCACCCCCAATCCCTCTCCCGGGGGGAGAGGGGAGTGGAGGCGCGATGCGGTCTCCCTCACCCTCAGCCCCTCTCCCGGGGGGAGAGGGGAGCAGGGTTTCCTTGTTGGCTTTCACCAGCGCCGCGATCTGCTTGGGGTCGACACGCGTGATGAGATGGCGGTAGGAGTTGATCGGGTGCTCGGAGGGCAGCAGCGTCGATGCGTCGGCCCAGGCGAGGGGCGCGATGTTCAGGAACTGCTCCGCGTCGGCCGCGACCTGCGGCAGAACCGGCTTGAGGTACAGGGTCAGCAGGCGGAACGCATTCAGCGCAATCGAGCACCCCACGTGAATGCGCGCCGCGTTGCGCCCCACATCCTTGGCCAGATCCCAGGGTGCGAGGCGATCGACGTAGCGGTTGCACAGATCGGTGAGAGCCATGACGCGGCGCACGGCCTTCCCGTATTCCCGCGCCTCGTACAGTGCGGCAATCTCCCTGGCGCTGCGCGCGATCGCGGCCAGGAGCTGAGGCCGCTCCAACCCGCCGGTCAGGCCGAGCGCGAGCGCCTCCAGTTCCTCGTCGTAGGCGCTGTCCAGGGCATGCTGCGCGATGTCGTCGAGCCCGGCGTCCTCCAGCGAGACGCTGAGCGTGCTCTTGAAATGCTTGTGGATGAACGGCGCGGTCCGGCTGGCGATGTTGACGTACTTCCCCACCAGATCGCTGTTCACCCGTGCGACGAAGTCTTCGAGGCTGAGGTCCACGTCCTCCATGGTGGGCCCCAGCTTCGCGGCATAGTAGTAGCGCAGCCACTCGGGGTTCAGGCCCAGCCTGAGGTAGCTCTCCGCGGTGATGAATGTCCCGCGCGACTTGGACATCTTCTGTCCATCTACGGTGAGGAAGCCGTGCGCGAACACCTTGGTCGGCGTGCGGTAACCGGCGAAGCGCAGCATCGCCGGCCAGAACAGGGCATGAAAGTAGAGGATGTCCTTGCCGATGAAGTGGACCATCTCGGTAGCGTGGCCGGGGCGCAGGAAGGCGTCCACATCCACTGCAATGCCCTGGGCCTGCAGGCGCACCGCGTAATTCTTGAAGCTGCCGAAATAGCCCACCGGTGCGTCCAGCCAGACATAGAAGAATTTCTTGCCGCCGGTGCCGGGAATGGCGAAGCCGAAGTACGGCGGGTCGCGGGAGATATCCCAGTCCTGCAGCCCGGCCGCGAACCATTCCTGCAGCTTGTTCGCCGCTTCGGGCTGAAGCGGATGATCGCCTGCGAGCCGGCCCTGGGTCCACTGCTCCAGGAAGTCCTTGCAGCGCGGATCGCTCAGCTTGAAGAAGTAGTGCTCCGAGGCGCGCCGTACCGGAGCCGCGCCTGACACCACCGAATACGGGCTGATCAGGTCGGTCGGGCTGTAGGTCGTGCCGCACACCTCGCAGGAATCACCGTACTGGTCCTGGGAGTGGCAGTTGGGGCACTCGCCCTTGATGAACCGGTCGGGCAAGAACATCTGCTTGACCGGGTCGTAGAACTGCTCGACCGAGCGCCTGGAGATCAGATCCGCCGCCTCGAGCTGCGCGTAGATGTCCTCGCAGTAGGCCTGGTTCTCGGGCGAGTTGGTGGTGTAGTAGTTGTCGAACTGGACGTGGAAGCCCGCGAAGTCCCGCGTGTGCTCCTGGAACACGCGCGCGATCAGCGCCTCTGGCGTGATCCCTTACTGGTCGGCGCGCAGCATGATCGGCGTGCCATGGGTGTCGTCGGCGCAGACGTAATGGATTTCGGTGCCGGACTGCATCTTCTGGAAGCGCACCCAGATGTCGGTCTGGATGTATTCGACCAGGTGGCCCAGGTGGATGCTGCCGTTGGCATAGGGCAGGGCCGAGGTGACGAGGAGCTTGCGGGGCATCTCGGAACCAGAGCAAAACCTGGAGTCTAACAAACGCGACGGTCCGACAGGGACCCGCCGATGCTAGAATTCGCGCCTTCTCCAGAGGTATCCAGCCGTGACCATAACCGAAGCACAAGTCCAGGAGTTGCTGAAGCAGACCATCGATCCCACCACCGGAAAAGACTACGTCTCGGGTAAGGAGATCAAGAAGGTCCAGGTGAGCGGTGCCGACATCTCCGTGGATGTCGTGCTCGGCTACCCCGCGAAAACCCAGGTCGAGACCGTCCGCAAGCAGCTCGAAGACGCGCTCGGGAGCCTGCCTGGGGCGGGCAAAGTCAGCGTCGAGGTGGGCTTCAAGATCGTCTCCCACGCCGTGCAGGGTGGTGTGCCGCTGGTCCCCGGTGTGCGCAACGTCATCGCCGTGGCCTCGGCCAAGGGCGGTGTTGGAAAATCCACCGTGGCCGTGAACCTCGCGCTCGCGCTGGTCGCGGAGGGCGCCTCCGTCGGCGTCCTCGACGCCGATATCTATGGCCCCTCGCAGCCCACCATGCTGGGCCTGCAGGGCCAGCGCCCGAGCTCGCCCGACGGCAAGAGCCTGGACCCCATGGTCGCGCACGGCGTGCAGGCCATGTCCATCGGGTTTCTCATCGACGTGGAGCAGCCGATGGTCTGGCGCGGGCCGATGGTGACCCAGGCGCTGGAGCAGCTGCTGCGCGACACGCACTGGAAGGAGCTCGATTACCTGGTGGTGGACATGCCGCCGGGCACCGGCGACATCCAGCTCACGCTCGCCCAGAAGGTGCCGGTCACCGGCGCGGTGATCGTGACCACGCCGCAGGACATCGCGCTGCTCGACGCCCGCAAGGGGCTCAAGATGTTCGAGAAGGTCCACGTGCCGATCCTGGGCATCGTCGAGAACATGAGCACGCATATCTGCTCCAAGTGCGGCCACGAGGAGCACATCTTCGGCGCAGGCGGCGGCGAGAAGATGGCGCGCGACTACGGCGTGACGCTGTTGGGCTCGCTCCCGCTGGACATCCGCATCCGCGAGCAGGCCGACTCGGGCAACCCGACCGTGGCGGCCGACCCCGACTCCCTCACCGCGCAAACCTACCGCGAGATCGCCCGCAAGGTGGCGGTGAAGATCGCCGAGAAAGCACAGGACTTCAGCGCGGCCTTCCCCAAGATCGTGATCAAGAGCAGCTGAGCCGATGACCATCAAATCCGACAAGTGGATCCGGCGCATGGCGCAGGGGCACGCGATGATCGAGCCGTTCGAGCCCGGCAACGTCAAGGCGGTCGACGGCCGGCGGGTGGTGTCCTACGGCACCTCTAGCTATGGCTACGACATCCGTTGCTCCGACGAATTCAAGCTCTTCACCGACATCAACAGCACCATCGTCGACCCCAAGAACTTCGATCCCAAGTCCTTCGTCGACGTCAACGGCCCGCATTGCATCATCCCGCCCAACTCCTTCGCGCTGGCTCGCACCGTGGAGTTCTTCCGCATCCCGCGCAACGTCCTGGTGCTGTGCCTGGGCAAGTCGACCTATGCCCGCTGCGGGATTATCGTGAACGTCACCCCGCTCGAGCCCGAGTGGGAGGGCTACGTCACGCTCGAGTTCTCCAACACCACACCGCTCCCGGCCAAGATCTACGCCAACGAAGGCGTGGCCCAGGTGATCTTCCTGGAAGCCGCGCCCGACGACATCTGTGAGGTCTCCTACAAAGACCGGGGCGGGAAATACCAGGGCCAGACGGGCGTCACTCTTCCGAAGATCTAACCGGCTCGCCTCGCGGCTCGCGTTTGCGCCGCTCGGAGCGGGCTCTCTCCCCGCGATCCCACGCTTCCTGGGAGCCAACTTGGGACGTGCTCCAGATCTGCCTGGGCTGCTGCGCCGACCGTATGCGCGCGGCTCGGCAGAGCTGCGCGCGCCGAGCGGATTTCGCCTGTAACCGCACGGCGCGAAATTTGCTCACGAAAGCGCTTGATTCCGGGGACGGTGGCCCTATAATTCGCGGGTGTTTTTTCACATTCCGTGCACCCTCGCACTCGAGCAAGAGAGGAGGTCATCATGACAGGCAAGAAGAACTACTTCCCCAGCGTGGATCTGAAGAACCTGCACATTCCGATCACCTAGCGTCTCCAGGAGAAGAATAAATGTCCGTGCGCAGCGCGCTGTACAAGAAGATCGAGCCGGAGCTCCCGCTCGACACCCATGCCGAGGTACGCCTCGACTTCGACCAGGTCAGGCAAGCCGCACACAGCGGCTACGACAGACCTTTCCTGCTGGTCGATCCCACCATAGTCCGAACCAAGGCCCGGCGCTTCAAGGCGACCATGCCTCGCGTCCATCCTCACTACGCCGTCAAGGCCAACCCGCATCCGACCGTGTTGCGGACCTTGATCGAGGAGGGCGTGAGCTTCGAGATCGCCTCCGTCGCCGAGCTCGACCTGCTGCTGAGCCTCGGAGTCCCGGCGGCGGAAATCTTCTACAGCAACCCGATGAAGTCGCGCCAGTACCTGCGCTACGCGGCGCAGCGCGGGGTCGAGTGGTTCGTGCTGGACAGCGTCGAGGAGCTGCGCAAGATCGTCGAGATCAAACCGGACGCCAAGCTTTACTTGAGAGTCGATGCCCCCAACACCGGCAGCGATTGGCCGCTGTCCGGGAAGTTCGGCGCCCAGCCCAAGGAGGCGGAAGAGATCTTGGCGGCTGCGGTCGATCTCAGAGCCGACCTGGCCGGCGTGATGTTCCACGTCGGCTCCCAGTGCCGCAACGCGGAGAACTGGCGCGCCGGGATCGACAGCGCCAAGCGCGTATTCCGTAAGATGAAGCTCAAAGGGCTCAAACCGAGGTTGCTCAACATCGGCGGAGGCTTCCCGGTGCGCCACACCAAGCCCATCCCGTCCATCGAGGTGATCGGGGACGTGGTGAACCGGGAACTGGCCGGGTTGCCGGAGAGCGTCCGGGTGATGGCGGAGCCGGGGCGCTTCTTGGTCTCCGATGCGGGCTGGTTCGTCTGCCGGGTGGTGGGCACCGCCACCCGCAGCGGCAAGCGCTGGGTGTACCTCGACGCCGGCATGTTCGGCGGGATCATCGAGACCACGGAGGGACTGCAGTACGAGGTGGTGACCGACCGCGCCGGGAAGCTGATACCTTGGACGGTGGCGGGGCCGACCTGTGACTCGGTCGACATCATCATGCGCGACCAGCTGCTGCCGGAGGATTTGCAGGCCGACGATTTCGTCTACGTGCCCAACGCCGGCGCCTACACCACCGCCTACGCCAGCACGTTCAACGGGTTTCCGCTGCCGCAAGAGCGCTTCATCGGCGGCTGAGCCCCTGCGCAGCCGGAGTCAAAGCGGGCCTGCCGTGTGGCAGGCCCCTTTTCTTGCTGCAGGTCAGGTGTTCTGGCCAGTCCTGGGCTCCCGCTCGTACACCACGAAATCCCATGCGGGCTGCTCGCCCTCCTGCGGATGATGCTCGCGCTGCACGGCGCGCCATTCGCCCGCCGCCAGAGGCGGGAAGAATGCATCGCCGGGATATTCGGCCTTGAGTTCGGTGAGATAGATCCGGCTGGCCAGCGGCAGCGCCTCGCGATACATCTCGCCGCCGCCGATCACGAACGCCTCAGAATCGTCGCCCGCAAGCGCCAGCGCCTCGGCCAGAGAGTTGACCGTGGTCGCACCCGCGGCTGCATAGGCTTCGTTGCGCGTCACGACCACGCTGATGCGCCCGGGCAGCGGCCGGCCGATGGATTCCCAGGTGTTGCGTCCCATGATGATGTGGTGCCCCATGGTGAGCGACTTGAAGCGCTGCAGGTCTGCAGAGAGGCGCCAGGGCAGCCGGCCATCGTGGCCGATCACTCGATTGCGGGCCATGGCCACGATCAGCGATACGCGCCCACGCGGTACGCCGCTGCGTGCGGTGTCGCTCGTCACGTGCCTATACCGCTACCGGCGCTCTGATAGCCGGATGAGGATCGTATCCCTCCAGGGCGAAGTCTTCGTAGCGGAAGGCGAAGAGGTCGCGGGCTTGCGGGTTGAGCCGCATCACCGGCAGGTGCCGCGGCGCGCGCTCGAGCTGCTCCCGCACCTGGCCCAGGTGGTTGAGATACAGGTGCGTGTCCCCGAAGGTGTGAACGAACTCGCCCGGCTCGAGCCCGCACACCTGCGCCACCATCAGGGTGAGCAGAGCGTAGGACGCGATGTTGAACGGCACGCCGAGGAAGAAGTCGGCGCTGCGCTGATACAACTGGCACGAGAGCCGGCCTCCGGCGACATAGAACTGGAAGAGCGCGTGGCACGGGGCCAGCTTCATCCTGGGGATGTCCGCCACGTTCCAGGCCGAGACCAGCAACCGGCGCGAATCGGGATTGCGCCGCAGCTCCTGCAGCACCTGGCTGATCTGGTCGATGTGTCGTCCGTCGGGCGCTGGCCAGGAGCGCCACTGGTAGCCGTAGACCGGACCGAGATCGCCGTGCTCGTCGGCCCATTCGTCCCAAATGGTCACGCCGTTCTCGCGCAGGTACCGTATGTTGGTGTCACCCTGCAGAAACCACAGCAGCTCGTGGACGATCGACTTGAGGTGCACCTTCTTCGTGGTGACGAGCGGGAAGCCGCGCGCGAGATCGAAACGCAGCTGCGGCCCGAAGATGCTCAACGTGCCCGTTCCCGTGCGGTCGCTCTTGTGCACCCCGTGGTCGAGAATGCGCTGCATGAGGTCGAGATACTGACGCATCTGGCTAGTTTACCGCAGCCCCTGGGCCAGG
>JBGPOV010000086.1:0-15323 GCA_041488255.1 Gammaproteobacteria bacterium | reverse complement strand
GATCGATCTCGGTCACCCACACCTGGGCGGACAATGCGCGCAGCGCCTGGGCCGAACCCTTGCCCACGTCACCGTAGCCTGCGACCAGCGCGATCTTGCCGGCGATCATCACATCGGTGGCGCGCTTGATGCCGTCCACCAGCGACTCGCGGCAGCCATAAAGATTATCGAACTTGGACTTCGTCACCGAGTCGTTGACGTTGATGGCGGGGAAGCCCAGCTGCTTGTCCTTGGCCATCTGGTACAGGCGCTTCACCCCGGTGGTGGTCTCTTCGGTGACGCCGCGGATATTGGTCTTGATTCTCGAGTAATACTTCGGGCTGTCATCGAGCCGTTTGCGGATGGCCGCAAACAGCGCGCGCTCCTCCTCACTGGCGGGGTGAGTGATGCAGGCGGGCTCACCCTCGGCGCGCGTGCCCAGATGCACCAGAAGCGTGGCGTCGCCGCCGTCGTCCAAGATCATGTTGGGGGTGCCGCCGTCGGCCCATTCGAAGACCCGATGAGTGAACTCCCAATACTCGTCGAGGCTCTCGCCCTTGTACGCGAACACCGAGGTTCCGCCAGCCGCGATAGCCGCGGCGGCATGGTCCTGCGTCGAGTAGATGTTGCAGGACGCCCAGCGCACGTCGGCGCCGAGAGCCTTGAGGGTCTCAATCAGCACCGCAGTCTGGATCGTCATATGCAGCGAGCCCGCGATGCGGGCGCCGCGCAGCGGTTGCAGCGCGGCGAACTCGTCGCGGATCGCCATCAGGCCGGGCATCTCGGTTTCGGCGATGGCGATCTCCTTGCGGCCCCAGTCGGCCAGGGATAGATCGGCAACGCGGAAATCATCGGACGGCTTGGATTGCAGTACGGCGCTCATCACGTCCTCCTTTCGGTTAAGAAAAAAGTTCGTGAGCGCCGTTGCAAGTTCTGATCACCTGAGCCTGGCGGGCCCGCTCGTCAGGAGCACAATCTAGCGGCCCGTTGCAACGCTCCTCAGGGAACTAGCGATTGTAGCGGAAGCGCGGTTTTGCGCCAATCCCCACGCGTGTGCAACCGCTGCACCCGCATCGGCCTGCAGGGCTGAAACTTTGTCGAGGTTTTGGCTCCGACCTAACGTCCCCACAGCGGACGTGAGTCTCCGCCCAAACCTCGACGCGCTATCGGCGACGCAGGTGACTACGCGTGTGCAACCGCGGCACCCGCATCAGCCTGCAGGGCTGAAACTTTGTCGAGGTTTTCCCAGGTGAACTCGGGTTCGTCGCGGCCGAAGTGGCCGTAGGCGGCGGTCTTGCTGTAGATGGGCCGCAGCAGGTCGAGCATCTGGATGATGCCCTTGGGCCGCAGGTCGAAATGCTTCTGGATCAGTTGCGCCAGCTTCTCGTCCGGGATCCGTCCGGTGCCGAAGGTCGTGACCATGACGCTGGTGGGACGGGCTACGCCGATAGCATAGGAGATCTGGATCTCGCACTTCGCTGCGAGTCCCGCCGCGACCACGTTCTTGGCCACATAGCGCGCGGCATAGGCCGCCGAGCGGTCGACCTTGGAGGGGTCCTTTCCCGAAAAGGCGCCGCCGCCGTGGTGAGCCGCGCCGCCATAGGTGTCTACGATGATCTTGCGCCCAGTCAGCCCGCAGTCGCCCTGCGGGCCCCCGATGACGAAGCGGCCGGTTGGATTGACCAGATAGTTGATCTTCCCCTTGATCAGGCTCTTGGGCAGCACCGGGTTGATGATGCTCTCGATAACGGCCTCGCGTAGCTGCTCGAGCGGGATGTCGGGCGCGTGCTGGGTGGACAGCACCACGGTATCGATGGCGGCCGGCTTGCCTTCTGCGTATCGCACCGTCACCTGCGATTTGGCGTCCGGCCGCAGCCACGGCAGCCGGCCGTCGCGCCGCAGCTCGGACTGGCGCTCGACCAGCCGGTGCGCGAGATAGATCGGCAGTGGCATGAACTGCGGCGTCTCATCGCAGGCGTAGCCGAACATGAGGCCCTGGTCGCCCGCCCCCTGGTTCAGCGGGTCATCGTGCGCTTTGTCCACGCCCTGCTTGATGTCGGGGCTTTGCTTGTCGTAGGCCACCAGCACCGCGCAGCCTTTGTAGTCGATGCCGTACTCGGTGTTGTCGTAGCCGATGCGCTTGATGGTCTCGCGCGCGATCTGCTGAAAATCCACCACCGCGTTGCTGGTGATCTCGCCCGCCATGACCACCAAGCCGGTATTAACCAGCGTCTCGGCGGCTACCCGGGCAAATTTGTCCTGGGCTAAGATGGCGTCCAGCACCGCGTCGGAGATCTGGTCTGCGACCTTGTCCGGGTGCCCTTCCGAGACCGACTCGGACGTGAAGAGGTACTCGCTCATTCGAAAACAGGCCTGTGGTTGGTGCGCTGAAAAGTGCGTCAGGATAGCAGATAAGCCCCTAAGCTTAAAGACGTTTGGGTTACGTCCTTAGCGCGCGCGGTGCCTTGCCTGCCGCCGTCCTTTCGCCTGCGCTGGCATGTTAGGCCGCCTCATCATCTTTACCCTCTGGTTGCTCCACTTCCTGCCGCTGCGGCTGCTGGCGCCGGTCGGCCAAGGCGTCGGGATGTTCGCCTATGCGCTTGTTCCTGAGCGGCGCCGCGTCGCCCGTACCAACCTCGAGCTGTGCTTCCCCGAGCTGAGCCAGCGCCAGCGCGAGCGGCTGCTGCGCCGGCATTTCCGCTGCTTTGGACGCGCCATCCTCGAAGCCGGTATCGCCTGGTGGGGGTCACCGGAGCGCCTGCGGCGCACCGTGCGTATCGAAGGACAACAGCAGCTGGACGCGCTGCAAGGCCGCCTCTTGATCTGCCTGGTACCGCACTTCGTGGGCATCGAGCTCGAGGGGCTGCGTCTGACCCTGGACTACCACGGCGTAGCGGTGTACGTGCACCAGAAGGACCCCTACATCGACGCGTTCCTCAAACGCAAGCGCGAGCGCTTCGAAGGCACGCGCATGATCGCCCGTCAGGAAGGCGTCAAGGCAATCCTGCGCGCGCTTCAGGGTGGCCAGGCGCTGCAGCTATCTCCCGACATGGACCTGGGTGCGCGCGACGCCGTGTTCGTGCCCTTCTTCGGCGTGCAGGCCGCCACCGTGACTGCGCTGTCGCGGATGACCCGGGTCACCAAGGCGCGAATCGTTCCGCTGGTCATCCGGCAGCTCCCGAAAGGACAGGGCTACCTGGTGCACGTCTATCCGGCCTGGGACGGCTATCCCGGAGCCAGCGTTGAGGAGGACACCGAGCGCATGAACGCCTTCATCGAGGAGCGCGTCCGCGAGATGCCCGAGCAGTACCTGTGGACCCACCGACGCTTCAAAACCCGCCCCGGGGGCGAGCCCGGGTATTATTGACGCCTGCAAAGGAGGACTGCATGAGCCACGCCGCCTCGGCTCTCGACGTTCGCGTTGCACCGCTGCGCGGGGAGGACATCCCCGACCTCGTACGGCTGGCGCGCGACATCTGGTATGCGCACTACCCGAGCATCATCACGGTCGAGCAGATAGAATACATGCTCGATCAGCGCTACCGCGCCGAGATCATCCGCGAGCAGCTCGCGAGCGGCACCGCTTGGTGGGACAAGCTGCTGCTGGACGGCGCCATGGTCGCATTCGCCTGCTGCGAGCCGGGCAAGCACCCCGATGAGATGAAGCTGGACAAGCTCTACGTGCGCTATGATCTGCGCCGGCGCGGATACGGCAGCGCGCTTATTCGCCACGTCGAGCAGCGCGCTCATGCCAGGGGTTGCAACCGTATCTATCTCCAAGTCAACAAGAAGAACCGAAGCGCAATCGACGCCTACCTGCGCAACGGCTTCGCGGTGAGCGAAGCGGGCGGGTTCGACATCGGCGGGGGGTTCATCATGGACGACTACATCATGTCCAAAGCGCTGGACCGCGCATGAGCAGCGCCGCGACGGTGTCCAAGCTTCTCAAGTTCACCAAAATGCAGGGCGCGGGCAACGACTTCGTTGTGGTCGACGCCGTCAACCAGCAGGTGGCGCTGGATGCGGACACGGTGAGACGCATCGCCGACCGCCGCTTCGGTGTGGGCTGCGACCAGATCCTGCTGATCGAACGTCCGCGGACACCCGGCACGGATTTCTACTACCGCATCTACAACGCGGATGGCGACGAAGTGCAGCACTGCGGCAATGGTGCACGCTGCTTTCTCAGGTATGTGCGCGACAAGGGGCTCACCGACAAGACGCAGATCCGGGTCGAGACGTTGTCGGGGGTGATCGTCCCCAGGCTGGAGTCGGACGGCCAAGTTACGGTGGACATGGGCCCGCCCGAGTTCGAGCCGGCCAAGATCCCGTTCATCGCGGACCAGCAGGCCCTGACCTATCGGATCGAAGTAGGGGACCAGAGTGTGGAGATCAGCGCGTTGTCCATGGGCAACCCCCACGCCGTACAGGCGGTGGGCAACGTGGAGCAGGCGCCGGTGCTCACCCAGGGGCCTCTGATCGAGCGCCACCGACGCTTTCCGCAACGGGCGAACGCCGGTTACATGGAAGTGGTCGACCGCCGCCGCATCAAGCTGCGCGTGTACGAGCGCGGCGCGGGCGAGACGCTGGCTTGTGGCACCGGGGCCTGCGCGGCCGTGGTCGCGGGCATCACGCGTGGCTACCTAGACAGCCCAGTGAACGTGCACACACGCGGGGGGCGGCTGAACATCGCCTGGGCCGGGGGGAAGCGGCCGGTCATGATGACCGGGCCCGCGGAGCCAGTGTTCGAAGGCGCAATCGAGATATAGAAGGCCATGGACATGAGAGCGGAAGAGGTCGCCCGTTATCTGAAAGACCACCCCGAGTTCTTCGAGGAATACGCCGAGTTGCTGGCTTCCCTGCAGATCCCGCATCCGCACGGGGGGCGGGCGATCCCGCTCTCCGAGCGGCAGATGCTCACCCTGCGCGAGAAAGGTCGCGTGCTGGAAGGCAAACTGCGTGAGCTGGTCCAATTCGGCGAGCAGAACGACAGCATAAGCGAGCGCGTCCATCGCATCACGCTGGCGCTGCTCGCTGCGCGTGACTTGCCGGGCCTGCTCGACTCCGTGTACAACAACCTGCGCGGGGACTTCGCAGTGCCCGCGGTGGCGCTGCGCCTGTGGACGTACGCGCCCGCGCAGGACCGCATCGAGTTCGGCGACATCAGCCAAGAGGCGCGGGTGTTCGCGGAGAGCCTGACTGACGCCTATTTCAGCGAGCACCCCATAGGCGACACCGGGGCCTGGTTCGAGAGCGGGGGGGAGGCGGTGCGCTCGCTGGTCTACATTCCGTTACGCGCACAGAGGGTGGTCGGGCTGCTGATCCTGGGCAGCGACGACCCGCAGCGGTTCTCGGCCGACAAGGGTACGCTGTACCTGACGCGTTTGGGCGAGGTGGTGAGCATGGCGCTCGAGCGCTACGCCCAGAGCTGACGCCGGGATCCGAGTTGGCCAACGCGTCCCCAAGCACCAACCACCGTTACCTGGAAGGGTTCCTGTCTCACCTGCGCCACGAGCGGGGCCTGAGCCAGAACACAGCGGAGAACTACGCGCGCGACGTGCGCAATCTGTTCGCGCTGGCCGGCGACACCCCGCTCGCGGACATCCATCCGCACCAGGCGCGCCGCTTCGTCGCTGTGTTGCATGGACGGGGACTGGAGGGCAGAACGCTGGCCCGCATGCTGTCGGCGTGGCGCGGCTTCTACCGCTACCTGGCGCGCGACCACGGGATCGCCTGCAACCCGTTCCAAGGCATCCGGGCGCCCAAGGCGCGCAAAACCCTGCCAAACGCGCTCTCGCCCGACGAGGCGGCACACCTGGTAGATCTGTCCGGGGACGACGCGATGACGATCCGCGACCGCGCCATGTTCGAGCTGTTCTACTCCTCCGGTCTGCGCTTGTCGGAGCTAACCGCTCTCGAGCTCGGTGACGTCGACTTCCAGGACGGCACCGTGCGCGTCACCGGTAAAGGTAACAAGACGCGCGTCGTGCCGGTCGGCGCGTTCGCCCAGCGCGCGCTTCAGGACTGGCTCGCGACGCGGGTCGCGCTGGCCGCGCCGGAGCAGCGGGCGCTGTTCGTCAACCACTCGGGCCTGCCCGTCAGACCCCGCACCGTGCAGCGGCGGCTCGGTACCTGGGCTGTCCGCCAGGGCCTCAGCCAGCACGTGCATCCGCACATGCTGCGCCACTCCTTCGCTTCGCATGTCTTGCAGTCGAGCGGCGACCTGCGCGCGGTCCAGGAGATGCTCGGCCATGCCAGCATCTCCACCACCCAGGTGTATACGCACCTCGACTATCAATATCTGGCCAAGGTCTACGACGCGGCCCACCCTCGCGCCAAAAGAGCCGCTTCGAGCCGCCAAGACGCCAAGGCGCCAAGAATACCCAAACCCAAGTCTTGAACCACGCGAGGATACGAAGGTCACGCAACAACCTGGTCTGCGCAAACCAGGGTGGGTAGGTCTTTCTCGCCAATCCGAAACCCGGGCCTGCGTACGGCATTTCGTCTCTCTTGGCGTCTTGGCGGCTTGATTTAGCTTCTGTGTGACCCCTCCAACACCGTCATGAGCACCACCGAGTTCATCGTGCTGCGCCACGGCGAGACCGCCTGGAACGCGGAGGGACGCATCCAGGGCCACCTGGACAGCCCGCTCAACGAGGAAGGGCTGGCACAGGCGCTGCTGGTCGGCGACCGACTCGCCCGCGAGTCATTTTCTCAGCTCTACAGCAGCGACCTCGGCAGAGCGTTGCAGACCGCGCAACCGATCGCCGACCACACCGGTCGCCCTGTGCTCGCGGATGCCCGGCTGCGGGAGCGCAACCTGGGCCTGTTCCAGGGCCACACCGGAGCGCAGTGCGAGCGCCGCTGGCCCAAGCCCTATGCTGGCTTCAGGTCGCGCGACCCGGACCAGGAAATCCCGGCCGGCGAGAGCGCGCGGCAGCTGTACGAGCGGGTAAGAGATGTATTCACCGCCCTGGCGCGCGAGCACATGGGCGAGCGCCTCGTGGTGGTAACCCACGGCGGCGTGCTCGACGCCCTTTATCGGTTCGTGCTCGGCATACCGCTGGAGCAGCCGCGTGATTTTCCGATTTACAACGCCAGCCTAAACGTAGTGCACCTCGACGACGCGCGTTGGTCCGTCGAGCGCTGGGGCGATATTTCGCATCTCACGCGCGACGCGGCGCTGGACGACTTCTAGACTGGAGAGGTTCAGTTCAATCGCGGCGGAGGCAGGCGGTATTCCGTGTCGGAGGGGGGCGTCTGAGGCCCTGACGCCGGGGGCGCAGGCGGCAGAGCAAGCTCGGGTGCAGCAGGCGGCTGCGTTGCCGAGTCTTGGTCGGTCGGCTCCCTAGGCGGGTGCTCGGGTTGCGCCTGCTGTGCGCGTTGCTTCAGTCCCCGGTTCCGTTCGACCATCGGCGAAGTCCGCCCGACCAGAGCGTCGAGCATGATCAGCTCCTGGTCGGTATGGTCCTTCACGACGGCGCCTGCGATCAACCGACCTTCGACCACGTGCGCGTAGATCGTGTTCGCCGTGTGGTATCCGGATACGACCAACTTGCGCTCTTTGCCAGCCTTGTCGCGCAACTCGACCACGCCGTAGCAGGTACAGAAGTAGGTCTGCTCGGCGCTGGCCTCGATGTACGCGCCTGCACCCCGGCTGCTGGCCGTGGCCGTGGCGGTCTCGATGAGGCGGCGGCCTGCGCCGAACGCGGCCAGCAGCGCTCCCGTGTAGAGCCGCAGGCTGGCGGTGGCCACCTTGCTGCTGGATGTGGGCCGTTCCAGCGTTAGACTGGAAAGCTCGCGCAGGAGGAACGCGTCCTGGCCGAGGACGAACACCAATTTGCTGTCGGGCCCGGTTTCAACGACATCGCCGAGCCCCACGCGCGTAGCCGGTGTGGCTGGCTTGCCGTTGACCTTTACGCTGCCTTGAAGCTCGCGGACGCTGGCGGCTCGCGCTGCGCCGGGTATCAACAGCGCAGCCCCGACTGTTGCGGAGGCAAGCAGGAATCGGCGCCGGTGCAGCGGACACCACTGTATCGCTCTGTGATCAAGGCCCATTGCTCTTGCTCCCGGGGTTGCCGCAACGCCACGCGCATTTTCGCTCTGCTGTTAACGCGCTGCACCTGTCTCCTTGCGCCGACCTTGCCGGCGGCCCTAAGGCCTGGCTTTGAAATCCCACCTATCTGGGCTAGACTTCGCCGGGAGGAGACTCGCACCCCCGCGCAACGAACGGTCAAGAACAAACGCCGAATGGCTGCCAAGCGTGTCCTGATCCACGTCCTGCTGGCTTTCGCGCTGCTGCTGGCTCAGCACGCGATGCTCGCGCACGAGGCGACGCATCTGGCCAAGCCGCCGGCGACGCGGGACAACCAACTCCCGCAGCATAAGGTCTGCGAGCAGTGCGCGCTGTCCGCTCAGTTCGGCAGCGCGATGGCGGGCAAACTCCTGTCGTTCGAGGCGCAGAGCGGCATGGTCCGCCTCCCGCCGCACCGCTCGCAGGTCCTCTACACCGCAACTCCCCGCGCATTTAACTCCCGGGCACCGCCCACCTCTCTCTG
Source organism: Gammaproteobacteria bacterium (assembly GCA_041488255.1). Taxonomy (GTDB): domain Bacteria; phylum Pseudomonadota; class Gammaproteobacteria; order Burkholderiales; family SHXO01; genus SHXO01. The sequence goes on along the minus strand of JBGPOV010000086.1, from coordinate 6,786 downwards.
AGCATTCGTGCAGTCGTCGCGCCCGCCTGAAATAGCGGGCGGCTATGGCTTTTCAACGAATCAGAGGGAGAGCATCTCATGTTCAAACCGAACGTCATGGCGGGCGCCATAGCGCTCGCATTGGTTCTGCCCGCAGGAGCGCAGACGCAGAGCAACCCGGAACTCGACGAGATCCGCAAACAGGTCCAGGAACTGAAGGAAAGCTACGAGTCGCGCATCCAGGCGCTCGAGAAGCGGCTGAAGGAGGCGGAGGAAGGCGCCGCGAAGGCGCAGAGCGCAGCCACGCAAGCGCAGCAGAGCGCCACGCAAGCCCAGCAGAGCACTCAAGCCGCGGCCGCGCCGCCCCCTTCGCAGCAAGCCTCGCAGAATGCCTTCAATCCGGCGCTGTCCCTGATCCTGAACGGGAGCTACAACAACTTCTCGGTCAATCCGGCAAACGCCAGCGTCACCGGCTTCCTGCCGGCGCCCCTGTACGGAGACGTCCTCGGGCCGCGCGGTTTCAGCCTGGACGAGAGTGAGTTCACCGCCAGCGCCAGTGTCGACCCGTACTTCCGCGGCCAGTTCACCGCCGCGTTTTCCGAAGGCGCGGTTTCAGTCGAGGAAGCGTTCTTCCAGACCCTGGCCTTGGGTCACGGACTGAGCCTGAAGGGGGGGCGGTTCTTCTCGTCGATCGGCTATGAGAACTCGATCCACGCCCACGCCTGGGACTTCAAGGACCCGGCCCTGGTGCAGACCGTGTTCCTCGGCCCGAACTTCTCCGAAACCGGCCTGCAACTGAACTGGATCGCCCCTACGCCGCTGTTCGTCGAGCTCGGCACCGAGATCGGAGCCGGCGCGACCGAACCCGGACTCGGGCTCGATACCGGGTTCAACCGCAACGGCATTCCATCCTGGACCGTCTACGCTCACATCGGCGACGACATCGGCACTGGAGGCAGCTACCGCGTCGGAGCGTCCACCCTCCAAACCACCACGGGAAACAACGCCATCCCTTTCGGCGACCTTGATCAGACCACCGGCACCACGAACCTGTTCACCGGCAACGTCCGGCTCTACGGCCTGGATTTCGTCTACAAGTGGGCGCCCGACGGCAACCCGGTCGATCGCAACTTCAAGTTCGTTGCCGAGTGGTGGTACCGGCAATACGCGGGCAACATGGACTTCGACACCACCTCCACTCTGGGCGTGGGCCCAGTCACCGAAGGATTCACGGCAAAGCAGCAGGGGTGGTACGTGCAGGGCGTGTACCAGTTCGTGCCCGAGTGGCGGGTAGGTCTGCGCTACGACCGCTTGAACGAAGGCAGCATCTCCACTGGACCTACAGGCGTTGCCATCGGCGCGACAGTGCCCAATTACACGCCGTGGCGCGCGGCGGCCATGGTGGACTGGAGCCTCTCCGAGTTCAGCCGCATCCGGCTGCAAGTGCAGCAGGACAGGGCTCAGCAGGGCGTGATCGACAACGAAGTGTTTGTCCAGTACATCATGAGCCTGGGCGCGCACGGCGCGCACAAGTTCTGACCATGGCGAGGATAACGATGACAACCATCAGACAAGTGAAGCTCTGCAGATTCCTGGCAGCCGCAGGAGTGGCCTTCGCCCTCAGCCATTCGGCGCACGCGGCGCTGGACGTATTCGCCTGCGAACCCGAGTGGGCAGCGCTAGCCAAAGAAGTTGGCGGGGACAAGGTGTCCGTATATCAGGCGACGACTGCGTTGCAGGATCCGCATCGCATCGAGGCGCGCCCGAGCCTGATTGCGCACACCCGCGCTGCCGACCTGCTGGTGTGCACCGGAGCGGATCTCGAAGTCGGCTGGCTGCCGGTTCTGCTGCAGACCTCGGGCAACAGCAAGGTACAAGTCGGCCAACCCGGCTATTTCATGGCCTCCGACTTCGTGACAAAGCTCGAAGTCCCGAAGTTCGTGGACCGTTCGCAGGGCGACGTGCATCCGTACGGCAACCCACATATTCAGCTCGATCCGCGCAATATAGCGCTTGTCGCGCGGGCTCTGAGTGAGCGGCTCGCCCAGATCGATCACGGCAATGCGGCGTATTACCAGGCGCGGTCAAAAGACTTCGAGGGGCGCTGGCAGAAGGCCCTCGCTGAGTGGGAGACGCGAGCCGCACCGCTGAAGGGCATGCGTTTGGTACCCTATCACAAGGACAGCGCTTATCTCATCCACTGGCTGGGCATGGAAGAGGTCATAGACGTCGAGCCCAAACCCGGAATACCGCCCAGCGCGGGATACTTGTCGGAGCTGCTTGCCAAGCTGCAGGCGCAGCCCGCCGACGCCATCACGCGCGGCGCCTACCAGGATGCCAAGGCGGTGGAATGGTTGAGTGAACGCACCAAGATCCCCGCCGTCACGTTGCCCTACACGGTGGGCGGCACGCCGCAGGCGAAGGACCTGTTCTCGTTGTTCGACGACACGATCAACCGGCTTCTCAAAGCGAGGAAACCCGCATGAACGAGGCAGGCCTGACCATCGTCCTGCCGGCACTGGTGGCAGGCTTGCTGGTTGCAGCGACCCATGTGCCCCTGGGCATGCAGGTGCTCGCCCGCGGGATCGTGTTCATCGACATCGCGATCGCCCAGATCGCCGGGGTCGGCGTGATGCTGGCGGACTTTCTCGGCTATGAGCCCGAGGGCATAGCCGTGCAAGTCTCCGCACTGTGCGCAGCGCTCTTGGGAGCATTGTTGTTGACCTGGACGGAGCGCAAGTGGCCAGACGTGCAGGAAGGCATCATCGGCGTGGTATTTGTGCTCGCGGCGACGGCCGATATCCTGCTTCTCGCGGGCAACCCACAGGCCGGCGAGCACCTGAAGGACATGCTGGTGGGCCAGATCCTGTGGGTGGGCAGCAAGCAGATCATCGCCGTGGCGATCCTGACCGCGGTGGTCCTCGTGGCCTGGTTCGGGTGGTCGGCCAAGCTCGGGCGAGTCGGTTTTTACCTGGTGTTCGGTCTGAGCGTGACGGCCTCGGTCCAGCTGGTCGGCGTGTACCTGGTCTTCGCCACCCTCATCATCCCGGCGCTCGCCACGCGCAACGCTCCCCGCTTGCGGCTGGCTAAAGGCTACGCGGTGGCCGCGCTGGGATACGCGCTCGGGCTGTTCGGTTCGGCGTGGTTGGATCTTCCGTCCGGCGCCGTGGTGGTGTGGACTCTGGCCATTGCGGGCATTGCGTTCTTCGCCCTCGAGCGGGGACATCCACCCGTGGCCGCCTGATCGCAGCCCTGCTTCCTGGGCCGTTACTTCGAACAGGTTAGGCGGCTTCAGGATCCTGGCGCGCCCAGAACTTTTTCGCTTACTGCCTGGTCAGTGCCCTCGTCCTCCACCCACACCCAGAAGCGATTGCTGCCGTTCACCTGCTCTTGCGCGCGTGCTCGATAGGTGTGGCCCGCTTCCGCGTGAAATGAAACCTGCGCCTGAGCGATAGAGATGCAATGCTTTGGGTCTTCGTTGCACAGATAGACGTAGAACCATGCTGACCGATCTCCGGCCGGGATCGACAGTGCCGAGTGCAAGCGCCAGGCGGGCTCGACGCCACTGACCGAAACGATCTCCACGTAGCCGCCGCGATACACCTTACCCCACGGCCCATCCTTGACCACTGCCGTCTGATCGGTAGGCTTCGGGTTGTCGAGCAGAGTACATGCGGATAGTGTCAGGAGCACCGCTGCGCACAAGGATGAAGCGAGGGCGGTCATCCGGGCTTGGGTGGGAAACGAGTGGTTGGTGTTGCCCCGTCGGGGCATCGGAGAGTATCGCGTTCGATGATACCACTGCTCGCCAGCGCCTCACCGGAGCGTTGGCCGGGATTGCTTAGTCAGGGGTCAATATCGAGTACACTCAAGCCCGCTATATCCGGGACCGTTAATAGTGCTAACAATCACACCCCAAGTCAGGTCTCTGCTCGCGGGTCGTCAAGCGATGAAACTGTCCAGCGTTCCCCTGTCCCAACCACTGTCCCATAACCTTCCTCCCGCGCAGGAAGCCGCGGTGTTATACGCGATCGGGCGCGAGGCAGACGCCGCTGACTTCCTGCGCAGCATACTCGAGCCGGACACGGTGGAGTCGAACGGCCCGGAGCTGTGGTTCATGCTGTTCGACCTGCTGCGCGCGCGCGGGGAGTGGAGGCCGTTCGAAGCGCTGACGCAACGCTTCGAGACCCGGTTCGGCATGCCTGCACCGGCGTGGCTGAACGAGGAGGAGATGGCGCGCCTGCCGGCCGAGGTTCGCCCCGGCGGCCCCGGGTACTTCGAGCTGGCCGGCGCGCTGGATGCCAGCCGCGGGCGCGACCTGGAGCGGATCCGCACGGCAGCGCGCAATCTCTCCACCGTGCACCTGGACGTGAGTCGTATGGCCGCGCTGGACGCCGAGGGCTGCGCCGCCCTCCTGGAACTCCTGCGTCTGCTTCCACTCAACGGCAACGCAGTGCTGCTCACAGGGGGCGATCACCTCGCGGATCTGCTGCGTGAAGCTGCGCATGGCAACGCGTCGGTCGAGGCGTACTGGTCGCTGCTCCTCGAGCTGTACCGCCTGCGTGGGCAGCAGAGGGACTTCGTGCGCGTCGCGCTGGAGTACGCGCTGGCGGCCGGCACCTCCCCGCCTGTATGGCAGCCGGTCATGATGCCGGTAGCGCTCACCAGCCGGCAGGAGAAGCGCGACGAGCCGCGCTATCAACCTGGACCGGAGGCGTTCAATCTGACCGGCCAGATGGCGGGTAGCGCCGACTCCCAGCTGGCCGAGCTGCGGGCCTTCGGTGCTGAGCGGCAATATGTCAACATCAACCTGGCCCAGCTGCGCCGGATGGATTTCAGTTGCGGGACCGCTTTCGCCAATCTGGTCAACGCTCTGGCTTGGAGCAGCAAGACCGTGCGCTTGATTCGCCCGAACAGCCTTGTAGCGGCGTTCCTGTCCACGCTCAGCCTCGATCCGAGCGTCGAGCTCGTACCGGTACGGCGGCCCGGTTGACCCGTCGGTCCGGCTCGTCGTCGCGGCGCCTGGGTTCTCCGCGCTTGCGGCCGGGAGCCGCTTGAATCGGGCCCTTTGGGCCCCATCTGCCCCCAATCCTGTCGGTTCGATATCCAGCATGGACTCCTATCACGGCACGACCATCCTATCTGTGCGCCGCGGGGCGAACGTGGCCCTCGGCGGCGACGGCCAGGTGACGCTCGGCAACGTGGTGATCAAGCAGACTGCGCGCAAAGTCCGGCGCCTCTATCATGACAAGATCCTGGCCGGCTTCGCCGGCGGCACGGCCGACGCCTTCACCTTGTTCGAGCGCTTCGAGGCCAAGCTGGAAAAGCACCAAGGTCACCTGTTGCGCTCGGCGGTTGAGCTCGCGAAAGACTGGCGCACCGACCGGATCCTGCGCCGGCTGGAGGCGATGCTGGCGGTGGCCGACCACGAGACTTCGCTGGTGATCACGGGGAACGGCGACGTGCTCGAGCCCGAGCAGGGGCTGGTCGCCATCGGCAGTGGCGGGCCGTACGCGCAGGCGGCCGCGAAGGCTTTGCTGGACAATACCGAGTTCGCGCCGGCGGAGATCGTGAAGAAGGCGCTGGCCATCGCCGGCGATCTGTGCATCTATACTAACCAGCAGCACATAATTGAGGTTCTCGAGTGACGGAGTGAATGGGTGAATGAGTGAATGAGTGACCGCCGGCGATGCCGGCCAGTACGCCGGGCAGTCCTTCGTCTGGATGTTATAAGTACCCATTCACCCATTCACCCATTCACCCATTCACTTCCATGTACATGACCCCCCAAGAGATCGTCCACGAGCTCGACAAGCACATCGTTGGACAGGATCGGGCCAAGCGCGCGGTGGCGATCGCGCTGCGCAACCGCTGGCGCAGACAACAGGTGGCCGAGCCGCTGCGCCAGGAAATCACGCCCAAGAACATCCTGATGATCGGGCCCACCGGCGTGGGCAAGACCGAAATCGCGCGGCGGCTGTCCCGGCTCGCCGATGCCCCGTTTATCAAGGTCGAGGCTACCAAGTTCACAGAGGTCGGCTACGTCGGCCGCGACGTGGATGCCATCGTCCGAGACCTGGCGGAAACCGCGATCAAGCAGGCGCGCGAGCAGGAGACGCGCAAGGTGCAGTCGCACGCCGTCGAGCTCGCCGAGGAGCGCATCCTCGATGCGCTGCTGCCACCGGCGCGCAGTGTCGGCTTCGGCTCGCCTGCCGAGGAGCCGGAAAGCAGCACCCGGCAGAAGTTCCGCAAGAAGCTGCGCGAGGCCGAGCTCAACGACAAGGAGATCGAGGTCGAGATCGCCGCCGTGCAACCGCAGATGGAGATCCTCGCCCCGCCCGGCATGGAGGAGCTCACGTCCCAGATCCAGAGCATGTTCCAGAATCTGGGCGGCGGCCGCCGCAGGTTGCGCAAGCTCAAGGTGGGAGATGCGATGAAGCTGCTCACCGAAGAAGAAGCGGCCAAGCTGATCAACGACGAGGATCTCAAGTCGCGCGCATTGCGCAACGTCGAGCAGAATGGCATCGTGTTCATCGACGAGATGGACAAGATCGCCAGCCGCTCCGAGGTGGCCGGCCCCGACGTCTCCCGCCAGGGCGTGCAGCGCGACCTGCTGCCGCTGGTGGAAGGCACGACGGTGTCCACCAAGTACGGCATGATCAAGACCGACCACATCCTGTTCATCGGCAGCGGCGCCTTCCACTTCGCCAAGCCGTCGGACCTGATTCCCGAGTTGCAAGGCCGCTTCCCGATCCGAGTCGAGCTGGATTCGCTGTCGGTGTCCGACTTCGAGCAGATTCTCACCAG